>NZ_JALPRH010000011.1:0-234697 GCF_030464795.1 Paraburkholderia sp. SECH2
CCTCGTTTGGAGAATTATCCCCTTTAGAGGTGTCCATAGTCATTGGACCACTACAGTGCCGCCCCGCACAGGGGCAACGCTAATAGACCACTAACAAATCAAGGAAAGGCCAAAGCCCCAAGAACACTGAAAAAAGCGCCGCAAAGGCAAAAAACCCCAAGTCACATTAACCCACAAACCACAGCGGCAACCACCGAGCCGCCAACCAACAAAACCCCGACAATCCGCCGCTTATTCAACTCAGTCCACAACAAGACCCCGGTCAGGGACAGCAAAATCATCCCACCAGCAATCGTATCGATCAACAAAACCCACCCAACACTCAACCCCACACCACGATGCAAATTATTCATCGTAGTAAGAAACGAATTCTGCGTGCGTTTCACCGCCACAAACCCATTCCCAACCCAATACTCGGCCTGCACATTCTGACCAGGCCCAAAAATCCCGACTTGCCAGAACTCCGGCTGCATCGTGCTGCGATCACCCCATGCCACCGCATGCGCCGGTTCGCGTTTCACCTTCCCCGGCTTGCCGTCGATCTTTAATTCGCCCTTGAGCCACTTCGCCATCTCCATCGGCGAACCCAGCTTCTTCTGCGGCACAGGAATCTGCATCTCCTCGACCTGCGGCTCACCCGACGACACCTTCAACGGTCCGCCGCGATGATTCAGCAAAAACCCCGTCGCGCCAAACATCAGCCCCAACACCGCGCCCCACAGCCCAACCCAGCCGTGTACCTTGCGCAACCACTTGATGAAATTCGCCCGCCGCGAACGCTGGCGCCGCGCCGCCTGCTCGGCGTCGCCCATCAGATGATGACCGCGCTCCGGCCTATGGGCCGTGTATTGCGTGCTGGCACCAGCAGCAGGTTTCATATCGATCGATTCAGGCGCGTTCACATCCATGCTCCAGGCACAGCAAGTTAACCTCCCGCCGTCAGGCAGCGCCAAAGCGCTCGCTCTCACCAGCGGTAAAGGAAAGTTCGAAAGGAAGGGCCGGACAGACCCGGCTTGCGGTCCAGGCCGTCCGGCTGAGAGGCTGGCTGGCAGTCACAGAGGAGGAGAAATGTGACAGAAAGCTGGCGATGCCTTTCAATTGAGAATGGCTATCATTACACAATTGGAGCATTTGCTCAATTGCAATGCTCGGTATCCGCTTGACATCCGGGCGGCGCAAACCGACTCTAACTGGCGATCCCGTCAACGTTGCCGTTCCGGATACCTGCCCGCCATGCGCCTCACCTCTTTGGTCTGTCTTGCCTCTCTCGGCTGGCTTGCCGGTGTCCATAGCGCGAGCGCGAGCATTGCGGCCAAGCTGGACGATCCCTATACCAACGAAGGTGAAACGCAGACTTTCACCGTCAATGCCGACGGCTCCTTCTCCAAGCTCGATTCGATGACGCTGCACGTGAACAACGAAGCAGGCGTCGCGCGAGTGGCGCAGCAATACGTGTGGTTCAACCGCAATATGGCGGACGTGCAGATCATCGAGGCCTACACGACCACCGCCGACGGCGTGCGTCACGACGTGCAGCCCGATCAGATCCGCGACGTGCAGGAAGCCCGTTCGTTCGACGCGCCGATGTTCCAGGACATCCAGGAAAAGGTGATCGTGTTCCCCGCCGTCGAACCCGGCTCGCGCGTGCATCTCACCTATCGCAAGACGCAAAAGCAGCCGATCGAGTTGGGCGAATTCAGCGACTTCACTCCGCCCGATCTCGCGCCGACCCACAACTTTCACCTCATCTACGATCTGCCCGCCGGCAAGCCGCTTTATGCCGATGCACGCGGCTTCACCGCGCTTCAACCGGTCACGCGCGACGGCCGCACTCGCTACGAATACCGTTACGACAAGGCGCATTTCAGCCGTCTGGAGCGCGGCTCGATCGCGTATGTGTCGTACGGCGACCGGCTCATGGTCTCGACCTTTCCGGACTACGCCGCTTTCGCAGCCAGTTACAGGGCGTCCGCCGCCGACCCGAGCGCGCGCGACACCGCCGTCACACGTCTCGCGCAAAACCTCACCGCACGCGACCACACCCCGCACGACAAAGCCAAAACGCTGTACGACTGGGTACGCCGCAACGTCCGCTATGTGGCGATCTATGTTGGGCGCGGTTCGGTGGTGCCGCACAGTGCAAGCGCGATCCTCGCGAACCGCTATGGCGACTGCAAGGATCACGTGGCGTTGTACGGCGCAATGCTCGACGCCGTCGGCGTTCGCAATGAGCCGGCCTTGATCAGCAGCGGCTCGATTTACACGTTGCCCAGCGTGCCGGGCTACGGCGTCATTAATCACGTGATCACCTGGCTGCCGGATTTGCAGCAATATGCGGACTCGACCGCATCGAATGTCGAATTCGGTTTTTTGCCGTCGTCCGATATGAACCGCCCTACCGTCCTCGTCAATCAGGGGGTGGTCGCGCAAACGCCGGCCACCGCGTTGATGACGCGCAGCACCGACCTGTCGATCAAGGTCGAACCGGACGGCTCGGCGAGCTTCACCTATCGTCTGGAAGCATCGGGCGCCACGGCCGAACAGGCGCGCGCGATGTTGCGCACGCAAACGCCCGCGCAACGTGAGGAGTCGATCCAGGCGGAACTGCGCAGCGCCAACCTGCGCGGCACCGCCACGCTGACCACCAGCGACCTCACCGTTGCAGACGGCCCGCTGACCATTACGATGAAAGGCACGCTCGAAAGTCTGGTGGTACCGGGCGCCGCGGCATCGATTCCGGCGCTGACGAGTATGGCCGGCGGCTTCGAGGCGGACACCCGCTACTGGCTCGGCGAACGGCAGCGCACGCAGCCATTCGTCTGCCACAACCTGACGTTGCATGAACGCGCGCGCATTGAATTGCCCGCGAATTTTCACGTGCTGGAAATGCCGGAAGCGAAGCGAACTCAAGACCGCTTCGTCGATTTCCAGTCGCAGTACACGTTCGATCCGCTCAGCAACGTGGTGACGATGACGCGCGACGGCACCACCCATTTCGATAGCGAGGTCTGCACGCCCGACGACTTCGCGAAAATGCGTCCCGCGATCGAAGCGATCGGGCGCGACGTGCGCGCCGAAGTGATCGTCAAATCGACGCTGGTGGAATCGTCGAGCGTGGCGTCGCAGGCGCCGTAGAACCGCGACCGCTCAAACCGGCCAGAGCGGTCCTTCCTCCATCGCGCCGAGCTGCTCGCGCAGTTCGAGGATGCGGTCTTCCCAGTAGCGCTGCGTGTTGAACCACGGAAACGCCGCCGGAAACGCCGGGTCGTCCCAACGGCGCGCGAGCCACGCCTGGTAGTGAATCAGCCGCAGCGTGCGCAACGCCTCGACGAGATACAGTTCGCGCGGCTCGAAGTCGCAGAAGTCTTCGTAGCCGGCGAGCAGATCCGCCAGCGCACGCGAAGCCTCGACGCGATCGCCGGGCAGCAGCAGCCATAAATCCTGCACGGCCGGACCCATGCGGCTATCGTCGAAGTCGACGAAATGCGGACCCGCGTCGGTCCACAACACATTGCTCGGATGACAATCGCCGTGCATTCGCAACATGCGAATATCGCCGGCCCGCTCGAAGGCGCGCTCGACGGCTTCCAGTGCGAGATTCACCACGGTCTGCCAGGCGGTGCGCACATCGTCGGGCACGAAGTTGTGCGCCAGCAAGAAATCCCGCGGCTCGTAGCCGAACGTGTTGATGTCGAGCGTCGGGCGTTCGGTGTAGTTCTGCGTCTGTCCAACTGCATGGATGCGGCCGATGAAACGCCCCAGCCATTCGAGCGTATCGCGCCGGTCCAGATCGGGCGCACGGCCCCCGCGGCGTTCGAAGATCGAGAAACGGAAACCGTCGAAGGTATGCAGCGTGCGGCCTTCGAAAACACGCGCGGGCACGGCCGGAATCTCACGCGCGGCGAGATCGGCGACAAAGGCGTGTTCTTCGAGAATGGCGGCGTCGGTCCAACGCTCGGGACGATAGAACTTGGCGACCACGGGCGGACCGTCTTCCACGCCCACCTGGTACACGCGGTTCTCGTAGCTGTTGAGCGGCAGCATGCGGCCGTCGGTGTACACACCGACGCTGCTGAGCACGCTGTCGAGCGCGTCGAGCACGATTTCCGGCTTGAGCCGGGCGAAAGGTACGGCGCTATCGGCGCCGTCCTGTGGGTCGAAATTGTCGTCGTTCATGTCCGCATTGTGCGCCGCGCCGCCGTCAAAGACGAGGGCGTCGGCTCACCGTGCGGCTAACAGCCACCTGCAACCACCACGAATCGGACTCAAACCAGCTTCAATGCACCTGTGCGCTCGACGGGCGAACCTGCTCGCCCGTATCGATCAGATCTTCAAGGAAAAAGGGTTCAGTATTGAGATGCTCCGATGTGCCGGGTTCGCCGGCATACCAGGCCACCATAGCCATGTCGCCGAGAATGCGCATGACAATCCCGCGTGCGCCCTGCGGCACCGCGATATGCACCGATCGGACAATGGAACCGATTTGCATGATGTTTCCCCGTTTCTCCCATAGCCGGCTTTATGGTTTCCGCGCCGGTCAAGGTGATGATAAAAGCGCCGCTTCGCCGATAACGTTGCGTACGCACCCAATCTGCTGCGCGTAAGACGCGTGAGAGGTTCGAGTCATTGTTCCCGTTTTGCGGGGCCATGGAAAGCGCGAACTCAGGGCTCTTCACCCGTCGTTTCGCCCTATTCCCATTACAGCGCGCCGGGCCGATGATCTGGGCGTAAAGCGTCGTAACGAGACCATCATAAACCCAGCCGGGGCGATATATCAAAATCATGCACCGCCAGAACGATCCGCTTAATCCGCCCGTTGCGACCGCCGGCCGCCGTCGCGGCATGCCTCATGGCCGCTGTGTGCGCCACACTGGCGCCGCCGCCTTTCATCCCCTTAACTAGCCATGTGGATCGTTCGCCTGGCGCTGCGGCGCCCCTATACCTTCGTCGTGCTGGCCCTGCTTTTGCTGATCGTCGGCCCGCTGACGATCCTGCGCACGCCGACCGACATTTTCCCAAATATCGACATTCCGGTGCTGTCGGTGATCTGGTCGTACAACGGCCTGCCCGCCGATGAAATGGAAAAACGCATCGTGCTCAACTACGAGCGCGGGCTCTCGACCGCGGTCAACGACATCGAGCATACGGAGTCGACGTCGCTGAACGGGATTGCGGTGGTGAAGATCTTTTTCCAGCCGCACGCGAATATCGATGAAGCGCTCGCCGAAGTCACGGCGCTGTCACAGACGCAACTGCGTTCGCTGCCGCCGGGCATCACGCCGCCGAATATCCTGCGCTACAACGCCTCGACGGTGCCGATCCTGCGCCTCGCGCTGTCGTCCCCTTCACTCACCGAGCAGGAGCTGTTCGACTTCGGCAATAACTTCCTGAAGACGCAGCTCGCCACCGTGCCGGGCGCTTCGGCTCCATTGCCGTATGGCGGCAAGCAGCGACAGATCATGGTCGATATCGATTCGCGCAAGCTGCAGGAGCGCAATCTGTCGCCGATGGACGTGGTCAACGCCGTCACCGCGCAGAATCTGATCCTGCCCTCGGGCACTGCGAAAATCGGCTCGACGGAATATTCGGTGGAGATGAACGGCAGTCCGGATTCGCTCGCCGGCCTCAATAACATTCCGATCAAATCCACGGCTAACGGCACCGTCTATATCCGCGACGTCGCTCATGTGCGCGACGGCTTCCAGCCGCAAACCAACATCGTGCGCGTGAACGGCCAGCGCGCCGCCTTGCTGACCATCAACAAAAGCGGCAATACGTCCACGCTCGAAATCGTCGACCGTATCAAGAAGATGATGCCGACGCTACGCAACCTCGTGCCGGCTTCGTTGAACATCGATCCGGTCGCCGATCAGTCGCTGTTCGTGCGCGCCTCGGTGCAGGGCGTGCTGCGTGAAGCGCTGATCGCCGCGTGCCTCACCGGTCTGATGATTCTGCTATTCCTCGGCAACTGGCGCGCGACGCTGATCATCGCGGTATCGATTCCGCTGTCGATGATCACCTCGATCATCGCGCTGTCGATGCTCGGCGAAACCATCAACATCATGACGTTAGGCGGGCTCGCGCTCGCGGTCGGTATTCTGGTCGACGACGCGACAGTGGCGATCGAAAACATCAGCCATCAACTCGAGCAAGGCAAAACGCTGGAGCAGGCGATTCTCGACGGCGCGCATCAGATCGCGATTCCGACGCTGGTCTCAACCTTATCGATCTGCATCGTGTTCGTGCCGATGTTTCTGCTAACGGGCGTCGCGCACTACCTGTTCATTCCGCTCGCCGAAGCGGTGGTGTTCGCGATGCTCGCCTCGTACTTCTTCTCGCGTACGCTCGTGCCGACCATGGCGAAGTACCTGCTGCGCCATCACCACAAGCCGGTGGACCTGCATCACGTGCCAGAGCAAACGCGCAATCCGTTCATGCGCGTGCACTACGCATTCGAGCGCGGCTTCGCACGTTTTCGCGATCGCTATCGCGTGTTTCTCGAGGCGCGGGTTGCACGACCGGGTCTGTTCGTGACGCTGTTTCTCGTTTGCTGTGGCGCGTCGATGTTGCTGATGCCGTTTCTCGGCCGCGACTTTTTCCCGCAAGTCGATGCGGGCACCATCGCGCTGCATCTGCGCGCGAAAACCGGCATGCGGGTCGAGGAAACCGCAGTGGTGACCGATCGGGTCGATACGCGGATTCGTCAGTTGATACCGCCCAGCGAGTTGCATTCACTCATCGACAATATCGGCTTGCCGGTCTCAGGCATCAACCTCTCATACAGCAACACCGGCACGATCGGCACCTCGGATTCGGACATACTCATCACGCTGAATCCCGATCATCATCCGAGCGCCGACTATGTGCGCACGCTACGCCGCACGCTCACCGACGAATTTCCCGGCGTGCAGTTCGCCTTCCTGCCCGCAGATATCGTCAGTCAGACACTCAACTTCGGCATGCCTTCGCCGATCGACATTCAGATCGTCGGGCGCGACGTCGCCGGTAATCGCGTGTTCGCCGCGCAGTTGCTGAACCGGCTGCGCACCGTGCCGGGTCTCGCCGATGCGCGCATCCAGCAGCCCGCCGATTTGCCGCGCATCTTTATCGACGTGGACCGTACACGCGCACAGCAAGCCGGTTTCTCGCAACGCGACATCGCAAGCGATCTGCTGATTACACTGTCCGGTAGCCAGCAGACCACGCCGACGTTCTGGCTCAATCCGCGCAACGGCGTCAGCTACAACGTGATCACGGAAGCGCCGCAATACACGATCGATTCGTTGCAATCGCTCGCGAACATTCCGCTGAATGCCAACGGCCGCAGCAATATTCTCGGCTCGCTCGCCACGATGAAACGCGAAGCGGGCAACGCAGTGCTCACGCACTACAACGCGCAGACCACCATCGACATTTTCGGCACCGCCGACGGCCGCGATCTCGGCGGCGTCTCCGACGACATCAGCAAGATCATCGACAGCGCCAAAGCCGATCTCCCCAAAACCTCGAGCATCGAAGTACGCGGCCAGGTGCAGACCATGAACGATTCGTTCTCGGGCCTGTTCGCCGGTTTGGTATTTGCGATCCTGCTGGTGTATCTGCTGATCGTGGTGAATTTCCAGTCGTGGCTCGATCCCTTCATCATCATTACGGCGCTGCCGGGCGCGCTCGCGGGCATCGTGTGGATGCTGTTTCTCACGCACACCACGCTGTCGATTCCGGCGCTGACGGGCGCGATCATGTGTATTGGCATCGCCACCGCGAACTCAATTCTTGTGATCAGCTTTGCACGCGAACAACTGCTCGAACACGGCGACGCGACGCGTGCAGCGATCGAGGCGGGCTTCACGCGTTTCCGTCCGGTGCTGATGACGGCGCTCGCAATGGTGATCGGCATGGTGCCGATGGCGACCGGTCTTGGCGAAGGCGGCGAGCAGAATGCGCCGCTCGGGCGCGCGGTGATCGGCGGTTTGACGGTCGGCACTTTAGCTACGCTGATCTTCGTGCCCGTTGTCTTTTCGATGATTTACCGACGGCTCGCGGCACGGCGTCAGCGTGCGGCCGAGCATGTGGTGCAAAAACCATGACGACTCGCACGACACACGCAACGCGAAGCACAAGAGGCAGCTTCGACTGCCCATGCATTCTGATAGGGGAAGCTTGATGGAAGGAAAACGTCCAGGCGAATCCAACGCCGCGCCCGATCCAGCGAAAGGGAAACGCGCGCGCTGGGTAATCGTGGCGGTGGTCGTGGTGATCGTTCTGCTCGCGGCGCAAGGTATCTGGTCGCGCCATGACGCGCATGCGGCACTCGAGCGCGATGCCGAGCACGCCAGCCAGACGAGCGTCGAAGTCGTGCGTCCGCAGAAGTCGAACGCGGGACTCGACCTCGTGCTGCCCGGCAACGTGCAGGCGTTTCTCGACACGCCGATTTACGCACGCACTAACGGCTACCTGAAGAAGTGGTACGCGGACATCGGCGCGCACGTCAAGAACGGCCAGTTGCTCGCGGAAATCGACACACCGGAAGTGGACGATCAACTGCGCGCCGCCCGCGCCGACCTCGCGAATGCCAACGCCAACTACGCGCTCGCGAAAAGCACCGCCGACCGCTGGACCGACATGTTGAAAAGCAAATCGGTTTCGAAGCAGGAAACCGACGAGAAGGTCGGCGACATGCTCGCGAAGAAAGGCACGCTGACGCCGCGCGCTTCAACGTGGCGCGCCTTGAAAAAACGCAGTCGTTCCAGAAGGTCTACGCGCCCTTCGACGGCATCGTGACGGCACGCAATGTCGATGTCGGCGCATTGATCGACGCGGGCAGTTCCGGTGGCCCGGCGAAGGAACTGTTCCATGTCGCGCAGGCGGACAGATTGCGTGTGTATGTGAACGTGCCGCAGGCCTATGCACAACAGGTCCGCGCGCAACAGACGGCGTTTCTGACGCTGACCGAGACGCCGTCCAAACATTATCCGGGGACCGTGGCGCGCACCTCGGGCGCCGTCGATCCGCAACAGCGAACCATGCTCGTCGAAGTCGATGTCGACAATCGCAATGGCGATCTGCTGCAGGGCGCATACGCGCAGGTGCATTTCGCTTTGGGCGCTGGCGCCGCGCCGTTTACGTTGCCTGGCAACGCGCTGCTGTTTCGCCCGGACGGCGTGAAAGTGGCCACTGTGGATACACAGCACAAAGTGAAGCTGCTGCCGGTTTCGCTCGGGACGGACTTCGGCACGCGCGTGGCAATCGCATCCGGTTTGCAAGGCGATGAACAGGTGATTCTGAATCCGCAAGATTCGATCATCGATGGGGCGCCGGTGCGGATCGTGCCGGCAAAAGCGGGGGCTGGTGCGGGTAGCGCAGCGGGTGCTTCGGGTGCGGAGGGCGCGAGTGCCTCTGGCGCAGCAGCCGCAAGCGCGCCCATTGCGCACGTCGCCAGCCTGCAATCAGCGAGGATGTCCTTGTGAGCGCGCCAGTATCACGTCGCCATGTCGGGCCATCGCTTGCACACGGCTCGCTGCTTGCCGTAGCGTCCGTCTTTGTCTTCACGCTCACCGCCTGCACCGTGGGTCCCGACTACGTCAAACCATCGGCCACCACCGCCGCCACCTACAAGGAACTCGAAGGCACCGGCTGGAAGCCTGCGCAACCCGCCGACACCGTCACACGAGGTGCATGGTGGAGTGTCTACGCAGACCCATCGCTCGATGCGCTCGAGCAGCAGGTGGCGAGCGCGAACCAGAACGTGCAGGCTGCCGAGGCGCGTTTTCGCGCCGCTCGTGCGACAGTTGCGCAATACCGCTCGAACTTCTTCCCTGTCGTCAGCGCGAATGGCGACTATTCACGCGCGCGGAGCTCCGCGAATGTGCTGCACAAATCGACTGCCGGTCTCACGCTGAACGATTACCTCGTGCAAGCCGACGCGTCGTGGGAACCGGACTTATGGGGCCGCGTGTCGCGTAGCGTCGAAGGCGCGAAAGCGGAAGCGCAGGCGAGCGCCGCCGATGCGCAAGCGGCGCTCCTCTCGATGCAGGCCGAACTGGCAACGGACTACTTCGAACTCCGTGGTCTCGATCAGGAGCGCAAACTTCTCGACGACACGATCAAGGCCTACAAGGAAGCACTCGATCTGACACAACACCGCTACGCAGGCGGCATCGCCACCGATGCCGACGTCGCGCAGGCGCAGACGCAGTTGCAAACCACTCAGGCGCAAGCGCTCGACCTCGGCGTGCAACGCGCGCAACTCGAACATGCGATCGCGATCCTGATCGGGCAGACGCCCTCGACCTTTTCCCTGCCGGTTGCACCGCTCACTGCCGTGCCGGTGGTCGCGGCGGCCGGCGTGCCATCCGCGTTGCTCGAACGACGGCCCGACATCGCGTCGGCAGAACGGCACGTCGCCGATATGAACGCGCAGATCGGCGTGGCGACGGCGGCATTTTTTCCGAACCTGATTTTGTCGGTGACAGGCGGGCTCGAAGCGACCAACTACAGCCAATGGCTGATGGCGCCGAGCCGTCTGTGGTCGCTCGGGCCGACACTGGCCGGTACGCTGCTCGACTTCGGCGGACGTGCATCGGTAAAAGAGCAGGCTCGTGCGCACTACGACGAAAGCGTCGCGCAGTACCGCCAAACGGTGCTGACGGCGTTCGGCCAGGTCGAAGACAACCTCGCCGCCTTACGCGTGCTGGAACAGGAAGCCGCCGCACAGGACGACGCCGTGGCCGCCGCGCAGCGTTCGCTGGCGGTCGTGTCGAATCGCTATAAAAACGGCGCGATCACGTATCTCGACGTCGTGGTCGCGCAAACCACGGCGCTCACTAATGAGCGGACGGCGGTGTCGATCGCGCGCCGCCGCATGGCCGCGAGCGTCGCGTTGATCAAGGCGCTAGGCGGCGGTTGGGACACGTCCGCCTTGCCGACCGACGAACAGATCGTGCATCCCGCAGCACCCGCGAGCGATGCTGCGGCGCACGGTTAAGTTTTTCAGCGTATCCTTAACTTCTTTGAGTACTCTGCGCTGCCCAAGGAGATTTTTTCGTGACCGCATCGCCGGATTCCCACCGGACTGCTGCTTCGGCTGTTCCCCTTTCGTCTGCTTCTCTCACCTCCGCTTCTGTGTCTGGCGTCTCTGACCTTCCCTATCTCGAACGTGGCACGCGCGCCTATTGGCGCGCCAGCATGGCACTGCTGTTCGCGGGTTACGCCACCTTCTCATTGCTGTATTGCGTACAGCCATTGCTGCCTGCGTTCTCTACGGCGTTCAACGTGACGCCGGCACAAAGCAGCTTGTCGCTCTCACTGACAACCGCCGCGCTCGCGCTCGCCATCTTCATAGCCGGTTTCGTATCGGAAGGCTGGAGTCGTCACAAGCTGATGACGGCATCGCTCACGCTGTCGGCGCTGCTGACGATCGGCGTGTCGATCGCACCGCACTGGCATCAACTGCTCGTGTTGCGCACGCTCGAAGGGCTCGCCCTCGGTGGCGTGCCCGCCGTCGCGATGGCGTACCTCGCGGAAGAGGTCCACCCGGATGGACTCGGTCTGGCGATGGGGCTGTATGTCGGCGGCACGGCGATCGGCGGGATGGCCGGGCGTGTGATCACCGGCGTGGTCGCGGATCTGTTTTCGTGGCGCGTGGCAATCGGAACGATCGGCGTGCTCGGCATTCTCTCGATGCTCGCGTTTCGCGCCTTGCTGCCGCCGTCGCGCCATTTCGTACCGCGTCGCGGGCTCGGCTTTTCCCATCACCGCACTGCGCTGCTCAAGCAATTCACGCGGCCCGGTTTGCCTTTGTTGTTTCTGCTCGGCTTCGTGCTGATGGGCAGCTTCGTTACGCTGTACAACTACATCGGCTACCGGCTACTCGCGCCGCCGTACCTGCTGAGCCAGACGGAGATCGGCGCGATTTTCGTCGTCTATCTGACGGGCGTGGTTGCCTCGCCGTGGTCGGGCCGCATGGCCGACACCTTCGGCCGGGCGCGCGTGCTGACCGCCAGCTTGCTGCTGATGGCATTTGGACTCGCACTCACGATGCTGCATCCGCTGGCAACCATTGCAACCGGCATTGCTTTCGTGACGTTCGGCTTTTTCGCCGGACACTCGGTGGCAAGCGGCTGGGTTGGACGCCTCGCCAAAGAAGCCAAAGGCTAGGCGGCCGCTCTGTATCTGCTCGCGTATTACATCGGTTCGAGCGTGATCGGTTCTTATGGTGGGCGCGTATGGGCGGGTTATGGCTGGAACGGTGTCGCCGGCCTGGTCGGCGTGCTGCTTGTCGCAGGCCTCGTTGCGGCCATGCGTTTGCGGCAGCGCGAACGGATCACGGCTTGAGGGAACACTGCTGATCGGCTTTGAGGAAACCTGGCCTCGACTCAGCGTGAATCAGGGCCTGCGTGTAGTGCGCCCCGATTACGCAAGAACCATCCGCCGCGCATCAAACAAGCTCTAGAAGTAAGGCCTGTGTAAGCAAACACTTCATTTTTTACGGGCTTTTTGCTGCATCGCGCCAATCGCGGCTGCCCTTGCGGTATTGGGTTCAGCAGCCTGCGAAGACGCGCTGCAGCGCCGCAATACGTTGTTATGTTGATCTAAGCGTCGCCTATACTCGAATCGACCGCTGGCAGTGCATGACTCCAGAAATCGAGCCGCTGCCCGCGTTGGTATTACATAAGGAGACGGGTATGACGACCTACTTTACGATCGGCGATTTCATCCTGGTCATTCCGATGGCACTGGCCGGCGCCCTGTTTGTCGGCGCGCTACCCTGCAAGACGGAATTTCGGCACAACGCGTTACGCGTGCTTGGCGCGCTCATCGGCGTAGTGTTCGCGGTCGTGCTGGTCGAGGGCTTGCCTGCGCTAGTGTAGCGGGGTCCGGCGAAGGCAGTCTGTGCGCTTCGCCGATGGTTCGGTCGACTGAACGCAGTCGCTTCGGCCATTGCGCGGGAAGCGTGTGTGCTTGAACTGAGTTGAAAAAAAGCCGCCTCACGGGCGGCTTTCTTCGTTTCTACGGCGTGTCTCTACGACATGAAACTCTACGGGATCAGATCGCCTGATCCGTCGACGGTTTTTCCCACAGGTTGATGCCGCCTTCGGTCGCGTAGTGATCGATCTCCGCCAGCTCTTCCTTCGAGAACGCGAGATTTTTCAGCGCACCGACGTTCTCACGCACCTGTTCCGCGCGGCTTGCGCCGATCAATACCGACGTGACACGCGGATCGCGCAGCGCCCAGGCGAGCGCCATCTGCGCGAGGCTTTGTCCGCGACGCTGTGCGATGTCGTTGAGCTTGCGCACGTGCTCGATGTTTTGCGGGCTCAGATGCTCCTGCTTCAACGAACCGCCGCCCGGCTTGTTGACGCGCGCGTCTTCCGGCACGCCGTTCAGATACTTGCCGGTGAGCAAACCCTGCGCGAGCGGCGTGAACGCGATGGCGCCCGCGCCGACTTTCTCGAGCGTGTCCAGCAATTCCTGTTCGATCCAGCGGTTGAGCATGTTGTACGCCGGCTGATGGATCAGCAGCGGCACCTTGTACTCGGCGAGCAGCTTCGCCATTTCGAGCGTCTTGGTGGCCGAGTACGACGAAATACCGATATACAGCGCCTTGCCCTGTTGCACAGCGGTCGCCAATGCACCGGCGGTTTCTTCGAGCGGCGTATCGGCATCGAAACGATGCGAATAGAAGATATCGACGTAGTCGAGGCCCATACGCTGCAGGCTCTGATCGAGACTCGCGAGTACGTATTTACGCGAGCCGCCGCCCTGACCGTACGGACCCGGCCACATGTCCCAACCCGCCTTCGACGAAATCAGCAGTTCGTCGCGATACGGCTTGAAGTCGTCCTTGAAGAGCCGGCCGAAATTGGTTTCGGCGCTGCCGTACGGAGGGCCGTAGTTGTTGGCGAGGTCGAAGTGCGTGATGCCCAGATCGAAGGCCGTGCGCAGAATATCGCGCTGCGTGGAGATCGGCGTGGTGTCGCCGAAGTTGTGCCACAGGCCCAGCGACAGCGCCGGCAGTTTGAGACCCGACTTGCCGCAGACGCGGTACTTCATGTCCGAATAGCGTTCTGAAGCTGCTTCGTAAGCCATTGCTAGTGTCCTTGATGTTGAAGTCGCCCGGCGATCACGGGCGTGAGGAAATCACATGCTGCGGGAGGCGTGCAGGTTTTATATTCAGGTATGGGTGAGGCCAGACCGCTATGGTAGCCAATCGCCGTGATGTGTGCAGGCGCCCAGTATGCGGGATGGACGACAGCTTGCGGCTCCCCTACACTTTGGCCGATCAAAGCTTAGCGGAGGGATGGGTTCATGACGAAGGCGATTTCAATCGCGCTGATTGTCGGCGGTATCGTGCTGTTGTATTTCGGCGGGCAGGCGTTCAACTCGGTCAGCAGCGAGGTGTCCCGCGTGTTCACCGGATCTCCGACCAACAAGGCGATCATGCTGATTGTGGGCGGCGTTATCGCGACGATTGCAGGCCTGACCGGGATGGCTGTTTCCGGGCGCAAGCGATAGAGCGTGAATTGCCTGTGCGGCGCGGAACCGAAGGGCCTCCGCGCCGCGCAAGGCAAAAAACTAAAAGGCAATTTCGGGCTTGGCCGCCGAGCGGGATCCCGGCAGGGGCACATTGCTCGCCCCGTGATAAGTGAACACCAGAGAAAATTTCACCTGATCGCTGAGATTCTTGCCGGCCGAATGCAGCGTGTTGCAATGAAAGAACACCACGTCGCCGGCCTCGAGTTCGGGCGAAACCGCAGTGCGAATCAACGCCTGATTCTCTTCCAGATCGGAGCGGAAAAACTTGGCCTCGTCGAAGCGGTCGGACGTGAAGGCTGCGCTATGAGACTTCGGCACCAGCCACAACGCACCGTTATCAATCGTTTCCGACCCGACCGCGAGCCACACCGACACCAGGTCGTCGCGCTCGAACGACCAATACCTCACGTCACGATGCCAGCCGGTCAAACTGCCGTAGGCAGGGTGCTTGGTCATCATGCAATTGTGATGCGCCCGCGATAAGCGCGGCTCCTCGCCGAAGTACAACTCCATCCAGCCGCGAATTTCCGGCGCGGTGGCCCATTGCGCGAAATGCGGATGGCGCCCGTACGCATCCAGCAGGCGGCGAACCGTATGCCCACCCGGCGCGTGTTTGGATTCCGGTGCGCCCGGATACCGCAGATCCGCTTCGAATTCGATTGGTGCGGCCGCTTCCTGCAGCTGGCGCTCCGCAATCTGCTTCAGTTCAGCGCAACGCTCGGGCGAAACCAGTCCCGGCACGACGACAAATCCCTGCTCCCGCAACGTTTGAATCTGCTCTTTCTTCGAGTGAAGTGACATGGTGTTCCGTTACTTTCGACTGACTGATGCTCGATTGTAAAACGGGCGCGATCGGACTGCGCGCTGTTTCACCTGCCGGGGAGCCGGGCCTTACGCACTACTTTCACGCGAATGGGCGGTATGCATGGCACGCTGTCTGGGCACGCGCGCACGAAAATCGACCGCAAAGGGCGCGACCCCGCAAACTCGCGCAGCGCGTTTACCCCGTAAAAACCCGTATTCGCAGGGTAAAAACCGACTTTCTGACGTCATGAATCGCGTGTAGCCTGCACACATGTTGATTGTTCTTCCCGCACTTTTACGGCACGCACAGGCCGCCATGGCCGACTCCGCCGTCCTCCGTGTCCTTTCCAGTCGAATTCCGGGCTTTCGCGCCGTCCATCGCGACACCGCCGTTGGCACATTTGGTGCTCCTTCTGGCGCACACTCCGTCGCGCGACACGTTGCCTACTTGTGAAGCCATGCATACTCTCCTGAGCACCCGTCTTACCCGCGCCGCATTGAAGGCGGCGCGTCCGGCACGCCGCCATATCGTGCGTGCACTGCGTCACCATGCCACCCGCACACGCGCATTAGGCGAGCAATGGCGTGAAGCCAAAGCGGTCGACGGCATTCGCACGTGGTTCCACACCTTCTTCTCCGCACTGCGCCTGCAAGGCAGCTCACGCCGTTTTTCGCTGCGTACGCTGCTGCGCAAACCGACGCCGCTGCGCCTCACCGCGACGCGCAATGCACCGGTCGTCGCTCCGCAAAGTACGAGCCGCCGCCCGCGCCGGATGTCGACGAGTGGTAGCAGCGGCTGGTTTGCGTTCGCGTTTGCGAGCCGCTGAGTGCGCGGCTAAGCGAGTGGCTGAATAGGCGGCTAAGTGAGCCGCCGAACGCGTCGCGGTGCACTGCAAAGGCAATAAAAAACCCCGCTCGGCTTACGCCGGCGGGGTTTTTTGCTGAAACGGACTGTGTGCGCTTATTCGGCGAGCGCGACAACCGGTTCGGTGCCTGCAGCTTCGGCGAGCACCAGGGCCTTGTCCGTGGCTTCCCACGTGAATTCCGGCTCTTCGCGGCCGAAGTGACCGTAGGCCGCGCTCTTCTCGTAGATCGGACGCAGCAGGTCAAGCATCTGGATGATGCCCTTCGGACGCAGATCGAAATGCTCCAGCACCAGCTTCGTGATGACTGCATCCGACACGCGGCCCGTGCCGAACGTGTTGACCATGACCGACGTCGGCTGGGCAACGCCGATCGCGTACGACACCTGAATCAGGCAGCGCGACGCCAAACCAGCCGCCACGATATTCTTCGCGACATAACGGCCGGCATAAGCCGCCGAACGGTCGACCTTCGACGGATCCTTGCCCGAGAACGCGCCGCCGCCGTGCGGCGCCGCGCCGCCGTACGTATCGACGATGATCTTGCGGCCCGTCAGACCGCAATCGCCTTGCGGACCGCCGATCACGAATCGGCCGGTCGGGTTCACCAGGAACTTGATGTCGCCCTTGATCAGGTCAGCCGGCAGCGTCGGCTTGATGACTTCTTCGATCACGGCTTCGCGCAGCGTGGCCAGATCGATGTCCGGCGAATGCTGCGTGGACAGCACGACCGTGTCGATTGCATGCGGCTTGCCGTCGACATAACGCACGGTGACCTGCGACTTCGCATCCGGACGCAGCCAGGGCAGGCGGCCGTCGCGGCGCAGATTCGCCTGACGTTCCACCAGACGGTGCGACAGGTGGATCGGCAGCGGCATCAGTTCCGGCGTTTCTTCGCACGCATAACCGAACATCAGGCCCTGATCGCCGGCACCTTGATCGAGGTTATTGTCGTGCGCACGGTCCACGCCCTGGGCGATGTCCGGCGATTGCTTGTCGTACGCCACCAGCACCGCGCAGCCGCGGTAGTCGATACCGTAATCGGTGTTGTCGTAGCCGATGCGCTTGATCGTGTTGCGCGCGACCTGGATGTAATCGACGTTCGCGGTGGTGGTGATTTCACCGGCCAGCACGACGAGACCCGTGTTGCACAGCGTTTCGGCTGCGACACGCGAGTACTTGTCCTGGGTCAGGATGGCGTCGAGGATGGCGTCCGAGATCTGATCCGCGACTTTGTCGGGATGGCCTTCGGACACGGATTCGGAGGTGAAGAGATAATCGTTTGCCACGTTGCAGACTCCTGTTTTGTGGTTACGGTTGAGTTTCACGTAGCCAGCTTCGGGAGCCTTGAAGCGGCGACGCTTTAGCGGATTACCTTACCGGCAGGGGCCTATCCCATGGATAGCACCCGCCAGCTTCGCCCCGCAAGTTGTCTATTAACTCGGCGAAGCCCTTATTATAGCGACTTCCTTTGATTGTCACAGAGTGATCACCCGTGCTGTATTTCGACCCGTCTTCAGGTTTCTTGAGCAAAGCGTCGCTCGACGCCCTAAACGGAGGGGCGGCATGCTGAGTCGTCTTGGCGCCCACCTGGCCATTGGACTGCTGAAATTTCTGGCGTTGCTGCCATACGGTTTCGTTGCGCGACTGGGCGACGGGCTGGGCTGGCTGCTCTACCAGATACCCAGCAACCGTAAACGCATCGTCCACATCAATCTGAGCCTGTGCTTCCCGGAGTGGAGCGCTGAGCATCGCGAAGAGATCGCGCAGAAACACTTCCGCCACGCGATCCGCAGCTATGTCGAGCGCAGCGTCCAGTGGTTCGGGTCCGCAAAGAAGCTGGAAAAGCTCGTGCAGGTGGACAGCGAGATCGATCTACTGGATCCCGACATGCCGCCCACCCTGTTGCTCGGCGCGCATTTCGTCGGTATTGAGGCGGGCTCCGTGTTCATCAATCACGCGCTGCGCCGGCAGTGCGGCGCGCTCTACCAGCCGATGTCCAACAAGGTGCTCGACGACGTGGCGATCGCCGCGCGCGGCCGCTTCGGCGCGGACATGGCAAGCCGCGCCGACAGTGCTCGCATCGTGCTGCGCTGGTTGCGCGACCGCAAGCCGGTCATGCTCGGCGCCGATATGGACTACGGCATGCGCAACTCGACGTTCGTGCCGTTCTTCGGCGTACAAACGTGCACACTGACGGCGGTCGGGCGGCTCGCCGGGGTCGGCCACGCGCAAGTGGTGCCGTTCATCGGCGAGGTGCTGCCGAACTATAAGGGCTACCGGCTGAAGGTCTTCAAGCCGTGGGACAACTACCCCACCGGCGACGACGAAGCCGACGCACGCCGCATGAACGCCTTCCTCGAAGAGCAGATTCCGTTGATCCCCGAGCAGTACTACTGGGTGCACAAGCGCTTCAAGACCCGGCCGCCGGGCGAGCCGAGCGTCTATGACCGGCCTTCGAAAAAAGGCGCCTGAACGCTTAAATAAAACGGCGTTCGGCGCACCTGCGAGCGCGTCACTTACAATAGCGTGATGAAACTGAAATTCACCAAAATGCACGGCGCGGGTAACGACTTCGTCGTGCTCGACGGCTACACCCAACCGGTCAACCTGACGCCGGCGCAGGTGCGCGCGCTCGCGGACCGGCATTTCGGCGTCGGCGCCGACCAGTTGCTGCTCGTCGAAAAGCCCACTGTGGGCGGTGTCGATTTCAGATATCGCATCTTCAATTGCGACGGCGGCGAGGTCGAGCACTGCGGCAATGGCGCGCGCTGCTTCGTCAAGTTCGTGCGCGACAACGGCCTGACCGACAAGCGCAGCGTGCGCGTGCAAGTGCAGAACGGCACCATCCAGCTGACCATGCAGGAGAACGGCGAAGTGCTGGTCGACATGGGTGCGCCCGTGTTCGAACCGGAGCGCGTACCGTTCGCCACCAAAGGCCTCGAAGGCCGCCGCGAGGGAGCGGACACGCTCTGGCCGCTCGACATGAACGGCGTGACGCGCTGGATTTCAGTGGTGTCGATGGGCAATCCGCACGCGGTGCAAGTGGTCGACGACGTCGAAGATTTTCCGGTGCTCGTCGAAGGTCCGGTGATCGAGCGGCATGCACGTTTCCCGCAGCGAGTGAACGCGGGCTTCATGCAGATCGTTGGACGTAGCGAGGTTAAGCTGCGGGTCTACGAACGCGGCGTCGGCGAGACGCTGGCGTGCGGTACGGGCGCGTGCGCTGCCGTCGCCGCCGGCATTCGGCGAGGACTGCTGGATGCGCCGGTGCGCGTGCACACGCACGGCGGCCAGTTGACCATCACATGGGACGGCACGCAAGACGCGCCGCTGCTGATGGCCGGCCCCGCGACAACCGTCTTCGAAGGCGAGATCGAACTGGCCGACTGACCCGCGCCAGCGCACTACCCGATTCAGCGGCCGAGCGATCGGCCCAGGAAGTACCAGACAAGCGGCCTCGAACAGGCCGACTAAGAAGCCAACGACAGCCGATGAAAAGCCGGACGAAACAGCGCTTTCACCGGCTGACCGAACTCATGACCGATGCGCCGCCCGAGGGCGTCGTCCCGTAGTCCTTTAGCCGAAACCATGAACGATCGCGAAGTCGCCGAATATCTGCTCGCCAACCCCGAATTCTTCGCCGAACACGCGGAAATGCTCGCGACGATCCGGCTTGCGAACCCGCACGGCAAAGCCGCGGTATCGCTGCAGGAACGGCAGATGGAAATGCTGCGCGACAAGAACAAGCATCTCGAACGGCGTCTGGCCGAGCTGCTGCGCTATGGTCACGAAAACGACAGCATTGCCTCGAAATTCAATCGCTGGACCATCCGTGTGATGGCCGAGCGCGATCCGTACGCGCTGCCGCGCACCATCTCCAACGGCTTGCGCGATATTTTCGACGTGCCGCAAGCCGCGCTGCGCGTGTGGGACGTTTCCGAGCCGTATGCACAGGCCGAGTTCGCGCGCCATGTCGGCGAGGAAGTGCGAATCTTCGCGAATAGCCTCACCACGCCGTACTGTGGCGCCAACACGGGCTTCGAAGCGGCGCAGTGGCTGGTGCCGGCAGTGTCGGCGGTGAGTGAGGACGGGGCCGCAGGCGGCGCCGGCGAGTCCGCGCATGCCACCGAGTCGATTGCACTGCTCGCACTGCGCGACCCCGAAGGCAAGGAAGAAGCACCGACCTTCGGCCTGCTGGTGATGGGTTCCGCCGACGCCCGCCGCTTCCACGACGGCATGGCGACCGATTTTCTGACGCAGATCGGCGCGTTGGCGAGCGCGGCGCTGAGCCGTCTGCTGCCGCGCTAAAGCCGTGCTGAAACCGCTAAGCCGCCGATCCTGCCAAAGGCCATCGTGACCGAAGCCGATCCGATCGCGGCCTATCTGTCGAATCTCGAACATGAGCGGCGACTGTCGGCGCACACGCTGCGCGGCTACACCCACGAACTCGAAGAGCTCAAGCTGCTGGCCAAAGGCCGGCCGCTCGAAAGCCTCACCGCTGTCGATATTCGCGGCGCGGTTTCACGCGCGCATGCCGGCGGCCTGACGGCGCGCTCCATCAGCCATCGGCTGTCGTGCTGGCGAGCGTTTTACCGCTGGTTCGCGGGCCGCGTCGATTTGCCGGCCAACCCGGTCGCCACCGTGCGGGCGCCGAAGCAGGCCAAATCACTGCCGAAGGCACTTTCCGTCGACGACGCCACGCGACTGATGGAAAGCCCGCCCGCCGCGACGCCCGAAGGCCTGCGCGACCACGCGATGCTCGAACTGTTCTACTCGTCGGGCCTGCGTTTGTCCGAACTGGTCGGCCTCGACGCCCGTTTTGCCGACGCCGACGGTTACCGCTCCGCGGGCTGGCTCAAGCTCGATTCCGCCGAAGTCGAAGTACTCGGCAAGGGCAACCGGCGCCGCATCGTGCCAGTCGGCAGCAAGGCGCTCGACGCCCTGAACGCGTGGCTCGCGGTGCGTGATCAGATGGTGAAACACGATCCACATCCGCTGTTTCTGTCGGCGCGCGGCAACCGTCTGTCGCCGAATGTCGTGCGTGATCGCGTGAAGCGCGCGGCGCTGGTCGCCGGCATTCCCGCCAATGTGCATCCGCACGTGCTGCGGCATTCGTTCGCCACGCACGTGCTGCAATCGAGCGGCGATCTGCGGGCCGTGCAGGAACTGCTCGGGCACGCCAGTATCACCGCCACGCAGGTCTACACCGCGCTCGATTTCCAGCATCTCGCGCACGTCTACGATCAGGCGCATCCGCGCGCCAAAAAACGCGACTGATTCCGCTCTTTGCTTTTTTGCGGGTTGCGGTCTCCGCCTTCGCTTCACCTGCCGTGTGCCTCTTTGTCCACGCGGCCTACTGCTCCTGCTGACACCCAGATGAATACCGTTACGCTCAAACCGTCGAAAGAAAAATCGCTGCTGCGCCGCCATCCGTGGGTCTACGCCAACGTGATCGATCGCGTCGACGGCAATCCCGCGCCCGGCGCGACCGTGCTGGTGCGCGCGCACGACGGCCGCTTCCTCGCCCGCGCGGCCTACAGCCCGCATTCGCAGATTCGCGCCCGCGTGTGGAGCTTCGACGAAATGGAGCCGATCGATCATGCGTTCTTCAAGCGCCGCGTGCAGCGCGCGCTCGCGCATCGTCAAACGATGGTGCACAACACCGGCGCGGTGCGGCTGATCTTCGGCGAAGCGGACGGCCTGCCTGGCCTGATCGTCGATCACTACGTCGCTGAGGACGCGGGCCAGCGCAGCCAGCTGGTGTGCCAGTTCATGGCGACGGGCGTCGAAGCATGGAAGGAAGCGATCGTCGCGGCGCTGACCGACGCGACCGGCTGCCCGAACGTCTACGAGCGCTCGGACGTGTCGATTCGCCAGAAAGAAGGGCTCGAGCAGATCACCGGCGTACTGGCGGGCGAGGCGCCGTCGGAAGCGCTGATCGCGAGCGAAAACGGCGTGCGCTATCACGTCGACGTGCGCAACGGCCACAAAACCGGCTTCTACGTCGACCAGCGCGACAACCGCTTGCTGGTGCAGCAGCTGGCGAAAGATCGCGACGTATTGAATTGCTTCTGCTACACCGGCGGCTTTTCGCTGGCGGCATTGAAAGGCGGGGCAAAGCGCGTAGTGTCGATCGATTCGTCGGGCGACGCGCTCGCGATCGCACAGCAGAACGTGGACGCCAACGGTTTCGACGCCGAACGCGCCACCTGGCTCGACGCCGACGCGTTCAAAACTCTGCGCCGTCTGTACGACGAAGGCGAACGCTTCGACCTGATCGTGCTCGATCCGCCGAAATTCGCGCCGTCGCGTGAACACGTGGACCGCGCCTCGCGCGCCTATAAGGACATCAACCTGACCGGCCTGAAGCTGCTGCGCCCGGGCGGCCTGCTGTTCACCTACTCCTGCTCCGGCGCAATCGACTCCGAACTGTTCCAGAAGATCGTGTCCGGCGCGGCGGCAGATGCGCGTGTCGACGCGCGGATTCTCAAGCGCCTTGGCGCCGGGGTTGACCATCCGCTGCTCACCGCCTTCCCGGAAGGCGAATATCTGAAAGGCCTGCTGTTGCAAATTGCCTGATCGCCCATAGCTTCAGGGCTATTTCCCGCGTGCCGCGGAGGGGTTCGCCCCCGCTGCCAGCGCCGGCTTGACAGATATGTTTCAATATCCGGCTAGATCGGGTCGCGCGCCGTCAGGCTGCCGCGCCCGGCAAACCGGATTCGCAGACGCATTCGCTGCACATTCGATTCCGCACAGATTCACGTACATACAGGCGACCAACATGATCCCAGTCACCATCCTGACCGGCTTTCTCGGCAGCGGCAAAACCACCCTGCTCAAGCGCATCCTGAACGAAAAGCACGGTATGAAGATCGCCGTGATCGAGAACGAGTTCGGCGAAGAGAACATCGACAACGAAATCCTCGTGCAGGACACGAGCGAGCAGATCATCCAGATGAGCAACGGCTGCATCTGCTGCACGATCCGTGGCGACCTGTCGCGCGTGCTGGGCGATCTGGCGGCGAAGAAGCAGTCCGGCGAACTGGATTTCGACCGCGTCGTGATCGAAACCACCGGCCTCGCCAATCCGGGCCCGGTCGCGCAGACGTTCTTCATGGACGACCAGATCGCCAACGAATTCCTGCTCGACGCGATCATCACGCTGGTCGACGCGAAGCACGCGAACCACCAACTGGACGAGCATGAAGTGGTGCAGCGCCAGGTCGGTTTCGCCGATCGCCTGTTCATCACCAAGTCCGACCTGGTCGACGAAAAGCATCTGGACGATCTGCGCCATCGCCTGCTGCACATGAACCCGCGGGCGGCAATCAAGGTCGTCAATTTCGGCGAAGCGGACATCAAGGAAATCTTCGACCTGCGCGGCTTCAACCTCAATTCGAAGCTCGAAATCGACCCGGACTTCCTCGCTGAAGACGAACATGCGCACAGCCACGCTCACGCGCACGACGAGCACGGCCACACCCATGCCGATCACGACGATCACGAAAACTGCGATCACGACCACGGCAAGTGCGACCACGAAGGCCACGACCACGCGCATCACCATCACGCGCACCACGACGACAAGATCAAATCGTTCGTCTACCGCAGCGACCGTCCGTTCGATCCGAACAAGCTCGAGGACTTCCTCGGCGGCATCCTGCAGATCTACGGCGAACGCCTGCTGCGCTACAAGGGCGTGCTGTATATGAAGGGCGTCGACCGCAAGGTGGTGTTCCAGGGCGTGCACCAGATGATGGGCAGCGATCTGGCCGCGAAATGGCAGCCGATCGAGAAGAAGACCAACAAGATGGTGTTCATCGGCATCGAGCTGCCGCAAGACCTGATCACCGACGGTCTGGACGCCTGCCTGGCCTAAGCGCCACAAGTCGTCGCAAATGCCGGCTCGTGCCGTGCCGGGCAAATGGCGCGGCACGCGGCATGCTGGAGCGCGCTTATCACGGGCGCATGTCCGGCGGGCACCGCGGTAATCGTCTGCAGAATACGGTGCGGAGGAGCGCCCCGAAAGCCTGCTGAAATGTCGGCCGTGTGAAAAGCACGTGAAAACCCTGCTGTATTAAAGCGTGCACGACCATCGCTTTTTGACCGTGCGCGCGTTATATTTTCGGGATATCAGTGCGCCGCCGGGGTATTTCCACCAGTTGCGGTGCCGGATTGTGATTCAGTTACAATACGTGCCCACTGGAGAATGACAACGAATTGCCCGGTCAGCGCGTATCCCGCGCCGGGCTAAAACGGCGCCGGAAAATCTTATCCGGAACTCACGCCGACAATGCCGGCTGGCACAGCAGACAATGCTCGCTGCCGGCAAGCAATGCCTCAGGAGCATTTGAGAAACGGTTTCCAGAGGAGTTCGGCCCCGCATTGGCGTAGCGACGCCCGGCGCGTGGGCGCAAGGCGCTTCGGCGTCACCGACAGCCCATCGTCCGTGCCCGCCCAGCGCTCAGCGTCCTCGTGGCGCCTTTGCGGGCAATACGAAAGTGCGGGCACTATGTAAGAGTTTTGCCTCACATTGAAGAAGCAAGCCAGATGACGACGAAACGACTCTTGACTGAAGCCGAAATCCTGAAGATGAGCGACAAGGATTACATGAATGAGGATCAGCTCGCTTTCTTCAAGAACAAGCTCGAACAGCTGCAGGCGGACATTCTCCGCAATGCCGGCCAGACGACCGAGAACCTGCGCGAAACAGTAATCGTGCCGGACCCGGCCGACCGTGCAACGATCGAAGAAGAGCATGCGCTGGAACTGCGCACGCGCGACCGCGAGCGCAAGCTGCTGAAGAAGGTGCAGCAATCGATCGCACGCATCGATTCGGGTGATTACGGCTGGTGCGAAGAAACCGGCGAGCCGATTGGTGTTCCGCGTCTGCTCGCACGGCCCACGGCAACCCTGTCGCTCGAAGCGCAGGAACGCCGCGAACTGCGCCAGAAGCTGTTCGGCGACTGAACGCCAACGGCGCGGCTTCGGCTCCGCGCCCTTTTAAGCTGCTTCGTCGAGAGGCGCACGGTGATCTGTGCGCCTTTTTTCTTTTGTGTGCCCCTGCGCACAGTCCTCCGCTCCGAATCCCGTGTTTTTGTCTTATGCCGTTTGCCGGCTCTTGATATGACCGCGCACGCCCTAAAATAAGCCGGACATGCGTTGCACGAGCGCGCGCCGGCCGGTTGATCGTTTCAGCGTTGCGCGCCGTCCGCTTTCAGGATTCACGCGGTGGTGCATTACATTGTGCTGCCGTGTCCTACCCGTTTTGCAAAGAGGAACGCATATGGAGCAATTTCACGGCACAACGATCGTTTCCGTGCGCCGCGGCGACAAGGTCGCGCTTGGCGGCGACGGCCAGGTGACACTGGGCAACATCGTCATGAAAGGCGGTGCGAAGAAAGTCCGGCGCATCTATAACGGCAAGGTGATGGTCGGCTTCGCCGGCGGCACGGCCGACGCCTTCTCGCTGCTCGACCGCTTCGAAGCGAAGCTGGAAAAACATCAGGGCAATCTGACCCGCGCCGCCGTCGAACTCGCCAAAGACTGGCGCACCGACCGCATGCTGCGTCGCCTCGAAGCCATGCTGATCGCGGCGGACGCCACCACTACCCTCGTGATTACCGGTAACGGCGACGTGCTCGATCCGGAAGGCGGCATCTGCGCGATCGGTTCGGGCGGCGCTTACGCGCAAGCCGCCGCGAAAGCGCTCGTTGACAACACCGAGCTGTCGCCGCGCGAGATCGTGGAGAAGTCGCTGGAGATTGCCGGCGACATGTGCATCTATACGAACCATAACCGCGTCATCGAGACGATCGAGTAAGGACCCACGATGAGCACCATGACCCCTGCCGAGATCGTCTCGGAACTCGACAAACACATCATCGGCCAAGGCCGCGCGAAGAAAGCGGTTGCCGTGGCGCTGCGCAACCGCTGGCGCCGCCAGCAGGTTGAAGATCCGCTGCGTCAGGAAATCACGCCAAAAAACATTCTGATGATTGGACCGACCGGCGTCGGCAAAACCGAAATCGCGCGGCGTCTGGCGAAACTGGCCGATGCACCGTTCATCAAGATCGAAGCCACCAAGTTCACCGAAGTCGGTTACGTGGGCCGCGACGTCGACAGCATCGTGCGCGATCTGATCGAAATCTCGGTCAAGCAGACGCGCGAAACGGAAATGCGCAAAGTGCGGACCAAGGCTGAAGATCAAGCTGAAGATCGCATTCTCGACATCCTGCTGCCGAGCGCACGCCCCGTTGGTTTCGGTGCGAGCTCAAGCGCCGCGGATACTGCCGACGAAGGCAGCACCACGCGCCAGACCTTCCGCAAGCGCCTGCGCGAAGGCCTGCTCGACGACAAGGAAATCGAACTCGACGTCGAACAGCCGCAAGTGGGTATGGACATCATGGGGCCGCCGGGCATGGAAGACATGACCGAGCAGATCCGTTCGATGTTCGCGAACATCGGCGGCGGCAAGAAAACGCGCCGCAAGCTGAAGGTGAAGGAAGCGCTGAAGGTCCTCACCGACGAAGAAGCCGGCAAGATGCTCAACGACGAAGAGGTGAAAGCCAAGGCGGTGCAGAACGTCGAGCAGAACGGTATCGTGTTCCTCGACGAAATCGACAAGATCGCGTCGCGCAATGAAGCTGGCGGCGGCGAAGTGTCGCGTCAGGGCGTGCAGCGCGATCTGCTGCCGCTCGTCGAAGGCACCACGATCAACACCAAGTACGGCATGGTGAAGACCGACCACATTCTGTTCATCGCAAGCGGCGCGTTTCATCTGTCCAAGCCGAGCGATCTGATTCCGGAACTGCAAGGCCGCTTCCCGATTCGGGTCGAACTGGATTCGCTGTCGGTGGGCGATTTCGAATCGATCCTGGTTTCGACCGACGCGAGTCTCGTGAAGCAATACCAGGCATTGCTGGCCACCGAAGACGTGCACCTCGAATTCGCCGACGACGGCATTCGCCGT
This sequence comes from Paraburkholderia sp. SECH2, assembly GCF_030464795.1. Taxonomy (NCBI): domain Bacteria; kingdom Pseudomonadati; phylum Pseudomonadota; class Betaproteobacteria; order Burkholderiales; family Burkholderiaceae; genus Paraburkholderia; species Paraburkholderia sp. SECH2. The sequence continues at coordinate 27,178 of NZ_JALPRH010000011.1, forward strand.
ATGGCCGAAATCGCGTACTCGGTCAACGAGAAGACTGAAAACATCGGCGCGCGCCGTCTGTACACGGTGATTGAAAAACTGCTCGAAGATGTCTCGTTCGCAGCAGGCAATCACTCGGGCAAGACGGTGCAGATCGATGCGGCGTATGTCGATCGCGCGCTGAACGAAGTGGCGGAAGATGAGGATCTGTCGCGCTACGTGCTGTGATGTTGATATGTTGATGCTGGCGTCGACACTGACGCCGCATTAAAGCCGCGCGCCTTGCATGCAGTCGATCACGTGTGAGGCGTAAAAAAACGGGCTGTCTCGTGAAAGACAGCCCGTTTTGCTTTCCGGCCCGCGAGTGCGGGCAGGTCCCAGCGCTTACTGCTTCACCGGCCGCTTCGCCAACTTCCGCTGCAGCGTTCGACGATGCATGTTCAACGCGCGCGCAGTAGCCGAAATATTGCCGCCGTGCTCCGCGAGCACGCGTTGAATATGCTCCCACTCCAGGCGCGCAACCGACAACGGCGTGGGATGCTCAATCGCCTCTTCAGCTTGCAGCGCGCTCGCTTCGCTTTGCAGCGCCGACAAGATCGTCTCCACGTTCGCGGGCTTCGCCAGGTAGTTATCGGCACCGTCTTTCACCGCCTGTACCGCCGTGGCAATGCTGGCGTAACCGGTCAACACCAGCATGCGCGCGTCAGGCTGCAAATCACGCAAGGGAGCAACGAGCGTGAGACCGGAATCGTTGCCGAGATGCAGGTCAACCGTGATCTGGCTGAACTTCTGCTGGTTCGCCAACTTGATCGCTTCATCCGCGTTGTGCGCTTCGGCCACCGTATAACCGCGCCGCGTCAAACCGCGCGCGAGGATGCCGGAGAACACCTCATCGTCGTCGATCACCAGAAAATTCATATCGCTCATGCCTGCTTCTCCGTGTTGGATGGCGTAGTGCCTTGACGGCCCGCACCTGATAATTTGCGCGCCGCAAGCGGCAGTCTCAACACTGCGCGCGTGCCACGCGGCTTGATCTCGCTGACATCGGCCAGCTCGATCGATCCCTTCAGACGTGCCGCCGCTGAAAACGCCAGATACAGGCCCACGCCGTGCCCACCCTGCGTGCTGTCGACCGGCATCGCGCCGAGCGACCCGCGCAACGCGGCGGGAATGCCAGGGCCCGCATCGCATACCTCGAATGCGATCTGGTCGCCGCGAGCGGTGAGCGTGCACGATAGCATGACGTGATCGCGACTCGCACGCGCGGCGTTGTCGAGCAGAATCGTGAGAATCTGACTGACGGCAACCGTATCGTCAAGACTAACGTCCGCAGGCGGCACGCCGATCCGTTCGAACTTCACATGCGGGTGACGCAAGCGCCATTGTTCTCCAAACGACTCGAGCCATTCGCTGACCGTTTGCCGGTTAGTCGCGGTCGATGCACGACTGCGCAGCCGTGCAAGCGCCGAAGTACAAAGCGCCATTTGCTGTTCGAGCAGCTCCAGATCGGCACTGTATGGCGCGAGCCCCTTGTCGGTTCGCGCGGCATCGCGTAACTCTTCGGACAACATCGCAATTGTAGACAGCGGCGTGCCGATTTCGTGCGCGACAGTGGCGGCCTGGACGCCGAGCGCGACGGCGCGTTCATCGTGAAGCAAGCGCTGCTGCGCCTCTCCGAGCGCTGCGTCACGTAGTCGCAGAGCGCGTGACATACGCGCGACGAACCACGCAATCAGGCCAACGCTGACCATGAAGTTTACCCACATGCCGGCGCGAAAATAGTCGAACAGGTTCGCGGGGTTGTCGAGATTGAGCGGGACGGAATCAAAACCGAGCACGGCGTAGCAGGCCACGGCGAACGCGGCGAGCCACGCCATCAGATGCCATGGCAACACAGCGGCAGCAATGGCGAGCGATGGCAGGTACAGCGAAACGAATGGATTGGTGGTGCCACCGGAGAGGAACAGCAGCGCCGACAACGCGCCGAGATCGACCCAGATCTGGCCGAACAGTTCGAGATTGGACTCGGGCCGCTGCTGCGAGACCCGCCACCATGTCAGCGCGTTGAAGATCACTTCAAGAGCGATCACGAGCAACATCGCGGGCAACGGCAGGTGCACGCCGAAGAAGGTCTGCACAAACGCAATCGTCACCAGTTGGCCGATGATGGCGAGGCTGCGCAACCAGAACAGATGGCCGAGGTTGACGCGGCCGGTGTTAGTTATACGATGCATGACTTTAGTTTAACTGTTCGGACCGGTCTGACTTACCTCACCGCCTTGCGCCGGTAACATGGAATTTTGCGACAACGTTGCGCGAACCGGTTGTCCAACATCGGTTCTCGCGCCATCCAAACTCAACCATGCTGCCAATCTCTGATAGCGAAACCGCTGCCTCTTCAGCTTTCCTGACTTTCCTGCGACATGCCGCCGCAGCCCGGCAAAACGGCACTGCGGAAGCAGAGGCCAGATGGCTCGATGCCGCTGCACAACGCCATCCGCTCGACGACGAGTCCATCGATTCGCTCGTCATCAATTTGCTCGAAAAACATCGTCACGACGACGCGCTCGAACTCGCCGCCATTATTGCTCAACTCGATCCGCATCGGGCGCTTGCGCACTTCCGCTTCGGCTACGCACTGCAGATGGCAAATCGGCATAGTGAGGCAATCGCGCCATATCGTCGCGCACTCGCCATCGAACCGACATTGCCGCAGTTACGCAACAATCTCGCTGGCGCCCTCGCGTTCACTGGTGGTGACCTGAACGAGCAAATCGCCCTGCTGGAAAGTGCCGTTCATCAGGATCCCAGCCACGCCGACGCCTGGACCAATCTCACTCAGGCGAGCCGCGCCAATTTGAATCTGCCACGCGCGCTCGAAGCCGGCGCAAGAGCCGTTCAATGCGCGCCGAATAGCCCGCTTGCGCATAACAACTATGCGCTGGCGCTACGTGAAGCGCAACGCTGGGACGAAGCGGAGCGCGCCGAAAGAACGGCCTGTACATTCGCACCCAACGACGCGAGCATGCGCTCCAATCTCGGCATGCTGCAACTCATGCGCGGCGATTACACGCACGGCTGGGAAGCCCACGAAGCGCGCTGGGACGGCTCGTTGGAATTGGGCGGCAACCGCCCCGCGATGCCGGCTCCGACCTGGCGCGGCGAACCGCTGGCCGGCAAAACACTGCTGGTCTGGGGCGAACAGGGCATGGGCGATGTCTTGCAGTTCAGCCGCTATATCCCGCTGCTGGCCGAGCGTGTTCATCGCGAGGGCGGCCGTCTCGTCTGGAATTCATTTCCGCAGATGGGGGCATTGCTCGCGCGCAGCCTCGGCGATCATGTGGACGATTTCTCAGTTGGCGGTGGCGTCGAATCTTTGCCGCCGTTCGACTACGAAATCCCGTTGCTCAGTCTGCCTTTGATATTCGACACGCGCGAGGAGACGATCCCCGCTGCGACTCCATATTTGTGTGCGGACGCTGCAGCGCGTGCGTCGTGGCGACAGAGGCTTGCCGGCGAAACAAGGCTCAAAGTCGGGTTGGCATGGACCGGCAGCCTTGGCCATCAGCGCAACCCATTCCGACGGGCAGGTTGGGAGCGCTATGCAAAACACTTCGGCGGCATGCAAAACGTGGCGTTCTATTCGCTGCAACCGGGCGCCGGGGCGGATGTCGCGGCGGCCCGGGCAGCGGGCCTGTCAATGTCGGACCTCACCGCCGAATTCACCACCTTCGACGACACGGCGGCATTTGTCAGCGCGCTCGATCTCGTCATTACGGTTTGCACATCCGTGGCGCACCTGAGCGGCGCACTCGGCCAGCGTACATGGGTGCTGCTCGACGTCAATCCGCATTGGGTCTGGCTGCTCGACCGACCCGACAGCCCTTGGTATCCAAGCGCGACGCTGTACCGGCAGCCGCAGTTCGGCCAATGGGATCCGGCGCTGGCGGCTGTTGCACGTGATCTGAGTGCACTTGCAACCCGGCACCACGCGGCATAGGCCGCCATTGACCGGCAACGCGGCCACCAAGGCCGCGCCGCGTTCAAAGTGACCCGGCTCCCGGCCCCGGTTGCACGGCTCGCGCAATCTCCGCCGCAAGACATTCAGGACACAAACAGCGGCCAGACGGATCGAGCCGGTCTGCTGGCAGAGCCGGCATCTCACGGCACCAGCAGTCGAATGGCACCCCATGCATGGCGCAATCGAATGCATGGCCGCAGCGCGGGCAAAGCGCGCTTGCAGAGCGGGAAGCTGACGGTTTCATGAGGGGCCGGATGACCTCGCTTCAGCCTGGATCAGGAAATGATGCCACGACTGGCGCGCCGCCGTGAGCCGGCCATTCGGCCAATTCACAGGCAGCTCTGAACGGCGCTAAGCTTCATTGTCACCCGCCGCTTCGGCCCGCTCGTTGCGCAGTGCGCAAAGCCGGTGCCGCCCGTCACCGGCGCCGCTATCGAAAACCCTGTTGCAGCGCGCCAGTCCTGTACAATTCGCCCTGTTTTAACTGTTCCGTGCCTGAGCCTGCCGCCATGTCCGAGATCCCTGACCTTTCGCAGATCGCGCCCACCCTGAAGGCTGAAATCCTGGCCGAGGCGCTGCCTTACATTCGCCAGTATCACGGTAAGACCGTGGTCATCAAATACGGCGGCAACGCCATGACCGAGGAGCGGCTCAAGCAAGGCTTCGCGCGCGACGTCATTCTGCTGAAACTGGTCGGTATCAATCCGGTCATCGTGCACGGCGGCGGTCCGCAAATCGACCAGGCGCTGAAGAAAATCGGCAAGCAGGGCACATTCATTCAGGGCATGCGCGTCACCGACGAAGAGACGATGGAAGTCGTCGAATGGGTGCTCGGCGGCGAAGTGCAGCAGGACATCGTCACGCTGATCAACCATTTCGGCGGCCACGCGGTCGGTCTGACGGGTAAAGACGGCGGCCTGATCCACGCGCGCAAGATGCAGATGCCGGATCGCGACAATCCTGGCCAATACCTGGATATCGGCCAGGTGGGCGAAGTCGAGGCGATCAATCCCGCGGTTGTGAAAGCGCTGCAGGACGACGCCTTCATTCCGGTGATCTCGCCCATCGGCTTCGGCGAAGACGGTCTGTCGTACAACATCAACGCGGATCTGGTCGCGGGCAAACTGGCGGTTGTGCTAAACGCCGAAAAGCTCGTGATCATGACCAACATCCCGGGCGTGATGGATAAGGAAGGCAATCTGCTGACCGATCTGTCGGCGCGCGAAATCGACGGCCTGTTCGCAGACGGCACGATCTCCGGCGGCATGCTGCCGAAAATCTCGTCGGCGCTGGATGCTGCGAAGAGCGGCGTGCGTTCGGTACACATCATCGACGGCCGCATCGAGCACTCGGTGCTGCTGGAAATTCTCACCGAACAGCCGTTCGGCACGATGATCCGCTCGCATTGATTCCTGCCTCAAACCCGGCCCACACGGTACGCCAGCGAGGCGTGTCATGTGGGCCGTGCAGTTGCTCTGCCGCTGCGCCCAGCGGCGCACCACGCGCCACCCTCTGGCGCAAAAGCACTCCCCCTTCTTTTATCGCCTTCCGCATCGCGAAGCGTCATCCGCGTTCGCTGCGTGAAGCGACTGCCCACGCCTGAACGGCGTCCTCCATCATGCGCACCCCCACTTCCCGACGCCGTCGTCCGCACATTGCAGGCGGCAGTCCGGTCTGGCTGTTCGATCTCGACAACACGCTGCATCACGCCTCGCACGCGATCTTTCCGGCGATCAATCAGGGCATGACGCAGTACATCATCGACTCGCTGGGAGTCGACATCGACGAAGCCAACCGTCTGCGCACCGGCTACACGCAACGCTACGGCGCAACGCTGCTCGGCCTGGCACGCCACCATCCACTCGACCCGAACGACTTTCTGAAAGTCGTTCACACGTTCTCCGATCTCGGCTCGATGATCCGTCACGAACGCGGCGTTGCGCGCCTCGTCGCCTCGCTGCCCGGCCGCAAGATCGTGCTGACCAACGCGCCCGAGACCTACGCGCGCGCGGTACTTCAAAAGTTGCGCATCGAGCGTCTGTTCGAGCAGGTGATTGCGATCGAACATATGCGCGATCGCCGCAGCTGGCGCGCCAAACCCGATCATTCGATGCTGCGCAAGGCGATGCGCGACGCGCACGTTTCGCTCAAAGACGTGATCCTCGTGGAAGACACGCGCTCGCATCTGAAGAACTACCGGCGGCTCGGCATCCGCACCGTGTGGATTACCGGCCATCTGCCGCGCAAACCGCACGCGGACGGCGTGCCGACGCGTCTGCCGGGCACCGGTCGGCCGCACTATGTCGACCGATGCATTCGTTCGTTAAAATCGCTACGACTGGGCAACCGCTCGGTTCGTTTGAAGAGATAGCAGACGGGGCGACAGCCATGCAGCCGATCGACAAGCCGGACGAAGCCGTAGCCGAACACGAACCCGCCCCGTCGGGCGCCCCGCGCGCGCCGCGCCTGAAGCCGGGCGAGCGCCGCGTGCATATCCTGCAGACGCTTGCCGCGATGCTGGAGGCGCCGAAGAGCGAAAAGATCACCACGGCGGCGCTCGCCGCCCGGCTCGGCGTCTCGGAAGCGGCGCTGTACCGCCATTTCGCCAGCAAGGCGCAAATGTTCGAAGGACTCATCGAGTTCATCGAGCAGACCATCTTCGGCCTGATCAACCAGATCGCCGACAAGGAAAGCAATGGCGTGCTGCAAGCCCGCGCGATTGCGCTGATGCTGCTCAACTTCCCCGCGAAGAATCCCGGCATGACGCGCGTGCTGACCTGCGAGGCGCTGGTCGGCGAGCACGAACGGCTGACCGAGCGGGTCAATCAGATGCTGGAGCGAGTCGAGGCGTCGTTGAAGCAGTGTTTGCGGCTGGCTCAGACGGAAGCAAACGCAAGCGCGGGCGAAAACACAAACGCCAACGCGCAGACCGCCGCCCCGCTGCCCGCCGGCTACGATCCTGCGATCCGCGCGAGCCTGCTGCTGAGCTACATCATCGGCCGCTGGCATCGGTATGTACGCAGCGGCTTCGCGCGGCCGCCCGCCGAACACGCCGACGCGCAACTGCTGCTGATTCTTCAGTAGTCCGCGCGGCAGGCGCAGTGGCGCGGTAGCGTCCGCGACGCTGCCGCATGAAATTTTCCGCTATACTTTGCGCCTGACTGCGGCTCGCCGAATTACCTGAGACCGCTGTCCGGAGCACCCTGAACACCTATCACGCGCCGATTTGCTGACTCGATTGCGGGCGCGCGAACCAGCGGGAATATACGATCCCGCGGTTCACTATAAATGCGGCTAAAGAGGTCGTCAGCCGCGCACACCGCTTCTCCTACGTGCTTCGCCGACGCCAATCTAGCCGCCCTGTATTTGTTAAATGGCGGAATGAATGGAATCGATCGGTATCGTCGCTCCCCAAAAAATGCATTTCACCGAGCCGCTGCTGCTGCAGAACGGCAGCTCGCTGGCCGGTTACGACCTGATGGTCGAAACCTACGGCACGCTCAACGCCGCGCGCAGCAATGCCGTGCTGGTGTGCCACGCGCTCAACGCCTCGCACCACGTGGCGGGCGTCTACGCCGACGATCCGAAGGACATCGGCTGGTGGGACAACATGGTCGGCCCAGGCAAGCCGCTCGACACCAACCGGTTCTTCGTGATCGGCGTGAACAACCTGGGTTCGTGCTTCGGCTCGACCGGGCCGATGAGCATCGATCCGGCGACCGGCAAACCGTATGGCGCGGCCTTTCCTGTCGTCACGGTTGAAGACTGGGTGAACGCGCAGGCGCGCGTCGCCGACGAGTTCGGCATCACGCGTTTCGCGGCGGTGATGGGCGGCAGCCTCGGCGGCATGCAGGCGCTCGCGTGGAGCATGATGTATCCGGAGCGCGTGGGTCACTGCATCGTGGTCGCGTCCACGCCGAAGCTCTCCGCGCAGAACATCGCGTTCAACGAGGTGGCGCGTTCGGCGATCCTGTCGGACCCGGATTTTCACGGCGGCAACTACTACGCGCACAACGTGAAGCCGAAACGCGGCTTACGCGTCGCGCGCATGATCGGGCACATCACCTATCTGTCGGACGACGACATGGCCGAGAAATTCGGCCGGTCGTTGCGCCGCGCGGAAGGCGCGGTGGACGCGTACAACTTCAACTTCGACGTGGAATTCGAGGTGGAGTCGTATCTGCGCTATCAGGGCGACAAATTCGCCGACTACTTCGACGCGAACACGTACCTGCTGATCACCCGCGCGCTCGACTATTTCGATCCGGCCAAGGCCTTCGACGGCGATCTGACCGCCGCCGTCGCCCACACCACGGCGAAATACCTGATCGCCAGTTTCTCGACCGACTGGCGTTTCGCGCCGGCCCGCTCGCGCGAACTGGTGAAGGCGCTGCTCGACCATAAGCGCACCGTGACCTACGCGGAAATCGACGCGCCTCATGGCCACGACGCCTTCCTGCTCGACGACGCGCGTTATCACAACCTGATGCGCGCCTATTACGAACGTATTGCGAACGAGGTGAACGCATGAACCAGCGAGCACTCGATTACCTGGCGCTGCGCCCGGACTTCCGCGCGATCGCCCGTTGGGTCGAACCGCGCGCCACCGTGCTCGATCTCGGTTGCGGCGACGGCTCGCTACTGTCGCTCCTGACCGAGGAGTTGGACGTGCAGGGCTACGGCATTGAAATCAACGACGCCGGCGTGCTGGCGTCGACGCAGAACGGCGTCAACGTAATCCAGCAGAATCTGGAAGACGGCCTGCGCCTATTCGAAGACGGCAGCTTCGACTTTGCGGTTCTGTCGCAGACGCTGCAAACCATTCATCAGACCGCCGCGATCCTGCGCGAGACGGTGCGGGTGGGCAAGGAATGCATCGTGTCGTTCCCGAATTTCGGCTACTGGGCGCATCGGCTGTCCGTGCTGCAAGGCCGCATGCCGGTGTCGAAGTCGCTACCTTTCCAGTGGCACAACACGCCGAACGTGCGGGTGCTGACAATCAAGGATTTCGAGGCGCTGGCGCCGGAAGTCGGCATCGAAATCCTCGACCGTGTGGTGCTTCACGAAGGCCAGGTGGTGCGATGGGGCGTGAACTGGCGTGGTAGTCTTGCGGTCTATCGCGTCAAGAAAAGCTAACGCCACTTATCCACATGTCGAACCCGCCGCACGAGGCGCCTGCACTTACCGCTCACGAAGAACATCCCGGCTGGCGCGCGTTCCTGAATACGCGCATGCTGATCTGCGTCTTTCTCGGCTTTACGTCGGGACTGCCGCTGTTCACGCTCGTCTATCTGGTGCAGGCGTGGCTACGCTCCGAAGGTGTCAATCTGAAGGAAATCGGCCTTTTTGCGCTGATTCAGTTCCCGTACACCTGGAAATTCATCTGGGCGCCGCTGATGGACCGCTACGTGCCGCGTTTTCCGGGCTGGCGTCCGGGCAGACGGCGCGGCTGGATGCTGGTCACGCAGATTCTGGTGGCGGGCGCGATTGGCACGCTCGGTTTCGTGTCACCGAAGGATTCGATCTGGACGGTAGCGGCTTTGACGGCGCTGGTCGCCTTGTTCGGCGCGAGCCAGGACATTGTGATCGACGCCTACCGGCGTGAGTTGCTGAGCGACACGCAGCAGGGTCTCGGCAATGCGGTGCATGTAAATGCCTACAAGATCGCGGCGCTGGTGCCGGGTTCGCTGGCGCTGATTCTGTCAGACCATTTGCCGTGGACCACCGTTTTCATCGTCACCGCCGCCTTCATGCTGCCCGGCATGATCATGACGCTGGTGGTGCGCGAGCCCCAGGTGCACGGCACGCCGCCGAAGAATCTGCGCGAAGCGATCGTGCAGCCGTTCAGTGAATTTATTCAACGCGACGGCTGGCGCGGCGCGCTGTTCGTGCTCGGCTTCATCTTCCTCTACAAGCTCGGCGACACGATGGCGACTACGCTGTCCACGTCGTTCTTTCTCGACATCGGTTTTTCGCGCACGCAGATTGGCGTGATCGCCAAGACCACCGCGTTTGGCGCGAGTCTGGCGGGCGGGATCGTCGGCGGGATCTGGCTGATGAAGGTCGGCATCGGCCGCGGACTCTGGATCTTCGGCGTCCTGCAGATGGTATCGACGCTCGGCTTTGCATGGCTGGCGCATCTCGGCCCGGCATCGCCCGGTTTGACCGTGATTTACGACATCGCCGTCTGGTTGAGCGAGGGCACCTCAAAGCTGCTCGCGCTAGTCGGCGTCGACTGGACCGTGCAGCTCGATCCACGCTCGGTCGCGCTGGCGCTGGTCTATGGCCTCGAAACCTTCGCGACCGGTCTGACGATGGCGGCCTTTACCGCTTACATCGCCAGCACCACCGATCCGCGTTACACCGCCACGCAGTTCGCGCTCTTCACGAGCCTGGCTTCGGTGCCGCGCACGTTGGCATCGGCGGCAAGCGGCTATGTGGTCGCAAAGATCGGCTGGTTCGACTATTTCATCGTGTGTACCGCGCTGGGGCTGCCCGGCATGCTGCTTCTGCTGCGCATCGCGCCCTGGAGAACCCGGTCGTGACGATGCGCCAGTCAAAGCGCGGGGCGCGCCCGGTTTCGGATGCCTCCGGGATGTCTTCGCTCAAGGCCGGACGCGCAGTTCGGCGTGCGGTGTTGGCGCTCGGTTGCGCGAGCCTGGTGTTGGCGGCGCCGTTGAGCGCCTACGCGACCGCGATGCCTGCGGCCGGCTCCAGTGCAGCAGCGGCGGCCACCACCACGCCGGCTCCGGCAGCAGCACCAACGCCGGCACCGACGGCAAAATCGGCACCGAACACCTCAAGCCCCGAAAACGCGACATCGGCGGCGACCGGCGCGACCAGCGCCACGAACGCCGGCAGCGCACCTGCGGCCGCCACGCCGCCTGCTTCAACGCAACCGCCACCGGCACCCGTAACGGCTAAAACGCCGGCCGCCACTTCGAGCCCGGCTGCGGCCGCAAAAGCGCCTGCCGCGACATCGACGCCCGCAGCCGCCAACAGTCCCACGCCGCCGACCTACAGTGCGCCGAATACGCAATTGCGCTACGGCGGCTACCTCGTGTTCCGCAACCTGATCCCATCGCCAATGCTCGAGGCGCAAGCGGCCGAAGAGTTCAATCAGATCACGTACGGCGCAGAGCACGCAAACCGCCTGTACGGCGACACCGACGCCCACGTCACGCGGGTGCGGTCGATCGTCGACAAGATGATTCCCTACTCGCTAAAGTGGAACGAGCGGGCCAAGGGCTGGAAGTGGGATGTAGCGGTGGTGCGCTCGCCCGACATCCGAATGTACTGCCTGCCGGGCGGCAAGATCGTGGTGTATAGCGGCCTGCTCGACCGCACGCATCTGAACGACAACGAACTCGGCATGCTGATCGGTCACGAGATCGCACATGCACTGCGCGAACATGCACGTGAGCGGCTCGGCGAACTGCAGTCGAGCCAGCTCGACTCGTCCGGCACGATCCCGCAGCTCTTCGGGCTCGCCGATCTGGGCGCAGCGCCGCTCGGCATCGGTTCGCGCTTGCTCGAGATGAAGTACGAGGGCACCGACGAAACCGAGGCCGACGTGATCGGCAGCGATATCGCCTCTCGCGCCGGCTTCGATCCGCGCGCGGCCGTCACGCTGTGGGACAAGCTGGCCACGGCGACGCGCAGCAATCGCGATCAGGGCTATATCTACGTGCACCCGTACACGCCGGCGCGGCGTCAGGACATCATCAAGCGTTTGCCGGATATGTTGCCGCTCTATGCAAAGGCAATCGGCAAGACCGTCGATGCGCTACCGGACTATGCCGGCATGGGCCGCCCGCGCCGCAAACCCATCAGTAGCGAGTGAGGCGCGCAAGCCGCGGCGCTTGCGGCTTGCACGGTTCCTTGCGGCTCGGGCTAGCCGTGCTTACTTCTTGACCTTGTGGTCGTAATCGACCGTCAGCGGCGCATGGTCGCTGAACTTGATATCGCGGAACACGTCGGTGCGTTTCGCCTTGCCGGCGATGCCCTGCGTCGCAATCTGGTAATCGATCCGCCACCCTACGTTCTTCGCGTACGCCTGACCGCGATTGCTCCACCACGTGTATTGCTCGGGTCGCTGATCGAGCGTGCGAAATACGTCGACGTAACCCACTTCGTCAAACAGCTTGGTGAGCCACTCGCGCTCTTCCGGCAGGCACCCTGAATTCTTCTGGTTGCTCTTCCAGTTCTTGATGTCGATCTCTTTGTGGACGATGTTCACGTCGCCGCACACGATCACTTCGCGCTCCTTGGCCAGTTCCGCGAGATGCGGCATGAACTCGTCCATGAAGCGGAACTTGGCCTGCTGGCGATCTTCACCGCTCGACCCCGACGGCACATACACCGAAATCACTGAAAGTTTGCCGAAGCGCAGTTCGACATAGCGCCCTTCCGGATCGAACTCTTCGCTGCCGAAGCCGATCACCACTTCATCCGGCTCGTGGCGCGTGTACACGCCCGCGCCGCTATACCCCTTCTTCACCGCATGCTGGAAATAGCCGGTGAAACCGTGCGGCGACATAAACTCCGGCGTCAGATCGTCCTGTGAGCATTTGATTTCCTGCACACACACCACGTCGGCTTTCTGTTCGCCGAACCAGTCGAAAAAACCCTTCTTTGCCGCTGAGCGGATGCCGTTCAGGTTAGCGGTAATCACACGCAACATGTCGTTTCCCTTATGTTCAATTCGTTTCTGGAGCACACGACCGAAGGCGCAGGGTCATTCGACCTTGACGCCCTTCAGCGATTCTTTGGCAGGCGGATATTCGAGCTTTAACGCTTCGAACGTACGTAGCAACAACTCGGCGACCATTACATTGCGATGGGTTTTCGAATCGGCCGGGACCACGTACCACGGTGCGTAGTCGGTCGACGTCACGGCCAGCATATCGCGGTACGCCGCCTGATATTGGTCCCACTGCTTGCGGGCTTCGAGATCGGCGACGTCGAATTTCCAGTGTTTGTTCGGATCGTCGATGCGAGCCTGCAGACGCTCGCGCTGCTCGTCTTTCGAAATATGCAGCATGCACTTGACGATGGCCGTACCGCTGTCGGCCAGCAGCTTTTCGAACTGGCGAATGTGGCCACAGCGCTGTTCAAATGCTTCGGCATCCAGATTGCCGAGCACGGTCGGCACCAGCAGATCTTCGTAGTGGCTGCGGTTGAAGATGGTCAACTCACCGGCAGCGGGCGCCTGCGCATGCACGCGCCAGAGAAAATCGTGCGCCAGCTCCACAGGCGTAGGCGCCTTGAACGGCACGATGCGCAAACCAAGCGGGTCGACCTCATGAAACACCGCACGGATCGTGCCGTCTTTGCCGCTCGTGTCCATGCCTTGCAACACCAGCAATACCCGGCGTTTCTGCTGCGCGTGCAGGCACTCCTGCTTCGTGTCGAGGATCGCGCCGATCTCCGACAAGCGCGCCCGGTCAGCATCTTTCGAACCGCTCGAAAAAGGCTTCGCGGACGGGTCGAAAGCGTCGAGTGAGAATTTGCTGCTCTTCTTGCCGTCGTCGAAATACGGCACGCGGAAATCGTCGAGTTCGGGTTGCTTCGCCATTCACACTCCGTGATCTGCGTTAAAACATTGCCCGCAAAATGAAACGGGCCGTTGCCCCACTTTCGTTTCCGGCAACAGCCCGCGATGACCGGCGCACTCGCGCCGGTCACATGACTTCAACTCAGGACAGCTTCTTCTTCAGCAGTTCGTTCACCTGCGCCGGATTGGCTTTGCCCTTGGTCGCTTTCATCGCCTGACCGATCAGTGCGTTGAACGCCTTTTCCTTGCCCGCGCGGAATTCCTCAACCGACTTCGGGTTCGCGGCGAGCACTTCGTCGATGATCGCTTCCAGTGCGCCCGTGTCCGAAATCTGCTTCAAACCCTTCGCTTCGATGATGCGATCGGCAGCGGCTTCGTCCGTGGCTTTCTCTTCCCAGATCGCGAGGAAAATTTCCTTGGCGATCTTGTTCGAGATCGTGCCGTCGGCGATACGCTGCAGCAACAACGAAAGTTGTGCGGACGAAACCGGGCTGTCAGCGATGTCCAGGCCTTCGCGATTCAGTTGCGACGACACCTCGCCCATCAGCCAGTTGGCCGCGACCTTCGCGTTCGACGGACCGACCTTGAGGACGACCGCTTCGTAGTAGGCAGCCATGGCCTTGCTCGACGTCAGCACGTTCGCGTCGTACGGCGTCAGGCCGTATTGCGTGACGAAGCGCTGTTGAATCGCGACCGGCAGTTCCGGCATTTCACCCTTCACGCGCTCGACCCACGCCGCGTCGATCACGAGCGGCATCAGATCAGGATCGGGGAAATAGCGGTAATCGTGCGCGTCTTCCTTGCTGCGCATCGACCGCGTTTCGCGCTTGTCCGGATCGTACAGACGCGTTTCCTGCACCACCGTGCCGCCGTCTTCGATCAATTCGATCTGACGACGCACTTCGTACTGGATCGCTTCTTCGAGGAAGCGGAACGAGTTCAGGTTCTTGATCTCGGCACGCGTGCCGAATTCAGCCTGACCGACCGGACGCACCGACACGTTCGCGTCGCAACGGAACGAGCCTTCCTGCATGTTGCCGTCGCAGATGCCGAGCCATGTGACCAGCGTATGCAGCGTCTTGGCATACGCGACCGCTTCGGCCGCGCTGCGCATTTCCGGCTCGGTGACGATTTCGAGCAGCGGCGTGCCGGCGCGATTCAGGTCGATGCCGGTCATGCCCGCGAAGTCTTCGTGCAACGACTTGCCCGCGTCTTCTTCGAGGTGAGCGCGCGTCAGGTTGACGACCTTCTCGTACGCTTCCTTACCCGCCTTTTCGTTAGACGGAACCTGAATCGTCACCTGGCCGCCCTGCACGACGGGGATTTCGTACTGGCTGATCTGATAGCCCTTCGGCAGATCGGGGTAAAAGTAATTCTTGCGCGCGAAGATGCTGCGCGGCGCGATCGTCGAGCCAATCGCAAGGCCGAACTGAATCGCACGTTCCACGGCGCCGCGGTTCATCACCGGCAGCGTGCCCGGCAATGCCAGATCAACGGGGCTGGCCTGCGTGTTCGGTGCAGCGCCGAATTGCGTGGCAGTGCCCGAGAAAATCTTCGATTGGGTCGACAGTTGCGCGTGGGTCTCCAGACCGATCACGACTTCCCATTGCTTGGCCATGGTGCTCACACTCCTGCCGGTGCTTTGCGATGCCAGTCGGTCGCGCGCTGGAACGCGTCGGCCACTTGCAGCATCCGGGCTTCATTGAAATAGTTGCCGATGATCTGCAGACCCACCGGGCGCTGCGCATTCGCGCCCGCGCCGAAGCCGCACGGCACGCTCATACCCGGCAGACCGGCGAGGCTCACCGACAGCGTGTAGATGTCGGCCAGATACATCTGCACCGGATCGTCGCCCTTCGCGCCGAGGTCCCACGCCACCGAGGGCGCCACCGGGCCCATGATCACGTCACACTGCTTGAACGCTTCCTGGAAGTCCTGCGCGATGATGCGGCGGATCTTTTGCGCCTGCAGGTAGTACGCGTCGTAATAACCGTGCGACAGCACATAGGCGCCCACCAGAATACGGCGCTTCACTTCCGGACCGAAGCCTTCGGCACGCGACTTCTTGTACATGTCGAGCAGATCGCGGTATTCCGCGGCGCGATGGCCGAAGCGCACGCCGTCGAAACGCGACAGGTTCGACGAGGCTTCCGCCGGTGCGATCACGTAGTACACCGGGATCGACAGCTCGGTTTTCGGCAGCGAGACTTCCACCAGCGTGGCGCCCAACGCTTCGTATTGCTTCAATGCTGCGTCGATCGAAGCGCGCACGTCATCGGCAAGGCCTGCGCCGAAATACTCTTTCGGCAGGCCGATGCGCAGGCCGGCGAGCGGTTTGTCCGCGCCGTCTTCCTTCCACGTTTTGCCGATGTAGCGCGTGAAGTCTTCGTCTTCGCGCGTGAGGCTGGTCGAATCGCGCTCGTCGAAACCGGCCATGGCATTGAGCAGCGTGGCGCAATCCGCGGCTGTTTGGGCCAACGGACCGCCTTGATCCAGCGACGATGCGAACGCGATCATCCCGTAACGCGACACGCGGCCATACGTCGGTTTGATACCGGTGATGCCGGAGAACGACGCCGGCTGACGAATCGAGCCGCCGGTATCCGTGCCGGTGGCAGCGGGCGCGAGACGCGCCGCCACTGCAGCAGCCGAACCGCCGGATGAGCCGCCCGGCACAGCCAGACGATCCCACGGATTCTGCACGGGGCCAAAGTACGAATTCTCGTTGGACGAGCCCATCGCGAACTCGTCCATATTGGTTTTGCCCACGCACACCATGCCGGCGTGCTGCAGCCGCGCGACCACGGTGGCGTCGAACGGGCTTTCGTAGTTCGACAGCATCTTCGAGCCGGCCGTGGAGCGCCAGCCCTTGGTGACGAACACGTCTTTATGCGCGATCGGCAGGCCGACCAGCGGGCCGGCGTGGCCGGTGTGAAGCAGCGCGTCGGCCGCTTTCGCCTGCGCGAGCGTCAGGTCGGCGTCGACCTGAATGAAGGCGTTCAGGCTGTTGGCCGCGTCGATCCGCTTCAGATAGAGCTGCGCCAGCTCGACTGCGGAGCATTCCTTGGCTGCCAGTGCGGCGCGCAGTTCGGTCAAGCTTTTTTCATGCATTGCGTTTTATCCTGGGCTTGATTCGCGAGTCTTGGTCGATCACTTACTCGATCACCTTCGGCACGAGGTACAGGCCGTCCTGAACGGCCGGCGCCGGGCGCTGGAAGGCTTCACGGTCGACCGTTTCGGTCACCGCGTCGTTGCGCAGACGCAGCGCGACGTCTTCGATCTGCTCGATCGGATGGGCAAGCGGGGCGATGCCGGTGGTATCGACCGCCTGCATTTGCTCGACTAAGCCGAAGAAATCGTTGAGCTGGGTAAGCGTGTGCTCAGCTTCGGCGTCAGCCAGTTCGAGCCGCGCGAGGTGCGCGATGCGTTTAACATCGGTCAGGGTCAGAGCCATGCAGTCACCGGAAAATGTGGTGGACCGCCGCAGCGCGGGAAAAACGATGCTGCGACAGCGGGTTACGACACTGGAGGAAGACCTCGAAAAAGGGGCCAGCGGCGGCAAAAAGTGCCGTCCGTTTCCTTCAAAACATCCAAAATTATAAGGTATCATTACGCGTTCGACCCAAACCCGGACCGACTTACCAAGGCCTTTCTGAACAATTCCCAAAGATAGTTCGGATTTTTCTGACTAGGCCTTGCACCGGCCTCCGGTAGACTCCCTCGCAGCTTCAAGTTCCAGTGGCGCCGCTTCCGCCCGGTTGAAGCTGTTATTTTTTCCGCTGCCGCCCTGCGCATACGTTGCGAGGGCTGGCCCCAAGCGAGACAGGATTTTGAATGTTCGGTTTTCTGCGCAGCTACTTCTCCAACGACCTGGCGATTGACCTCGGCACTGCCAACACGCTCATTTACATGCGTGGCAAGGGTATCGTTCTTGATGAACCGTCGGTGGTCTCGATCCGCCAGGAAGGCGGTCCCAACGGTAAGAAAACCATTCAGGCAGTCGGCAAGGAAGCCAAGCAGATGCTTGGCAAGGTGCCGGGCAACATCGAGGCGATCCGCCCGATGAAAGACGGCGTGATCGCCGACTTCACCGTCACCGAACAGATGATCAAGCAGTTCATCAAAACTGCTCACGAATCGCGCATGTTCTCGCCGTCGCCGCGCATCATCATCTGCGTGCCGTGCGGTTCGACCCAGGTCGAGCGTCGCGCGATCAAAGAAGCCGCTCACGGTGCGGGCGCTTCGCAGGTTTACCTCATCGAAGAGCCCATGGCAGCGGCAATCGGCGCAGGCCTGCCGGTGTCAGAAGCAACCGGCTCGATGGTCGTCGATATCGGCGGCGGCACGACCGAAGTCGGCGTGATCTCGCTCGGCGGTATCGTGTACAAGGGTTCGGTCCGCGTAGGCGGCGACAAGTTCGACGAAGCCATCGTCAACTACATCCGCCGCAACTACGGCATGCTGATCGGCGAACAAACCGCCGAGGCCATCAAGAAAGAAATCGGCTCCGCGTTCCCGGGTTCCGAAGTCAAGGAAATGGAAGTGAAGGGCCGCAATCTGTCGGAAGGCATTCCGCGCAGCTTCACGATCTCCAGCAACGAAATCCTCGAAGCCCTCACCGATCCGCTGAACCAGATCGTCTCGTCGGTGAAGATCGCGCTCGAACAAACGCCGCCGGAACTGGGCGCCGACATCGCCGAGCGCGGCATGATGCTCACCGGCGGTGGCGCACTGCTGCGCGATCTGGACCGCCTGCTCGCCGAAGAAACCGGCCTGCCGGTGCTCGTCGCCGAAGACCCGCTGACCTGTGTTGTACGCGGCTCGGGCATGGCGCTCGAACGCATGGACAAGCTCGGCAGCATCTTCTCGTACGAGTAAGCGAGCCCGTCTCCATGTCAGTAGCGCGGATCTGGCAAACGGCCCCTTGCGGGCCGGTTTGCCGTTGGCTGGGCCTGCCAGCCTCCGCGCGCTGAACGCGCACCCCTCGCGCGCCGCCGTCTCACCCAACCGCTCACGCCCCCGGCGCCGACCATGGAATACAGTCCGCCGCCCCTGTTCAAGCAAGGCCCGTCCGCCCTCGCACGGCTGGTGTTTTTCGTCGTGCTGGCGCTCGCCCTGCTGATCTCCGATGCACGCTTCAGAACGCTCGAAATCGTTCGCGGCGTGCTCGGCGCGGGTCTTTATCCGTTGCAACGCGCAGCCCTCGTGCCGCGCGACGTTTTCATGGGCGCGGCCGACCTGGCCGTGACCAGCGCCACCTTGCGCAGCGAGAACGACAAACTGCGCACCAAAGATCTCCAGCTCTCGCAGCAAGCCAATACAGCTGCCGAACTGGCTGCCGAAAACACCCATTTGCGCGCGCTGCTGCAACTCTCGCAGCGCTCCACCACGCAATCGCTGCCGGCTGAAATCCAGTACGACACGCGCGACCCGTTCACGCAGAAGGTCGTGATCGGCCGCGGCGCCCAGCAAGGCGTCCAGGACGGATCGCCGGTCGTCAATGAAGACGGCGTGATCGGTCAGGTGACGCGCGTGTTCCCGCTGCAAGCCGAAGTGACGCTGCTCACCGACAAGGATCAGGCGGTGCCCGTGCAGATCGTGCGCACCGGCTTGCGCAGCGTGATCTACGGCACGCCGAAGGGCGATACGCTCGATCTGCGCTTCGTGCCGATCAGCGCTGATGTGCAAACCGGCGACGAACTCGTCACGAGCGGGCTCGACGGCGTTTATCCGCCGGGGCTGCCAGTCGCGAAGGTCGTGCGGGTCGACAAACAGGCCGATACGGCGTTCGCGCGCGTGATCTGCTTGCCGGTTGCGCCCGTGCGCGGCGCGCGTCAGTTGCTCGTGCTGCACTATCTGAACAACGTGCCGCCGCGTCCGGCGGAAGAGCCCGACGCGGCTACGACCGCCAAGGACGCGAAAGCGAAGAAGGGCGGCAAGCCCGCGGACAACAAGGCCGCAGCGGATAAATCCGCTGCCAAGCCTGCAGAAAAACCCGCCGCCGCTGCTGCCAAGCCTACTGAGAAGCCGTCGGCCAAGGCCACGGGCGCGGCCGCAGAGAAGAAAGCTACCACCGAAAAGAAACCGGCCGCTGACAAGAGCGCGAAGCCGCAAGCCACGCCGGGGGCCCAGCCATGAACCGTCCGCAATACATCCTGCAGCCGGTCAATCCCTACTTCATCTCGTTCAGCCTCGCTGCGGCGTTCCTGCTGAACCTGATGCCGTGGGGGCGCCTCGCCGGCGTGCCGGACTTCGTGGCGCTCGTGCTGCTGTTCTGGAACGTGCACCAGCCGCGCAAAGTCGGCATGGGTATCGCGTTCTTTCTTGGCCTGTTGATGGACGTACACAACGCCAGCCTGCTCGGTGAGCACGCGCTGGCGTATACGTTGTTGTCGTATGGCGCGATTACGATCCACCGCCGGGTGCTGTGGATGTCGCTCGGCGTGCAGACTTTCGCGGTGATGCCGCTGCTGGTCGTCGCGCAACTGGTGCCGTTCGTGATCCGTCTGCTGACGGGCGCAGCGTTTCCGGGCTGGAGTTACCTGATCGACGGCTTCGTCGAAGCCGCGCTGTGGCCGGTCGCCAGCATGCTGCTGCTGATGCCGCAGCGTCGTCCGGCCGATCCGGACGATACGCGGCCGATTTAATCCCGCATCGAGCCCGCCGGCCGTTCCGATGGAATCCACGCTCCCGGCCCGCTCGACGCGCATCGCTGTTCATGCCTCCCGGTTCCGGCCGGTTTGGGCGCACACTCATGATGGCCGTCACGCGGCCTTTTGCAGAATCGCATGACCGAATTCAAGGACACTCAGCAACAGCTCTCGAAGTTCCGCCTGCGCGTAGCGGCGGCGGGCGTGTTCGTGTTCGTCTGCTTCGGGCTGATCGGTTTCCGTTTCCTGGTCCTGCAGGTCTGGCATTACAGCAAGTACTCGCTGCAAGCCGACGAAAACCGCATCTCGGTCGCGCCGATCGTGCCGAACCGGGGCATCATCACCGACCGTAACGGCGTGGTGCTGGCCAAGAACTACTCGGCGTACACGCTGGAAATCACTCCGTCGAAGCTGAACGACACGCTCGAAAACGTGATCGACAATCTGGCCACCGTGGTCTCGATCGACGCACGCGACCGGCGCCGCTTCAAGAAGCTGCAGGAAGACTCGAAGAACTTCGAGAGCCTGCCGGTCCGCACCCGCCTCACCGACGACGAAGTCGCGCGCTTCACCGCACAGCGCTTCCGCTTTCCGGGCGTGGAAGTGCGCGCGCGCCTGTTCCGCCAATATCCGCTCGGCCCCACTGCGGCACACGTGATCGGCTATATCGGGCGGATTTCGCAGCGCGATCAGGACCGCATCGACGACGCCAGCGATCAGAACGACAGCGATCCGGATCACTACGATCCGCGCCTCGACGCGAACAACTACAAGGGCACCGACTACATCGGCAAGATCGGCGTCGAGCAGAGCTACGAGACGGAACTGCACGGCCAGACCGGTTTTGAGGAAGTCGAGGTCACGGCCGGTGGCCGGCCTGTACGCACGTTGTCGCGCACCCAGGCAACGCCAGGCAACAACCTCGAGCTGTCGATCGACATCGGCCTGCAGCAGGTCGCCGAGCAAGCCTTCGCGGGCCGCCGTGGGGCACTGGTCGCGATCGAACCGGCAACGGGCGACGTGCTCGCGTTCGTGTCGGCGCCGAGTTTCGATCCGAATTCGTTTGTCGACGGCATCGATCAGCAGACCTGGGACGAGCTCAACAACTCGCCCGACCATCCGCTGCTGAACCGTCCGCTGCACGGCACCTATCCGCCGGGCTCCACCTACAAGCCGTTCATGGCGCTCGCCGCGCTGACGCTGCATAAGCGCACGCCGGGCTGGGGCTTCCAGGATCCGGGCTCGTACACGTTCGGCGGCCACACGTTCCGCAACGACGTGCGCTCGGGCCAGGGCTGGGTCGACATGAACCGCGCGATCGTGGTGTCGAACGACACGTATTTCTACATGCTCGCGCACGATCTCGGCGTCAACGCGATCGCCGGCTTCATGAAGCCGTGGGGCTTCGGCCAGATCACCGGCATCGACATTTCGGGCGAAGCGCGCGGCATCCTGCCGTCGACGGACTGGAAGCGCAAGGCGTACCGCAAACCCGAGCAGCAGCGCTGGTATGAAGGCGAAACGATCAGTCTGGGCATCGGCCAAGGCTATAACTCGTTCACCATTCTGCAACTCGCCCACGCCACGGCCACGCTCGCGAATAACGGCGTCGTGATGAAGCCGCACCTCGTGCGCGACATCGAAAATCCGATCACCAAAGATACGCGCCCGGTCGTGCGCGATCCGAGCGACAAGATCGCCGTGAAGCAATCGGACATCGACATCATCAAGCGCGCGATGGAAGGCGTCGTGACCAACGGTACGGCGTCGAAGCTGTTCATCGGCGCGCCCTATCTGGCCGCCGGCAAGACCGGTACGGCGCAGGTCTACTCGCTGCAAGGCGCGAACTATAAGGGCCATGCGATCGCCGAGCATCTGCGTGACCACGCGCTCTTCATCGCGTTCGCGCCGGCCGAGCAACCGAAGATCGCGCTCGCGCTGATCGTCGAAAACGGCGGCTGGGGCGCGGAAGCGGCCGGTCCGATCGCGCGGCGCGTGCTCGATTACTACCTGGTCGGCAAGAACAAGCCCGGCGCTGAAGCGGCGGCCGTCGCGGCAGCGGCCTCGGCGACGGAGGATGCGTCCGCGCCCGAAGTGGGCAGCGCTCCGACACCGCAGGACGCGGCGCAGCCGGTGAAGGTTGCAGCGGGCTTCACGGCATTGCCGATGCCGGGTGCTGCTTCGGCCGCGGCGGCAGCTTCCGCTGTGGCGGCTGCTTCGGCTTCGGCTGCTGCATCGGCGGCCACGGCTGCGACATCGCCGGCTGCTGCGGCTGCTTCGGCATCCGGCGCGTCGGCGGCCGTCGCTGCCTCCGCATCCGCCACCGCAAAGATTCCAACGCCGCGTAAATCCGGCGTCCCGCGCAAACCCCGCTCGAGCAGCGAGTCGGTACCGACTGCCGCCGCTCCGTCGCGGGATGACAGCATTCAGCCTACGTCGCCACGCCAGCCGGTTTCCGGCGGCATCGACGAGTAAGGAGAAAGGCATGCAATTCGACAAGCGCGCCTGGCTCGACCGCATCAAGCGGATGTTCGTGGGCTTCGACCGGCCGCTCGCCCTGATCGTGTTTCTGCTGCTGTGCGTCGGCATCATCACGCTTTACAGCGCGACGCTGGACATGCCCGGCCGCGTGGAAGACCAACTGCGCAACATCATGCTGACGTTCGTGCTGATGTGGGCGCTGGCCAATGTGCCACCCACCACGCTGATGCGCTTCGCGGTCCCGCTCTATACGTTCGGGATCGCGTTACTGGTGGCCGTAGCGCTGTTCGGCCTCACACGCAAGGGCGCGAAGCGCTGGATCAACGTCGGCGTGGTGATCCAGCCATCGGAAATTCTGAAGATCGCCACCCCGCTGATGCTCGCCTGGTACTACCAGCGCCGCGAAGGCGTGATGCGTTGGTACGACTTTCTGGTCGGCTTCCTGATCCTGATCGTGCCGGTCGGTTTGATCGCCAAGCAGCCTGACCTCGGCACGGCTGTGCTGGTGTTCGCGGCCGGCCTCTTCGTGATTTACTTCGCGGGGCTGAGTTTCAAGCTGATCGTGCCCGTGCTGATTGCCGGCGTGATCGCGGTCGGCTCGATCGCGGCGTTCCAGGACAAGATCTGTCAGCCGGAAGTGCAGTGGCCGCTGATGCACGATTATCAGAAGCACCGTATCTGTACGCTGCTGGACCCGACTTCCGATCCGCTCGGCAAGGGTTTCCATACGATCCAGGCGGTGATTGCCATCGGCTCGGGCGGCCCGCTCGGCAAGGGTTGGCTGAAGGGTACCCAGGCGCACCTGGAGTTCATCCCCGAGAAGCACACCGACTTCATCTTTGCCGTGTTCTCTGAGGAGTTCGGGCTGGCGGGCGGGGTCGTACTGCTTACGCTTTATATGCTGCTGATCGCGCGCGGTTTGTATATCGCCGCCAATGGGGCGACGCTGTTTGGACGGCTTCTGGCCGGATCGCTGACGATGGCGTTCTTCACCTATGCGTTCGTCAACATCGGTATGGTGAGCGGGATCTTGCCGGTGGTGGGCGTGCCCTTGCCGTTCATGAGCTACGGGGGCACTGCGCTGACTACGCTGGGGGTCGCGATCGGCCTCATCATGAGCGTCGCGCGGCAGAAGCGGCTGATGCAGAGTTAGAGTGGGGCTGGGCGTAGGTCTCAGACTGCGGAGCCGATTGCAGCAAAGTCGCAGCAGACCGTAGCAGGCCCGATAAAGAAAAGGGGCGCACCGTCAGGAGCGCCCCTTTTCATTTAATACGGTCTCGTCTACTGCGGCTTCACTTCCTTCTGATCCCGCAACTGCGCGCTGAGTTGCTGATACTTGAGCTTCGCCGCCGGATCGCCCTGTGCCGCCGCAGCAGCGTAGTACGCGCGCGCCACGTTCAGATTCTTGTCCACGCCGTCACCGCCACGTTCGTAGAACGAGCCGGTCACATACTGCGCAGTCATGTCGCCGCCTTGCGCGGCCTTCTTGTACCAGACGAACGCCTGCTGGTTGTCGCGAGTCGTGCCACGGCCATCGAGAAACTGGTTGGCCAACGCGAGCTCTGCCTGCACGTGCCCCTGCTGCGCGGCCTTCAGGAACCACCGGTGCGCTTCGACCGGATCACGCCCGACGAACTCGCCATCGTCGTACATCTTGCCGTACACATACTGCGCGTGCGACATGTTGGCGTCGGCGGCTTTGCGCAGCCACTTCTTGCCTTCATCGACATTGGCTGTGGTGCCTTCACCGTTGAGCAACATCATTGCGTAGTTGAACTCGGCCAGCCGGCTGCCGCGCTGCGCGGCTTTGCGGAACTCGGCGAGCGCCGCGGCCAGATTGCCGGCGTTGTAGTCGGCGACCGCGGTTTGCGTCTCCGGATCGTTCGACTTCGCGACGCGGTTGTCCTGCGCATACGCCGTCACATTCGCCATCAAGGCCGCTGTAACCGCCAGACGCACCACGACGCACTGCACCATCCCCTTCATGTCCTCACCTCCTGCAACGCCTGGCGGGTCGCGCGCAACATCCACATGACGTCGGCGGCCAGGGCGATAAAACGAAAACCCTCATCGCGATGCTGCTTGGCGCTCGCGACATCCATAGCAAAAATTCCTGCGGCGATACCAGCCTTGTCGGCAGCGCTGACTATGCGCGCCATCGCCGCCTGCACGTCGGCGTGCTTCGAATCGCCGAGGTGGCCGAGGCTCGCGGCCAGATCGGCCGGTCCGACGAACAGGCAATCGACGCCTGGCGTCGCCGCAATCTTCTCCACCTCCTGCAAACCGCGCGCCGACTCAATCTGCACAATGGTCGCAATCTGCGCGTTGGCGGATTGCACGTAGTCGCGCCGCATGCCGTACGCGGCCGCACGCACCGCGCCGGCCACACCGCGCTGACCGTCGAGTGCATCGGCGGTCGGGTACTGCGTCAAACGCACGGCCTGTGCCGCCTCGTCCGCGGTTTCGATATTCGGGAACATCAGCGTACGGGCGCCGGCGTCGAGCACGCGCTTGACGAGCCACGCCTCGCTGGCAGGCACGCGTACGACCGGTTCGCTCGGCAAATGCGCGGCGGCGATCGCGCGCAATTGCGACGTGACGTCGCCGCTATCGTTCGGCGCATGCTCCATGTCGATCAGCAGCCAGTCGAAACCGGCGTGCGCGAGCGCCTCGGCTGCGGAATCGCTGCCGAGCGAAAGCCACAGGCCGAACAATGTATCGGCTTCTTTCAGACGTTGCTTGAGGGGATTTGTGAAGGTGCTCATTGCCGCGCTCCCTGGCGATGGAATACATCGCCTGAAACGCGGGTGAGGATGGCGCAGCCGAACAGGCCAACGCCCGGGCCGTGACGGCCTGAATGCCTGCTGCGACGCAATGCGGTGACCGGCATGTCTCGCTCCATGTGGTTATCGGAGCGATCATACCGTGACAATAACGCGGGGGTTGGGCCGCGGGCTCGAGTCGCGCGGCCCTGAACTTAATCGCGGACTACGTCGGCCCAGCAGTTCGGTGTCTCGAACAGACGCACCTTATGCAGACGCAGATTCACGCCGTAATGCGCGTCGTAGACGTTCGCGAGGATATCGAACGCGACGGCAGCGAGATTTTCAACGGTCGGGATGCGATCGAGCACGACCGTCTTGTGCCCCGCCATGGTTTCCAGAAAACCCCGCACCTGCGTGTCGCCTTCGTAGACGAGGAACGCATGGTCCCACTTGTCGACCAGATGCTCGACCGCGAGCGACTTCACGTCGGCGAAGTCCATCACCATGCCGCGATCCGGCGCGCCTTCGGTATCGACCAGGTCGCCTTGCAGCGTGATTTCGAGCACATAGCGATGGCCGTGCAGATTACGGCACTGGCTGCGGTGATCGGGGATGCGGTGGCCCGCGTCGAATTCGAGTTTTCGTGTAATCGTCAGCACGGCAAATCAGGGAATGTTCAGATACTTGTGGGTCTGCATCGACAGGCGCCATTGCGGATGGCGTTTGCACCAGTCGATCGCGAGCTTGGTGTTGAGATCGCGCGACGGGCCGTCCATCGGCTGGACGAGGAAATACTCGAAGTCGAGCTTCGCATACTCGGACAATCGCTGGTTGTCCTGCGGAATCACGACCTTCAGTTCGTTGCCCTTGGTGACGACGAGCGGCGCGTCGGCCTTCGGGCTCACGCAGATCCAGTCGATCGTCTCGAGCACCGGCAGCGAGCCGTTGGTTTCAATGGCGATTTCGAAACCGGCGGCATGCAGCGCATCGACGAACGGCTGATCGATCTGCAACATCGGTTCACCGCCCGTGCAGACCACGAAGCGTTCGCCCTCGCCTTCCGGCCATTGCGACGCGATCATCTGCACCAACTCTTCGGCAGTACGGTACTTGCCGCCGTTCTCGCCGTCAGTGCCGACGAAGTCTGTATCGCAGAAACGGCAGACCGCATCCGCACGATCTTCTTCGCGGCCCGACCACAGATTGCAGCCGGCGAACCGGCAGAACACGGCCGGACGCCCGGCATTCGCGCCCTCGCCCTGCAATGTGTAGAAGATTTCCTTGACCGCGTAAGTCATGCTGCTTTCTGCCTTGTGTTCCTGAAAATAATTGCCTGCGCGGCGCCCGTTCGCACGGTGCGCCAGCGTAAAACTTCGGTGAGCGTCAGACCGGCTCAGTCACCTTCTCACCGGCCAGATACGCTTCGTAACCGCGCTTGCGCAAGCGGCACGCGGGGCATTCGCCGCAACCGAAACCCCATGCATGCAACTCGGCGCGCTCGCCGACATAGCAGGTATGCGTCTCGACGCGCACCAGTTCGACCAGTTCGTCGCCGCCCAACTCGTGAGCGAGACGCCACGTATCGGCCTTATCGAGCCACATCAGCGGCGTTTCGAGCAGGAAGCGCGTATCCATGCCGAGGTTCAGCGCGACCTGCAATGCCTTCATCGTGTCGTCGCGGCAATCGGGGTAGCCCGAGAAGTCCGTCTCGCACATGCCGCCGACCAGCACCTGCAAACCGCGCCGATACGCGATGGCCGCGGCGATCGTCATGAACATCAGATTGCGGCCCGGCACGAACGTATTCGGCAAACCGTTGGCCGTGGCGTGAATCTCGATCTCGCGCGTCATCGCGGTATCGCTGATCGAGCCGAGCACCGACAGATCGATCATGTGATCTTCGCCGAGGCGGTCGGCCCAAGCTGGAAATGCCCGCGTCACCGCGTTGCGAAACCCTTCGCGGCATTCGAGTTCGACTCGGTGCCGCTGACCATAATCGAAGCCCAGCGTCTCGACTGTTTCATAACGTTCGAGGGCCCAGGCGAGGCACGTGGCGGAATCCTGGCCGCCGGAAAACAGCACCAGAGCGCTACGTTTAGCGTCTTTGCGGATCACCGTGAAACTCCGTGAATGATGAGTGCCACGTCGCGCTGCGCGAGGTGCGCCATGCAAGCAACGCGGCGCGACGCGTGCCGGCACTGCTGCCGGCCCAAAGCAGTATAGGCCGCGCCTTCCGCATGCAGAGTCGCTGGGCGCTTATACCGTTAATCGTCGGGCGAAGGGTTCGGCACCTGTTGCGGCCTTGCCGTGTTGCGGCAGAGTGCGCAAAAGGCGCCGCTTCAGGATACGAAAAGACGCGTTTGGCGCGGTGGCGCGCAAGTGGAACGCCGACAGCACCCTCGCATGCAAGTCCTTGAACTGGCGCGATTTTATCACGCGACGCCCAATGCCGCCGAACACACCCGCCGTGGGGCAAGCTGCCCATACCGCCGCACATGCCCATCAGAAAAGGAAAAGCCCCAGGAATCTTGCGATTTCCTGGGGCTGAATCCTGGTGGCCTGGGACGGAATCGAACCATCGACACGCGGATTTTCAATCCGCTGCTCTACCAACTGAGCTACCGGGCCAACGAAGAACGAAATGATATCAAAGGGTCAGCTGCTCGGCAAGCCCCCTCTCGAAAAAATCTGCCGCGCCCGAGCCTGCACGCATTGCTCAGGCCGTTCACTCCCCTTTGTTCTTACCGAGATCGACACCGAGCTGCTTGAGCTTGCGATACAAGTGCGTGCGCTCGAGACCCGTCTTTTCCGCGACACGCGTCATGCTGCCATTCTCACGCGCGAGGTGATATTCGAAGTAAGCACGCTCGAACGCATCGCGCGCATCGCGCAACGGGATGTCGAACGAGATCGACGCCGTTTGCGCAGCCAACGCGCCGCTGCCCATGCCATCCGACGACAGCATCGGCAACGCAGCCGCCGAAGCCACGGCCGAGGCGCTGACCGGCAACACCGGCTTGGCGACCGCGCCGCCCGGTGCTCCGACCGCATTGCCGCGGGCGAGGCCCTGCTCGACGGCCTTCAGCAGCTTCTGCAACGCAATCGGCTTCTCAAGGAAATTGAGTGCGCCGATCTTGGTCGCTTCAACCGCTGTATCGATCGTTGCGTGACCGGACATCATGATCACCGGCATGGTCAGTTGCCCCTGCGCGGCCCATTCTTTGAGCAAGGTCACGCCGTCCGTATCGGGCATCCAGATGTCGAGCAGCACCAGGTCCGGCGCCTGGCGCAAGCGGAATTCGCGCGCTTCCTGCGCGTTTTCCGCGGCCTCCACGACATGCCCCTCGTCGCTCAGGATCTCCGAGAGCAATTCCCGGATGCCCATTTCATCATCTACCACCAGGATGGTTGCCATTTACGCTGCCCTTGTCTGCACTGTTGCTTTAGTCGTTCCCTGCGGCGCATTGCCATGCGCCGGCCGCGACCCTGCTCCAGGTGCCGCGGCATCGTCTGCCAGTTGAAGGAAGAGGATCGATATCTGCGCGCCCTCGATCACATCGCCCGCTTTCATGCGGTTGCGAATGTCGATGCGCGCGCCGTGTTCGTCGACGATCTTCTTGACCATCGCAAGACCGAGGCCCGTACCTTTGGCCTTGGTCGTCACGTAAGGTTCGAATGCACGTGTCAGGATACGCGCGGGGAAGCCCGGTCCGTTATCCGACACTGTCAGACGCACCGCGACGTGTACTTTGCCTTCCGCGTCGGGGTCTCCGTATTCTACTGTCCTCGTCTCGAGCAACACACGCGGTTGTTCGACGTCGGCCACGGCATCCTGTGCATTCTGCAGCAGGTTGTGAATCACCTGTCGCAATTGTGTCGCGTCGCCGCGAATCGCCGGCAAATCCGCGAGCTCTACCTGAATCGCGCCCTTGCCTTCTTCGATACCGTACAGCGTGAGCACTTCGCTGACCAGTTCGTTCAGTTGCAGATGCGCGAGCACCGCCGGCGGCGTGCGCGCATAGTCGCGGAAATTGTCGACCATCTGCTTCATCGCCGCGACCTGATTGACGATGGTGGTCGCGCCGCGCTTCAGCACATCGGCATCCGATGGCGACAGCTTGTCCGCGAGTTTCATCTGCAAACGCTCGGCGGACAACTGGATCGGCGTGAGCGGGTTCTTGATCTCGTGCGCGAGACGCCGCGCGACTTCGCCCCAGGCGATCGAACGCTGCGCGGAGATCACATCCGAAATATCGTCGAACACGACGACGTAGCCGGAGGTCTGCATGTCTTCCGCGTCGCGGTCGGTGGCGGACACAAGACGCGCGCCGCGCACGAGCAAGGTGAGCGGCTCGGTTTCGCCCGGCACCTGCACCGAGAACTGCTGCTGCCAGTGGCCACGGTCGTCGTGACCGTCGCCGCTTGCAGCCTCGCGATCGGCAAACGCCTTGCGCACCATGCCGCCGAATTCGCTCAACACGCCGATCTGCTCAAGCGCCGAACCCAGCACCTCCTGGAACTGCTGACGGAAAATCCGTTCGGCGCCGCGGTTTGCGGTGGTGAGACGGAACTGCCGGTCGAACACGAACACGCCCGCGGTCAGGTTCGCGAGAATGCTTTCCAGATAGGCCTTCGAATGTTCGAGCGCGATCCGGTTGTTCTCGACCGCCGCGCGCGCTTCGGAGAGCTGCCGCGTCATTGCGTTGAACGACTGCGTGAGGAAGCCCAGTTCGTCGCGCGATTTGATTTCGCGCTTTGGCGTGTAGTCGCCCTCGGTCACTTCCTTGGTGCCCTGCGCGAGCAGGAACAACGGCCGCGCAAGCTGATTACCGAGCGCGAGCGCCAGCATCATCGCGATGAAGGTGGCGAGGAACAGCGCAAGCGTCAGCGTGCCGATGTACATCTTGCGCAAGCCGGTACGGCCCAGCGCCTTTTCCTGATATTCGCGATAGGCCCGCTGCACTGCATCGGCGTTTCGCGCGAGCGACGGCGACACCGGCTGCGTGAGCTGCAGGAAGCGTTCGGTCGGCTGCAACAGCGCCGCGTTCGAATCGGGAATGCGCTGCACGACGCGCAGCCGCAACGCGCCCTTGCTGCCATGCGCGCGCGGATCGCCGTCGACTTCCCCTTCGATCGCCGCATAGCCGCGGCCACGCGCCTGATCGATCATCAATGGCGTGGGCAAGTCGTTCGACACGAGCGTCGCGTAATTGCCGGATGCCTGTGCGACCACGTGCATGTCCGGCGTCGCGCCCGACATGCTGCGCGTGGGTTCGACGATCGTCGCGTCCTGCACACCGAACTGATCGCGCAAGCGCAGCAGCGTGAGCGTGGTGCCGGCGGCATCAGCGCTCGCCAGCTGTTCAGACATCAGGCGCCCCTTGGTCTGCAGATCGGATAGCGACGCGTCGAGCATGCCGCGGCCGAGATTCAGGCCCGAGGTCAACGCGGTTTCGACGTTCACGTCGAACCACGATTCGATACTGCGCGAGACGAACTGATACGAGACCACGTAAATGATGCCGCCCGGCACCACGCCGACCAGCGCCATGAAGAACGCGAGTTTCGCTAACAGCCGGGTGCCGAATTTACCTTTTCTAAGCCGCGCAATGATGATGATGACGAGCGTCGCCACCACCAGCAAAAAGATCATCGCGACCACGAGGTTGGCCGCGTACAGCCACTGGTAATAGCGGTCGAAAAATTCGGTATTCGCGCTCGCCGCTGCAAGCAGGACGAGCAGCAGCACGGCCGTCACGGCGACCGTGGACACCAGCACGCGCACGACGATGCTGCTGACGCTGGTGGCTCGGCGCACTCTATTTAGCACGTTCGGTCACCGTGAAGGTAAAGCGTTTCCACTCCGACGAAAGGCTCCAGTCGCGGTTGTTCACCGCGTCGATCTGGAACGGCTTGGGCATCAGCGCGATGTCGAGTTGCATGCGCACCGACGCGTTGTACGTCTCCCCGACATGCACCTGATTGCGGTCGATCACGTGCCACGACGTGATGTGCTTGATCACCGCGAGCGCATCTTTCAGCGTCGTGAAGCCGAGCTGCAAGCCACCCGACGACACGCTCGACACACGATACTCACGCGTAAGCGGCTGGAACGACAGGCGGATGCTCTGCGACACGCTCACCGGCTGTTCGTCGAACCAGTACCAGCGCGGCCGGCTCAGTTCGAAGTCTGTCGTGAAGTACAGCGGAATGCCTTTGTTGACGGCGTCTTCGAGATTGCTGTTCAGGTCGAAGTCGAAACGCGCGTCGATGCTCCAGCCGGTGTTGTCCGATTGCAGCGACGCGCGCTGCACCGCGATCGAATCGGCATACGCCGCGCCCGGTACGGCGAGCCACACGGCCAGCACGATCCAGAGCACGGCAGCGAGCCGAAGCGGGAAGAAGCGTTTGATGGTCACCGTTTCTGAAAGCGCGCGTAGAAAAATCCGTCGTGGTCTGAGTTCGAGCCGGCGCTATCCTCAGCGACATGTCCGGCATGGGACCCGGCCGATGTGCCGGCGGGCGCGCGGGCAACTGCGGGTAAAAGTTGCCCCGGCGCGTCCAATCGTACCGCATCCTGGTACTTGTTTCCAAACCACTGCGCCTGCAACTCGCCTTCTTCGGGAAAGATCGAACACGTAACGTAGAGCAACTCGCCGCCTGGCTTCACGAGTGGCCATAGCGCCTCGAGAATGCGGCGCTGCTCGGCAACCAGTACGGGAATATCCGACGCGCGACGCAGCCAGCGAATATCCGGATGACGCCGCACGATGCCGGACGCCGAACACGGCACGTCGGCCAGAATGCGGTCGAACGGCTGGTCGATGTCGTCGTGCCATTTTGCGGGCGCACCCGCGTCGCCGATACGCACTTCCGCTTCGAGCTTGAGCCGCTGCAAGTTTTCGCCGATGCGACGCGCGCGCGATGCGTCGCTTTCGAGCGCCACGAGTTGCAGGTTGGCGAGTTCGAGCAGATGGCCGGTTTTGCCGCCAGGCGCCGCGCACGCGTCAAGCACACGCATGCCGTCACGCACGCCGAGCAGTTGCGCAGCGAGTTGCGCGCCGGCGTCTTGCACCGACACCACGCCGTCGTTGAAGCCGGGGATCCGGTCGACGGACATCGCCGTGGCGAGCTTGACGGCGTATTCGCCGGACCTGCTCGCGGGAATGTGATGGGCCTGCAGTACCTGCAGATAGGCGTCGACTGTCGAGCGGCGCGCGTTGACGCGCAATGTCAGCGGACCTTGCGTGTTGCCGGAGGCGAGCACGGCCTGCCATGCGTCGGGCCATGCGCGCTTCACCGCATCGATCCACCACGCTGGGTAGTTCCAGCGCGCGACTTCGTCGGCTTGCGCTGCGCTCAGCAGCGCCTCACGCTCGCGCAGGAAATTGCGCAGCACGGCGTTGACGAGACCCTTTGCGAACGCGAATTCACGACGCGCGGCGATGGCGCTCACCGCCTGATCGACAACCGTGAACGGCGTGTAGGCGGCGTTCGCTTCATCGTCGACGAGCAAAGCGAGCGCGCAGGCGAGCACATGACCGACGTGCGGCGGCGGCGCCTTCTTCACCAACTTCGCGATCAGCCACTCGGCGGTCGCCAGACGCCGCATGGTGCGGTACGCGATGTCCTGCACCGCGCCTCGCGCAGCAGCGGCGCTGCCTTCAGGCGCGGAGACGAATACGGCTTGCAGCGCGGCCGGCAAGGCCGCGCCGAGGCGCACGGCGCCGACGGCCTGGCCCGCGCAGTCGAGCGCGAAACCGAGCGATTCGGGCGCGAGATGCAGCATCGTCAAACGGGATTCGCGCGGACGCGTCGATGGCGAAGCAGAACGCGAAGAAGGCTTTGGAGTCATGAAAAAGGCAAAGGCAGGCCGCGCGGTACGCGCGGCGCAATCAGCACACATTGTAGCGTGGCGAGGGGTGGAGACCGCCGAAGGCGGACTGGCGGTCGCGCTTGAACAAAAAAGGCGAGCCCGCAGACTCGCCTTTCGTCACGCCAGATCGACGGATCGGTGCGCCCGTTACTCGAAGCGCCCCGTGCGCGCCATTTCCATCAAACGCGCAATGCGTTCCTCGGTGGCGGGGTGCGTCGAGAACAGATTCGCGATGCCGCCGCCCGCCAGCGGATTCATGATCATCATCTGCGCGGTGGCCGGATGCTGCTCGGCGGTGGGGAACGGAATGCCGCTCGCGTAGCGATGGATCTTGTCGAGCGCCGAGGCGAGCGCCTGCGGATCGCCGGAAATCTGCGCGCCGCCACGGTCCGCTTCGAATTCACGCGCACGCGAAATCGCCATCTGAATCAGCGCACCGGCGATCGGTGCGAGCAACGCCACAGCGATGCCCGCAATCGGGTTCGTGGGACGGCCGTTTTCGTCACGGCTGCCGAAGAACATCGCGAAGTTCGCCAGTGCGGAAATGGCGCCGGCCATGGTCGCCGACACCGTGGAGATCAGGATGTCACGGTGCTTCACGTGCGCCAGTTCGTGCGCCATCACGCCACGCATTTCGCGCTCGGACAGCACACGCAAGATGCCAGTGGTGGCGGCAACCGCCGCGTGCTCCGGATTGCGGCCGGTGGCGAACGCGTTCGGTGCGTCTTCGTTGATCAGGTAGACGCGCGGCATGGGCAGGCCGGCACGCGTGGAAAGCTCGCGCACCATGCGATAGAACTGCGGCGCACTGTTTTCGTCGACTTCCTGCGCGTTGTACATGCGCAGAACCATCTTGTCCGAGAACCAGTACGAAAAGAAATTCATCCCAAGGGCGATCACGAGCGCGATTGTCATACCGCGCGATCCGCCGATCATCCCGCCGATCACGATGAAAAGGGCCGTGATCGCGGCCATCAACATCGCGGTTTTGACCCAATTGAACATGTCTGCTACTCCTTGCCCTAACGCGGGTTCATATCTGCGCCGCGTGATCGCGGCGGCTGATTGTAAGCGAAATGTTAGATATGGGCGCGCGAGGAAAATTCAATCATCTTGATGCAGTGGCGAGCTTGATACCCAAGCCGACGAATGCGCCGCCGACGCCGCGATCCAGCCACCGCTTCACCAGCGGCTGGCCGGAGAAGCGCTGGGTCACGCTGCCGGCAACCCACGCGACAAAACTGTTCCAGATCATGCTCATCACGACGAACACCCCGCCGAGCGTGAGGAACGCCAATGCCTTATGGTCGCTGCCGGTTGTGACGAATTGCGGAAAGAACGACACGAAGAACAGCACGACCTTGGGATTCAGCACATTGGTCCAGAAGCCTTGCAGGAACAACTGACGCAACGATTTCGGCGCGCCGGCCGCGCGCGCTTCGCCCGCCGCCTGATCCGCCGCCGGTTTGACGAAAATCAGGCGCACGCCGAGATACATCAGATAAATAGCACCGACGAACTTGATGACCGTGAATGCCGTGGCTGAAGCGGCCAGAAGCGCCGTCAAGCCGAACGCGCAGGCAAGCGAATGAACGCAGCAACCGGCGGAAATGCCGAGCGCGGACATCAGCCCTGCGCCACGCCCCTGAGCGACGCTACGCCCGACGATGTATGCCGTATCGGGACCGGGCGTCACATTCAGCAGAAAGACGGCGACGACGAAAAACTCGAAATGGGTGATGCCAAACATGAAGATCCTCTAAACGCGGGCTGTTGCATAGAGGATTCTAACGCGCTGGTGGCTTGCAGCGTGGCTGTTGAACATCGGCCGAACGGACGATGTTCAAGCTATGCGCAAGGCGGTTATTTTGCTTCGGGCAGCTGGAAACGCTGACCCGCGGCCAGCGTGGCGCCGGCCAGGAATTCGCGCACCGGCAAGCGCTTGCCGCCGGGTTTTTGCAATTGCGTGAGACGCAGGGCGCCTTCGCCGCAGGCAACCACGACACCTTCCGGAGAAACGTCGGCGATCGTGCCGGGCGCTGTGTTGCCTTGTGCCTCGACCGGGACGGCTGCCCAGATCTTGATCGACGTACCGTCTTCCAGCGTGCCCACGCCACCGGGGAACGGGTCGAACGCACGTACCTGACGCGCGAGGACCGCAGCCGGCTTACGCCAGTCGAGCGCAGCCTCGTGCTTGCCGATCTTTTCCGCGTAAGTCACGCCGTCCGCGGGTTGCGGCGTTGCCGCCAGCTTGCCGCTGCGCTCGAGTTCGATCAGCGCTTCGACGATCAGCTTCGCGCCGTCCTGTGCGAGACGATCGTGGAGGGTGGCCGTGGTGTCGTCGGCGGAGATCGGCGTGCGCGCTTCGGAAATCATCGCGCCGGTATCGAGACCAACGTCCATCTGCATCAGCGTGATGCCGGTTTCCGTGTCGCCCGCCTCGATCGCGCGGTGGATCGGCGCGGCGCCGCGCCAGCGCGGCAGCAACGACCCGTGAATGTTGATACAGCCCAGTGGTGGAATATCGAGCACTTCCTGCGGCAGGATCAGACCGTAAGCGGCCACCACCATTACGTCGTGTGGCGTGGCACGCAGTTGGTCGATCGCGGCGGCGGCTTCGGCCGGATATTTGCCGACGCGGCGCAGCGAAGGCGGCTGCGCCACGGCAAGCCCGTGTTCCTGCGCGTAGCGCTTGACCGGACTCGCCTGCAATTTCATCCCGCGCCCCGCGGGCCGGTCGGGCTGCGTCAGCACGAGCGGCACCGGAAAACCGGCGCTGTGAATCGCGGCCAGCGCGGCCGCGGCGAACTCCGGCGTACCGGCAAAGATGACGCGCAACGAATGACTCATGAAGGGGCAGTAGGCGAGGTGGACGCGCGTTACATCGCGTGGGCGAGCTTCTTCATCTTGCTCTTGATGCGCGTCTGCTTGAGCGACGACAGGTACTCGACGAACACGCGGCCCATCAGGTGATCCATTTCGTGTTGAATGCACACGGCCAGCAAGCCTTCGCAATCCAGCTCGAAGGTTTCGCCCTTCTCGTTCAGCGCCCGCACGCGCACTTTCTCGGCACGCTCGACGTTGTCGTAAATGCCCGGTACCGAGAGGCAGCCCTCTTCGGACAACTTCTTCTCGTCGCTCGACCAGATGATTTCCGGATTGATGAAGGCGAGCAGTTCGTCGTGCGTTTCCGACACGTCGATCACGATCACGCGTTCATGCACGTCCACCTGGGTCGCAGCGAGGCCGACGCCGGGCGCGGCGTACATCGTTTCGGACATGTCGGCGACGAGCCGGCGGATGCGGTCGTTGACGACTTCGACCGGCTTCGCAATCTTGTGCAGCCGCTTATCCGGGTAATTGAGAATGTTCAGTAAAGCCATGATCTTGAGTGTGTTTTTTCGGCGCCGCTGCCGGTGGAAGGCTAGCGTTGGCCATTCGGCCAGGTTGTGGGCACATCGCGTTACGCAGAGGATAGAGGCTGTCGAACCGGTTCGATTCAACGCGCCACGTGCGCCAAACGACGAGCCCGCGCGGGTGGGCGCGGCGCTGCAGTTATTTCGGATGATGAAAATTTTAGCATGGCGCCCGCCTGCCCGCTGGCCCTGTAAGAGGATCGACCGTCAATGGATACCTTACCCGCAACCCATATTGAACTCGCCGCCTGGCTGCGGCTTTCGCTCGCGCCGGGGCTGAAGCCCGCTGCCCTGCGCCTACTGCTGGGTGCTTTCGGACTGCCGGAAGCGATCTTCAATCAATCGCCCGAAGCGCTTGCCGAGTTCGCAGGCGAGGCCGCGGCGCGCGCCGTGCTGGCGCCGTCCGGCCCGGATTTCGACGCGCAACTCGACGCGGTGATCGCATGGGGCGAGCTGCCCGGCAACCACGTGGTGACACTCGACGATCCCGCCTACCCGCCCGCGCTGCTGACCATGCCCGATCCGCCGCCACTACTATATATAAAGGGCCGGCTCGAGCTGTTGCATACGAAGGCGGTCGCGCTGGTGGGCAGCCGCAGCGCGACGCCGCAAGGCGCGGAGGACGCGGAGCGCTTCGCGCGTGAGCTTTCGCAGGCCGGTGTCACGATCGTGTCGGGGCTCGCGTTGGGCATCGACGGCGCCGCGCACCGGGGCGGACTGGAAGGCGCCGGTAGTACGGTGGCCGTGATCGGCACCGGAGCCGACCTCGTGTATCCGGCCGCGCATCATGCACTGGCGCGGCAAATTGCAACGCAAGGCGCGATCCTTTCGGAGTGGCCGCTCGGCACGCCGGCGCGCGCCGCCAATTTTCCGCAACGTAACCGTTTGATCGCCGGCCTCGTCAGCGGGGTTGTGATCGTCGAGGCCGCCATGCGCTCAGGCTCGCTGATCACGGCTCGGCTTGCCAACGAAATGGGG
This sequence comes from Paraburkholderia sp. SECH2, assembly GCF_030464795.1. Lineage (NCBI taxonomy): Bacteria > Pseudomonadati > Pseudomonadota > Betaproteobacteria > Burkholderiales > Burkholderiaceae > Paraburkholderia > Paraburkholderia sp. SECH2. The sequence goes on from NZ_JALPRH010000011.1 coordinate 64,900, forward strand.
CGCGATATCTTCGCGCTGCCCGGCTCGATCCATGCCCCGTTGTCGCGCGGTTGTCATCGAATCATCAAGCAGGGCGCCAAGCTGGTGGAAACGCCCGATGAGGTGCTGGAAGAATTGGGCATCGCGAAGCCCGTAGCAACTGCGCCGGCATCACCCACAGCCCCGCCGGCCATGAGCGCAGAGGCGTTGCAACTCCTCGACGCACTCGGCCACGCCCCCGCCACGCTTGAAATTCTTGCCACCCGTACCGAGATGGGGGACGCGGCATTGCAAAACACGCTGCTGCAGCTCGAACTCGCCGGCCAGGTGACCGCGCTGCCCGGCGGCCGCTTCACGCGAGCCACCTGCGGCTGACCCCGCATGGACCATGGGTTGACCACCATTCGGGATCGGCCATGCTACATTCGCGCCAAAGCACCTGACAAAAGTACGCAAGGAACGACCATGCCCGCGCTGAATCTCGACACCGACCAAGACCGGATCGCCGAGCGCGTCAACGAACCCGACACGCTGTTCGTTGCCTGCCTGTGCGCGGAGTGGTGCGGGACGTGCCGTGAGTATCGGGATGCCTTCGACCGGCTGGCGGACAAGCATCCGGAGATCTGTTTCGCATGGATCGACATCGAAACGCATGCGGACCGCTTCGACGATCTGGATGTCGAGAATTTCCCGACCATCCTGATCGAAGACTCAGTAACGACACGTTTTTTTGGCACGGTTTTGCCGCAGGCGGCGATTGTGGAGCGGATGTTGTCCGATCTGACGGCCGTGCCCGGCGTCAGCGGCGCACCCAAACTGCGGCCCGCGCTCGCCGTCGCGTGACTGTGGCCGCCGGCCGCTGAACCTTGCGGCACGGGCGTTGCGAGCGACACACAGCGCGTTTTCCGCAGCTTGCCCAGTTACTGAGCGCGCAATTATCATGGCGCGCTTTTTATGGCACTTGACACGCCGCGTTGGCGCCGTGTGCTATAAAGCGGTCGTTATTGGGTCGCAAAGGTCGCAAACGAGGGTCGCGCTAATAAATGCGCACTCAAGGCCATCAACCCGGATCTACCAACCTCACATCGAGTCATGTCCAAAGCACTGATCATCGCCGAAAAGCCTTCCGTCGCGAACGACATCGCGCGGGCTTTGGGCGGCTTTACCAAGCATGACGAATACTACGAAAGCGACGAGTACGTCCTTTCCTCGGCAGTCGGCCACTTGCTGGAAATTGCCGCGCCCGAAGACTATGAAGTCAAGCGCGGCAAGTGGAGCTTCGCCAACCTGCCCGTCATTCCGCCGCATTTCGATCTGAATCCGATCGCCAAGAGCGAGTCGCGCCTGAAGGTGCTGACCAAGCTGCTCAAGCGTAAAGACGTCGATCGCCTGATTAACGCATGTGACGCGGGGCGCGAGGGCGAGCTGATTTTCCGCCTGATCGCGCAACACGCGAAAGCCAAGCAACCGGTACAGCGCCTGTGGCTTCAGTCGATGACAGCCGGCTCGATCCGTGACGGCTTTGCCCGTCTGCGTAGCGACGAAGAAATGCAGCCACTCGCCGATGCGGCACGCTGCCGCTCGGAAGCGGACTGGCTGGTCGGCATCAACGGCACGCGCGCCATGACTGCGTTCAACAGCAAGGGCGGCGGCTTCTTCCTGACCACGGTCGGGCGAGTGCAGACGCCGACGCTGTCGATCGTCGTCGAGCGCGAAGAAAAGATTCGCCGCTTCGTGCCGCGCGATTACTGGGAAGTGAAGGCGGAGTTCGTCTGCGCAGCCGGTTTCTACGAAGGCCGCTGGTTCGATCCGCAATTCAAGCGCGACGAGTTCGATCCGGAAAAGCGCGATTCGCGCCTGTGGGCACTGCCCGCGGCCGAGACGATCGTCGCTGCCTGCCGCGGCCAGATCGGCAAGGTAACCGAAGAATCGAAGCCGTCCACGCAACTGTCGCCGGCGCTGTTCGACCTGACCAGCTTGCAGCGTGAGGCCAACGGCCGCTTCGGCTTCTCGGCGAAGAACACGCTGGGCCTCGCTCAGGCGCTGTACGAAAAGCACAAGGTGCTGACCTATCCCCGGACCGACGCACGCGCGTTGCCGGAAGACTATATGGATACGGTCAAGGAAACGCTCGGCATGCTCAAGGAGAGCAACAACTATCTCCCATATGCCAAGCAGGTGCTCGACAAGGGCTGGGTGAAGCCGAACAAGCGCATCTTCGATAACTCGAAAATCAGCGACCACTTCGCAATCATCCCGACGGCGCAGGCGCCGAAGAATCTGTCCGAGCCGGAACAGAAGCTCTACGACCTGGTCGTGAAGCGCTTCCTGTCGGTGTTCTTCCCGGCCGCTGAATACCGGGTGACGACGCGGATCACGGAAGTGGTCGGTCATCACTTCAAGACTGAAGGCAAGGTGCTGGTCGAACCGGGCTGGTTGCAGGTCTACGGCCGCGAAATCAGCGGTGAAGACGCGAACCTCGTGCCGGTTCAGAAGGACGAGAAGGTCAAGACGGACAAGATCGCCGCCCAGCAACTGGTGACGAAACCGCCCGCACGCTACAACGAAGCGACCTTGCTCTCGGCCATGGAAGGCGCGGGCAAACTGGTCGAAGACGACGAGTTGCGCGAAGCCATGGCGGCCAAGGGGCTCGGCACGCCGGCCACACGCGCCGCCATCATCGAAGGGCTGCTCGGCGAAAAGTATCTGATCCGCGAAGGCCGCGATCTGATTCCGACCGCCAAGGCATTCCAGTTGATGACGCTGCTGCGCGGTCTCGGCGTGAAGGAACTGACCGCGCCGGAATTGACCGGCGAGTGGGAATACAAGCTCTCGCAAATGGAGCGTGGCAACCTGCCGCGCGACGCGTTCATGCAGGAAATCGCCCGCATGACGCAGACCATCGTCAAGCGCGCGAAAGAGTACGACTCCGACACGATCCCCGGCGATTACGCGACGCTGCAAACGCCGTGTCCGAATTGCGGTGGTCAGGTGAAGGAAAACTACCGGCGCTTTGCGTGTTCGAAGTGCGAGTTTTCGATCTCGAAGATTCCGGGCGGCCGTCAGTTCGAAATCCCGGAAGTTGAAGAGCTGCTGCAGAACAAGACGATCGGACCACTGTCGGGTTTCCGCAGCAAGATGGGCCGTCCGTTCTCGGCGATCCTCAAGCTCTCGCTCGATGATGAAATCAAGAACTACAAGCTCGAATTCGACTTCGGTCAGGACTCCGGCGGCGAAGATGGCGAACCGCCTGACTTCTCCGATCAGGAGGCAGTCGGCGCATGCCCGAAGTGCAAGGGCCGCGTGTTCGAACACGGCATGAGCTATGTCTGCGACAACTCGGTTGCCAATCCGAAGACTTGCGACTTCCGCTCGGGCAAGGTGATTCTGCAGCAGGAAATCGCGCGTGAGCAGATGTCGAAGTTGCTCGAGGAAGGACGCACCGACCTGCTGACGAACTTCAAGTCGTCGCGCACCGGCCGCAACTTCAAGGCGTTTCTCGTTAAGCAGAACGACGGCAAGATCGGCTTCGAATTCGAGAAGAAAGAGCCGTCGGCCAAGACCGCAGCGAAAACCGCGGCGGCGAAGACGGCAGCGAAGGCTGCGCCGGAGTCTGATGACGAAGACGCACCGGTCGCAGTAAAGGCGGCGCCCGCGAAGAAGGCCGCGGCGAAGAAAGCACCGGCCACGAAGGCTGCGGCAGCGAAGACCGCCGCAGCCAAGAAGGCGCCGGCCAAGAAAGCAGTAGCGCGCAAGACAGGCTCGTAATTTGGGCGGAGGCTGGAAGGTGTTCAGCTTCCAGCCAGCTTCGAACTTGCCGATAAAAAGAGGCGCAGTCACTTACGTGACTGCGCCTTTTTATTTGTCGGCCCGACCGCGCTTAGCTCAAACGCCGCCGGCACCTTCGCCCGAATCGTTACAGCGGCGACACAGCGGTAGGCCGCGGACGATTCGTCGTCTTCGTCAAAGTCTTCGGAAGCGGCGATAACTCGCTATCCAACAGCCGTGACAGCGGCTCAGCGCCATCGAATGCTTCCGGCGGCATGGGGTCCGCTGAATCGAGCGCGGCGGACGTGGCGGGCCTGCCAAGCCCGTCCTTGATCCACTGCTCACCGAGCAGACTGTTCGGCGTCTGGCTGAAATGCTCGACCAGATGATCGATGAACGTACGCACCTTCGCCGGCAAATGACGGCGGCTCGGATACGCGATGTTGATCTCGACCTGCGGCAAACGGAAATCGCCGAGCAAACGCACGAGCCTGCCGCGCGTCATGTCGCGGCCGATCAGGTAACTCGGCAGAATCGCGATGCCCATGCCGAGCAGCGCGAACTGCCGCAGCATTTCCGTGTTGTTCGCCACAATAACGTTGACCGGTCGCACGCGTACTTCGCCTTCCGAACCCGTGAACACCCGCTCGTCGCCCCAATACTCGGACGGCAAGCTCAGGCACGGATGCTCGAGCAGATGCTCGGGACGCGTGGGCGTGCCGTGCTTTTCCAGATACGCGGGCGTCGCACACACCGTCATGCAGCCGGTGGTCAAACGCCGCGTGACAATGCTCGCGCTGCGCATCTGCCGTGTGACCACCACGCCGACGTCGAAACCTTCTTCGACCAGATCAACCTGACGGTCGACCAGCGTGACATCGGGAATGACTTTCGGATAGCGCTCTGCGTAGGTTTGCAGCACAGGCGCAAGGTTATGCAACCCGAACACGACCGGTGCGACTATTCGCAACGTGCCGACGGGTTCGTGATTGCGCGCGACCACCATCTGCTCGACGTCTTCCAGTTCGTCGAGAATCTGGCGCGCGCGCTCTAGATAAACCTGACCGGATTCGGTCAGAGACAAGCTGCGGGTTGTGCGATTGAGCAGCCGGGTACCAAGACGGCCTTCGAGATCGGCAACGTGACGGGTGGCAACTGCGTTGGAAATATCCATCGCGCTCGCAGCGCGGGCAAAACTGCCGAGATCCGCCACTTTGACGAAAACTCGCATCGACTGCAAATGATCCATAAGACAACTCCTGCCGTGTTACAGCTTCCTGACAATTAGTGAAAACCAGTGAAGCGAACTTGGAATTCTCCTACGACTCGCGAAATCGTGCAGAAGTTGCCCGCGAAAGACGAAATATTGTCGAAATTTGTGCGACTGTGTTCCCCAGTGCGGGGCACGACCCTCGATTGTTCCAACAAGAGCAACAATCTGTTGCAGCGCAGCTTGCACTGCCTTTTTTGTTCGAACAGATGCAACGGTCGTCCGGCATTGTGAAATCCGAAAAAGTCGCAATGCGGGGCCGGATCGGAAAAGAAAAACCGCCCGAAGGCGGCTTCTGTGCGAAGTGACCACTCACCTAATCAGGCAGCGAGCTTTCCTTCGAGTGCGAGCTTGGTCTCTGCCAAAGCCGGCGGCAGACCTTGCTGCAACGTGTCAAATAGCTCGGTATGGAGCGCGAGTTCGGCGCGCCAGGCTGCGTCGTCGACCGAGATTACCTGCTGGAATTGCTCGCGGCTGAAATCCAGGCCGCTCCAGTCGAGGTCTTCGTAGTGCGGCGACACGCCGAACGCGTGTTCTTCACCTTGCGCCTTGCCTTCGATACGTCCGACCATCCAGCTCAGCACGCGCATGTTCTCGCCGAAGCCCGGCCAGACGAACTTGCCGTCCGCGCCCTTGCGGAACCAGTTGACGCAGAAGATTTTCGGCAGCTTCGCGTTCAGTTTCTCGAGACGCTCGCCGGTTTTCAGCCAGTGGCCGAAGTAGTCGCTCATGTTGTAGCCGCAGAACGGCAGCATCGCGAACGGGTCGCGGCGCACCACGCCCTGCTGCCCTGCCGCTGCTGCAGTAGTTTCCGAGCCCATGGTGGCCGCCATGTAGACGCCTTCGACCCAGTTGCGCGCTTCGGTGACGAGCGGCACGGTAGTTGAACGGCGGCCGCCGAAAATGAACGCGTCGATCGCGACGCCCGCCGGGTTCTCCCAGTCCGCATCGATCGACGGACATTGCGAAGCCGGCGCTGTGAAGCGCGCGTTCGGGTGCGCGGCCTTGCGCCCGCTCTCCTTCGCGCTCGCCGGCGTCCAGTCCTTGCCCTGCCAGTCGATCAGGTGCGCGGGCGGCTCGTCGGTCATGCCTTCCCACCAGACGTCGCCGTCGTCGGTCAGCGCGACGTTCGTGAAGATGACGTTTTCCTTCAGCGTGGCCATCGCGTTGAAGTTGGTCTTTTCGCTTGTGCCCGGCGCGACGCCGAAATACCCCGCCTCCGGGTTGATCGCGTAGAGACGGCCGTCCTTACCCGGCTTGATCCATGCAATATCGTCGCCGATCGTGGAGATTTTCCAGCCGTTCAGGCCTTCCGGCGGAATCAGCATCGCAAAGTTGGTCTTGCCGCACGCCGACGGAAACGCCGCCGCGACGTGATGCTTCTGTCCTTGCGGCGACGTCACGCCGAGAATCAGCATGTGTTCGGCGAGCCAGCCTTCGGCACGGCCCATCGTGGACGCGATACGCAACGCAAAGCACTTCTTGCCGAGCAACGCGTTGCCGCCATAGCCCGAGCCGTAACTCCAGATTTCGCGCGATTCGGGGAAATGAACGATGTATTTTGTGTCGTTGCACGGCCACGGCACGTCTTTCTCGCCCGCCGCGAGCGGCGCGCCGACGGAATGCACGCACGGCACGAACTCGCCATCTTCGCCCAGCACCTCGTGCACCTTGCGACCCATGCGCGTCATGATGCGCATGTTGGTGACCACGTACGGGCTGTCGCTCAACTCGACGCCGATGTGCGCGATCGGCGAACCGAGCGGCCCCATCGAGAACGGCACCACGTACATGGTGCGGCCGTGCATGGCGCCGTCGAAGAGGCCGTTGAGCGTCGCACGCATCTCAGCCGGTTCGATCCAGTTATTGGTTGGCCCGGCATCTTCACGACGCTGCGAGCAGATGTAAGTGCGATCTTCGACACGCGCCACGTCCGACGGATCGGACCATGCGAGATAGGAATTGGGACGTTTGGCGGGATTGAGCTTCTTGAGGGTGCCTGCTTCGACCATCTGGGCACACAGGCGGTCGTACTCTTCCTGTGAACCGTCGCACCAGACGATTCGATCGGGCTGGGTCACGGCGGCAACGCGCTGGACCCATTCGATCAGTTTTCGGTGCTTGACCCACTCGGGCGCCCCTGCGGACGCCTCGATAGTGGGCTGTCCTTCGAATGAGGGATGATTCATCGACCTGTCTCCGTTTTGAAAGCAATAGAAAAACGGTACAAGCCCAGTGACGCTGCATGCGAGAGGCGTTCAATTCATCGCGACGACATTCCTGCAAGCCGACGCGTAATTTGTGCAGGTCATCATGGGCTACGCAGCCCGTTGCGCGGAGGTTCCAGCCGACGGTCGTCTGCAACCGTCTGTAAAGCGACTTGCCTCAACACGCAACAAACTGTTAAAAACGATGTCAATCGGCCTTGCCGTGGCGCTGCCGTTCTACGCGGCAGCTTCTACAGTAAGGCATTCAGCCAGACCGGCATGTGACCTGGGTCACATGGTGGGACAGTCAGCATAACACTCGGTTCCGCACCGCTATGGTGCACCGCAAGACACATACCATGAAGATTGCCATCCTCGACGATTACCAGGACGCCGTCCGCAAGCTCGACTGCTTTCAACTGCTGGCCGACCATGAGGTCAAGGTTTTCAACAACACCGTCCGCGGCCTCGGCCAGCTGGCGAGCCGTCTTTCCGAAGTCGACGCACTCGTCCTGATTCGCGAACGCACCCGCATCAACTCGCAACTACTCGATAAATTGCCGCGTTTGCGCATGATCAGCCAAACCGGCAAAGTCTCCAGCCATATCGATCTGGCAGCTTGTACCGAGCGCGGCATTGCCGTGCTGGAAGGCAGCGGCTCACCGACCGCACCCGCCGAACTGACGTGGGCCCTCATCATGGCCGCTCAACGGCGGATTCCGCAATACGTAGCAAACCTTAAGCAAGGGGCCTGGCAGCAGTCCGGTTTGAAGACATCGGCGCTGCCGCCGAACTTCGGTTTGGGCCAGGTGCTGCGCGGTCAGACGCTGGGGATTTGGGGTTACGGCAAGATCGGCCGCCTGCTTGCCGGGTACGGCAAGGCATTCGGCATGAACGTATTGATCTGGGGCCGCGAGCATTCGCGCGAAGCGGCGCGCGCGGACGGCTATTGCGTGGCCGAGAGCCGCGAGGCGTTGTTCGAGCAAAGCGATGTGCTGTCGTTGCATCTGCGACTGCATGACGACACGCGCGGCATCGTCAAGCAGGAAGACCTGATGCGGATGAAGCCGACCGCGTTGCTCGTGAACACGAGCCGGGCCGAATTGCTCGACGACAACGCCCTCGTCAATGCGTTGTCGCACAACCGCCCGGGGATGGTCGCGATCGACGTCTACGAAAGCGAGCCGATTCTGCAGGGCTACAGCCTGCTGCGCATGGAGAACGTGATCTGCACGCCCCACATCGGCTACGTGGAGCGCGAGAGCTATGAGTTGTATTTCACTGCGGCATTCCAGAACATTCTGGCTTTCGACGCTGGCGATACGTCCAGCGTGGCGAATCCGGAAGCGTTGCAAGGCGGGCGTCGGCGTTAATTTTCGGCGTTAGTCCCGCGGCCGCCGTTGCTCACATCAGTTCACCTCAACGCGCTTCGTGCGCGGCGGCTTCCAGCAGATCGGGCATGCGTTCCAGAAAGGTCTCGCCGTCAGCGCGGCCGAGGTTGTACGCGTGCACCATCTGCGAAGGACTCGTGTAGTCCCAACTCGAAATGGGCACCTTGCGCGACGGCTGCACGTAGAGCCGCTGCTGCACGCCGTGCGGCACGACGAACATCTGCGGCCGCGGATAAAGGCGCGTGACCATCACCAGCACGTTGCCGGGCGCATCGGCGTCGAGCGCGCCGACCGGCACGTTGTCGACCATCCCGCCGTCGAGCACCGGCCGGCCATTGCGCCGTAAAACCGGCGTGAACGGCGGCGTACTCGACGATTGCAGGATCAGATCGGCGAGATCCTCGACGCTCGCGCAATCCTGCGCTCGCACGAACTCCGGATGAAAGCCGAGCGTCTGACCGAGTGTCGGATGCAGCGTTTTGCGTACGTATTTCTCGATGTTGTACGCGATCAGGCCTGCGGCAACGGCACTGCGCGCGCCAAGCCAGCGCGGCAGGTGCGACACGCCGATGCGGATTTCGGGCGCATCGGCGAGCGTGGAAAATTTGTCGCGGTAGATATCGAGCAGCGCCTGCCGGTAGATCCGGTAGTGCGGAAACACCGATTCGCCACGCAGCAGATTGCCCCAGTAGGCATTGCGGGTGTTGTGACGCAGCGCGTCTTCGTAGTAGCGCATGACCCAGTCGGAATCGCGCGTGTAGAGCATGCACGCAGTGGCGGCGCCGGCCGAAATGCCGGCGATGACGCGCGGCCGGATATCCAGCTCCGGCTGCACCACGTCCCAGAATCCCGCCTGCCACCAGCAGCGATTGCCGCCGCCGGCGAATACGACCTGATCGAACATCTTGGCTTTTTCCTCTAATACAGCTTGCTGGCCCGTTTCAGGTGTCAGTCGAGCAGCGCGTAGGTGGTGGTGGCGTGGACGGCCATGTTGCCGGCTTCGTCGAATAACTCGACTTCGCCGAACACGAGATTACGGCCCATGCGCAGCACGCGCGCGGTGATCAGCACGTCGCCGTTGCGGACCGCGCGCATGAAACTGATGTTGAGCGAGACGGTGCTCATCGGCTTGAAACCGCCGAGCGCGGCCGAAATCGCGACGATCATTGCCGTGTCGGCGGCCGCCATGAATACCTGGCCGCAGATCACGCCGCCGGAGTGGCGCAGTCCGCCGGAAAACGGCAGGCGCAAGGTCGCACTTTCTTCGTCGACCTTGACCGGAGTCAGCGTAAGCGCGCGGACCCAGGGTGCGAGGATGCGGTCGAGCAGCTCGTTAATCTCTTTATCATCCATGGCGGTCCCCGGTCGAAAGCCGCGCGACGCTTCGCGCGGCAGGTATCCGCGACATGATACCGGCACGGAGAACCGCGCGCCTTCCCGCTGCCTCAAGGCTGGCAGCTCGAGTGCCGGGTCGCCGCCCTTCCAGATTTTTTAAGAAATCTGCTAAAGGGGCTTGGCAATCTCGGAAAGTTTCGGCATAATTTCGCTTCTGTTGGGGGCGTTAGCTCAGTTGGTAGAGCAGCGGACTCTTAATCCGTAGGTCGAGTGTTCGAGTCACTCACGCCCCACCAAAGCATTCAACAAAAAGCCCGGTCCTTGCGACTGGGCTTTTTGCTTTTCAGCGCCGGTGCGGTGCGAAAATACCGGCTCCGCATTCCCCCGACATGCCATCGGGAACCCACGATCCAAAACGCCGGAATCGCACTATGTCCAAGTCAAAATTACGCCCCGGGGATCTGGGTGCCCCGCTCTCCGAAAAAGAGTTCGAAGAACTCGATGACTTTCTGACTTCCGACCAGACGTCGGACGAGACCCTAACAATCATGGGCCTGGACGGCTATCTGACCGCCTTGGCCATCGGCCCCACTACCGTACCGCCAAGTTACTGGCTGCCACGAGTCTGGGGCCCGAACGAGGATGACGCTCCCAAATTCGAGACAACGGATCAGGCGCAGCATATTCTCGGACTGATCTTGCGGGACATGAACGGCATCATCACCAGCCTCGAAGACGACCCGGACGATTTCGAACCAGTGCTTGCCTTTAGGCGGATAGGCGACCGCGAATACCTCGACGGCGAAGCGTGGGCTTTGGGCTTCATGGAAGGCCTCATGCTGGTTCGGGCAGATTGGCAAGCGCTGTTCGATAACGAGCAGGGCCGGGAATGGCTGAATCCGCTGTATCTGATGGGCTCGGACGAGATTCTGCCGGAAGAGCAGCAGTTGATCGCCACGGCAGAACAGCGGGAAGTCCTCACCAAACAGATTCCCGCCAGCATCGCCGCGATCTATCGTTTCTGGCTGCCCCACCGTCAGGCAGTCCATGAGCGAAAGCTCGCCGCCGCGATGCAGCGCACTGAACCCAAAGTCGGACGCAACGACCCCTGTCCTTGCGGCAGCGGCAAGAAATTCAAGAAATGCTGCGGCGCTGCGGACACGCTTCACTGAAAGTCATTTCCTTCAATACACCCCACCCTGCTGCCCGATACCGTTGAGCGTCGCAAATCCTGCGCACTCACGTATCGAGGCATCAGATGACCGTCTTACTCTCCATGGCCGCCTTCGCGTTGGCCTCGTCGATTTCTCCCGGGCCGGTCAACGTCGTCGCGCTTAGCGCCGGCGCACAACATGGATTCTCCGCGAGCATGCGGCATGTGACCGGTGCGACCGTCGGGTTCACGCTGCTGTTGTTGCTCATCGGTCTAGGGCTGCACGAATTGCTCGCGCATTTCCCCAATCTGATCGACATAGTCAAATGGGCCGGCGTCGGGTTCCTGCTTTACATGGCCTACAAACTCGCCGTCGATGACGGCAAGCTCGGCGCGGACAAACCCAGCCGCGGACCCTCCTTCGCCTACGGCGCGGCAATGCAATGGCTCAATCCGAAAGCGTGGCTCGCGTCGCTAGCCGGCATGGGTGCCTACGCGGCCGATGGCGACGGCCGACTCGTCTGGCAATTCACCGTCGTGTACTTCGTGGTTTGCTATCTGTCGATTGTCAGCTGGGCGTATGCCGGCACGTTCCTGCGTCGATACTTGCAGGAGCCGAAGCGCGTGAGGTTTTTCAATCGTGTGATGGCGGCTTTGCTCGCGGCTAGCGCGTTGTATCTGCTGATAGCGTGACGCGAAACACGCGCCCGCAATTCAACTGCGATACTGCCCCGGCGTTGCCGCGACCAGCCGCTTGAACGTCCGCTGCAAATGCGCCTGATCGGCGAAGCCGGCATCGAGGGCAACATCCGCGATCGGGTGGCCGCGCCGGAGTTGCGCGCGGCTGAACTGGATGCGTCGGTTGATCAGATACGCGTGCGGCGTCATGCCGTAACGCTGTTTGAACGCGCGGATCAGGTGCGAAGCGGATAGCTCAGCCGCCTCGCAGACATCCTCGAGCTTCAGCGGACGGGTGCAATTCTCGGCGATGAATTCCGCGGCGCGCGCGAGTTGGCCGCTCGCATCGTGATCCGGCAAGGGCGCCGGATTCAACTTTTGCTGGACTTCCGAGAAGAACGAGAGCGCTGCGCTTTCCTTGCGCATGGGCTCGCTGTCATCGTCGACGAGAATCGCGTAGAGACGGTTCAAACCGTCGAACAACGCCGGGTCCGTCGTCATGGTCTGCGAGAAAGCGCGAAACGCGTGGTTGTCGCTGAAACCCAGGTCGTGTTGCAGACCCGTGAGCCAATCAACGTCCACATGCAGCATCCGATACGACCAGCGCTCGTCGGCAACCGGGTTGCACGCGTGCACGTCGTCCGGATTCATCATCACGACCGCACCGGCGCCGATCCATTCACTCGCGTGACGATTCAAATACACGCTACGGCCGCCGGTGACGGCGCCGATCGAGAACGTCTCGTGCGAGTGCTTGGCATAGCAGACCTCGCGGCCGTCTTCGATGGAACGCGCCTCGATGAACGGCAACGCGTCGTCGCGCCAGAATTTCGGCGCCGCCGCCATCACCGCTGCATCACTCCGGTCATTCGTCCCGCTCATCTCGTGCTCCTCGGTCAGGCGCTTTATTCCGTCGCAACTTCGTCGCCGCGGCACAGTCGGCGCGAACCACATCGTAACGGTCCAAACCGCCACGGACCAGCGTTGAAAGCATCGCGCCCGCAGGAAATCCCAGAATTCCATGCTTGCCAATCTCAAAACACATAGTTATATTATGACTAGATAAACAAAGACTAGCCTGCAGCCACTTTAACCATGGTCCGCCACTCTCCGCTCGCCCTCGCCGTCCTCGCCATGCTGACCGAAGCGCCGATGCATCCGTACCGGATGCAGCAGCTCATCAAGGCACGCGGCAAGGACGAGGTCATCAACGTTGGCCAGCGCAACAGCCTGTACCAGACCATCGATCGCCTGGTGCGCGGCGATCTGATCGCCATCCGCGAGACGGAGCGCGACGGCGCGTTCCCCGAACGCACGGTCTACGAAATCACCGAAGCCGGCCGTGACACCGGGCGTCTTTGGCTGCGCGAACAGCTTGCGCAGCGCACCCGCGATTTCCCGGCCTTTCCGGCCGCGCTCTCGCTTCTGCCGCTGCTCTCGCCCGAAGACGTGTGCCGTCAGCTCGATACCCGCATCGGCGCGCTTGAGCGGGAATTGGCCCGGCTCGATGAAGCCACCGCACAAGCCACCCAGATGGAAGTGCCGCGGCTGTTCCTGCTCGAAGTTGAACTCGTGCGCGCGCAACTCGTTGTCGAGCTGGAATGGGTTCGCAGCGTGGTGACCGATCTGAAAGCTGGCACGCTCACCTGGAGCCAGGAATGGATAGAAGAAATCGCTCAACGTTTCACGCTGCCGGCCGGTGAATACAAGTACCGGCTTGTCCAACCTGCCGCAAAGAAGGAGGCGAAGTCATGAGTCGTGAACCCATGGAGGTGATCGTGATCGGGGCCGGCACGGGCGGTCTCTGTCTGGCGCACGGCTTGAAGCGCGCCGGCATCAACGTGAATGTCTACGAACGCGACCGCACGCGCGCGGACGGTTTGCAGGGCTATCGCGTCGGCATCAATCCGCACGGGCTCGCGTCGCTGGAAGCGTGTCTTCCGCCCGAACTCTATGCGACCTTTCTCGCGACCTGCGCGCGTACACCCGGCCGCTTCAACATCCTGACCGAGCGCATGACCGAATTGCTCACGGTACCGCTTGAAGACGAATCGATGAGCGGCGGCAAATCGGTCAGCCGGATGACGCTCAGGCAAGTCCTGCTGACAGGTCTCGAATCACAAGTGCACTTCGACAAGACGTTCACGTCGTACGAGCAGAACGACGACGGCAGCGTCACCGCGCATTTCGCGGACGGCACGCATGTGACTGCCGATCTGCTGGTCGGTGCGGACGGCGCGCGTTCGAAGGTGCGTCGCCAACTCCTGCCGCACGCGAAGCTTGAAAACACCGGCATCGTCAGCATCGGCGCGAAGGTGCCGATGGACGAAACATCACGCGCGCTGCTGCCGCCCAAGGTGCTCGACGGCATGACGCTGATCAACGCGCCGAAAGGCTATGGCGGCATCATCCATGTGATGGAATTTCCGTGGCGCGCGGACGGCGGCGGAATGAAGGAAGGCATCGGCAGCAACGACGCCGAGTTGCTCTCGCGCTGGCCCGGATTGCTCTACGACAACACGCGCGACTATCTGATGTGGGGTGTCTGGGGCGCACTGCACAACTTGCCGGCCGATCCCAAATCGCTCGGACCGGCCGCGTTACTCGCACTCGCGACGCAGATCACCGATGGCTGGCATCCCAATCTGCGCGCCCTGATTCGCGCATCGGATCCTTCCACCACTTTCAGCGTCGATGTGCGCACGTCGGTGCCTGTCGATGCATGGCCGACCACCAACGTCACGGTCCTGGGTGACGCAGTGCATCTGATGACGCCGGGCCGCGGCGTCGGTGCGAATACCGCACTGCGCGATGCCGCACTACTCGCTGCGCGTCTCGCCGACGCACAACAGGGCAAGCTGTCGGGCTACGACGCCGTCGCGGGTTACGAAGAGGAGATGCGCCGCTACGGTTTTCATGCGGTCGCGGAATCGCGCAAGCAGTTCGACGCGCGCGGCGCGTTGCATCGGCCGGTGGTCGGAAGAATGGCGTTGAGCGCCATGCGCACGAGCTTGCGCGTAGTCAACAACGTGCCGATGCTCAAGCGCCGCATGATCGACGCCGAGAACGAATTTCGCGGCGTCGATCGCAATGCGGCACCCGCCGCGCACGATCAGCAATACGGTCAATAAGTTACTTCGGCGTGATGTCGATATTGCCGAGATACTTCGCCGCCAGCGTCTTCACCGTGCCGTCGGCCTGGACCTTCGCAATCGCCGCGTTCAGCTGGTCACGCAACGCGGTGTCACCCTTGCGAATCCCGTAGGCGATACCGCTGCCGAGAATCTTGTCATCACGCACCGGCTGCCCGACGAACGCGTAGTCCTTGCCGGTAGGCTTCGACAGAAATCCTGTCTGGCCGGCCGGCGCGAGAACGAGCGTCGCATCGAGTCGGCCCGCCAGCAGATCCGTATAGACCTGGTTCTGATCCTGATACGGCACGACGGTGACACCCGCCGGTTCCCAATGCGCCTTCGCGAAGGTTTCCTGAATCGACGCCTGCAACACGCCGACGCGTTTGCCCTTCAACGATTCCGGCGTCGGCAGCAAACCGCTGTCGCGCTTCGCGATCAGTTGCGTCGGCACGCGATACACGACCGTCGTGAAATCGATCGCCTGACGGCGCTGCTCGGTGGCGTTCATCGCCGAATTGATCGCGTCGAACTTGCGGCCTTGCAGCGCGGGAATCAAGCCGTCGAACGAGGTTTCGACCCATTTGCACGTCATGTGCGCAGCGACGCACACGGCATTGCCGACGTCGATGTCGAGACCTTGCAACTCACCGTTCGGCCCTTTCGATTCGAACGGCGGATACTGCGCCTCGAGTCCGAAACGCAGCGTCGAGGTGTCGGCGGCGATCGCGGCTGACGACGCAGCAATCGACGCGAATGCGCAGGCCAGCGCCAGTAGAGGCTTGAGCAATTTCATAACGGGTCCCTTTTCCTTCGATATTGTTGTAACGCAGTATGCTGCGCGCTGATGCGTAACGACGTGACCGCGCGACGATCATACTGCTGTCAAATTAGATTTCGCACAGACGTCGCGCGCCTTCGATCAAGGTCGCGTCGTCTTTCGAGAAGCTCAGGCGGATCAAACCTGAATCCGTGCCGTCGGTATAAAACGCCGACAGCGGAATCGTCGCGACACGCGCATCGCGAATCAGGCGCAGCACGAAGTCGCTATCGCTTTCCTCGGAGAAACCGCGGAAACGCGCGAGCATGAAGAAGCTGCCTTCGCTCGGCAGCAATTCGAAGCGCGACTCGCGCAACGCATGGGCGAGCAGATCGCGCTTCTTCTGATAGAACGCGGACAGGCCGAGGTAGCTCTCGCGATTGGCCAGCGCATCGACAAACGCGTACTGCATCGGCGTATCAGCAGAAAACACCATGAACTGATGGACTTTGCGAATCTCGTCCATGAGCGCAGCGGGCGCGAGGCAATAGCCGACGCGCCAACCGGTCACGTGATACGACTTGCCGAATGATGACACGATCACGCTACGTTCAGCGAGTTCGGAATCGCAGGCCATGCTTTGATGTTTGGCGCCGTCGAACACCACGTGTTCGTAGACCTCGTCGGCGAGAATCACGATGTCGGTGTTGCGCGTCACGGCCTTCAGACGCGCGATGTCGGCCTCGCTGAACACGGTCGCGGTCGGGTTGTGCGGCGTGTTGATGATGATCATGCGCGTCTTCGGCGTGATCGCGGCGGCGACCTCGTCCCAATCGACGCGGAAATCGGTGAGCGACAGTTTGATCGCGATCGGCGTTGCGCCTTGCAGCCGAACGATCGGGCCGTAGCTATCGAATGACGGCTCGAAGTAAATCACTTCATCGCCCGGATGCACCAAGGCGCTGATCGTCGAATACAGGCCTTCGCTGGCGCTGGCAATCACCGTGACTTCGCTCGACGGGTCGTAGCGCACGCCGTACAGCGTCTCGACCTTGTCGGCGAGCGCTTCGCGCAGGGCGCCGATGCCGGCCATCGGCGCGTACTGGTTATGGCCGGCGCGCATGGCTTGCGCGACACCGTCGATCAGCTTCGCGTCGGGCGCGAAATTCGGCGCACCTTGCGACAGGTTCAGCGCATCGTATTGCGCAGCCAGTTGGCCGATCACGGTAAAAATCGTCGTGCCTACATCAGGCAGTTTCGAGCGGGCTTGCATGGCGCTCTGCATAAGGCTTTCTCCCTTTCTCCATCCGGCAGCGGATTCGCGGACTGCCCACAGCACGGCGGTCCCATCCGGTTCGATGATTAGGCATCAGCCAAAGAACCGTCACAATCGAAACTTTGTCATGCGCGGCATGCGTTTACGTCATGGCTCGCGCAATGCCGTGCTGGAGCAGGCTATGGCAATGAAATCGGGGGTTTGGCGGGAGAAATGCAGGCGCATGGAGCGCACGGAAAACAGCAGAGGTATGACGTAATGTGATGCGGAGCGGTAATGCGATGGGGCGATTTGCTGCTGATTGCTGCTATTTGCAACGACGGCGCGCAGTGGCGCTGCAGAACAATCCGGCTGCGACCAGGCGGTCGCAGCCGTCAAAAGCAAACTAATCGACGATCAGGCGTCGTCCATCATGCGAACTTTGACCTTCTTGCCCTTCACCTTGCCCCCGCTGAGCTTGCGCAGTGCCTCGCGCGCGACGCTACGCTCCACGGCCACGTAGGTGGACATTTCGGTCACGTTAATCTTGCCGATCTGCGAACCAGCGAAACCTGCTTCACCGGTCAGCGCGCCGAGCACGTCGCCCGGACGGATCTTTTCCTTGCGGCCGCCGAGAATCTGCAGCGTTTCCATCGGCGGCAGCAGACGCTCGTTGCTCGCCGGCTTGAGATCGGCCAGCTTGTGCCACTCGACCTCACGCTTTTGCGCCTGTTCGAGACTGCCCACGCGGCCCATCTCGTTCATGCTGGCGAGACTCAGCGCCCAGCCTTCCTGATCGGCGCGACCCGTGCGGCCGATGCGGTGCACGTGCACTTCCGGGTCCGGCGTCACGTCGACGTTGATCACTGCTTCCAGCTCCGCGATGTCGAGACCGCGCGAGGCAACGTCCGTGGCAACCAGCACCGAGCAACTCCGGTTTGCGAACTGGATCAGCACTTGATCGCGTTCACGCTGATCGAGTTCGCCATGCAACGCCAACGCATGAAAGCCCTGCGCGCGCAGCACGTCGAGCAGATCGCGGCACTGCTGCTTGGTGTTGCAAAACGCCAGCGTGCTCACCGGACGATAATGGTTCAGCAACAGACCGACGGCATGCAGACGCTGGTCCTCAGTCACTTCATAGAAGCGCTGACGAATCTTGGTGTTGTCGTGCCGCTCGGCGAGCTTCACTTCCTTCGGATTACGCAGGAATTGCTGGCTGAGTTTGACGATGCCTTCGGGGTACGTCGCGGAGAACAGCAGCGTTTGCCGCTCTTTCGGGCATTGCTTCACGACGGTCGCGATGTCGTCGAAGAAACCCATGTCGAGCATGCGGTCGGCTTCGTCGAGCACCAGCGTGTTGAGCGACTGCAACGGCAGGCTGCCGCGCTCGAGGTGATCCATGATCCGGCCCGGCGTACCGACCACGATATGCGCACCGTGTTCGAGGCTGGCCGTTTGCGGACGCATCGGCGTGCCGCCGCACAGCGTCAGCACTTTGATGTTTTCTTCGGCGCGCGCCAGACGGCGGATTTCCTGCGTGACCTGGTCGGCGAGTTCACGCGTCGGGCACAGCACCATCGCCTGCACGGCGAAGTTGCGCACATCGAGGCGGTTGAGCAACGCCAGCGAAAACGCCGCGGTCTTGCCGCTGCCGGTTTTCGCCTGGGCGATCAGATCGTTACCCGCCAGCGCGATCGGCAGGCTCGCGGCCTGAATCGGCGTCATCTCGACATAGCCGAGTTGCGCCAGGTTGGCGAGCGTGGCGGGCGGTAGCGGTAGCTGGCTAAACGGCGCGCCGGCTTGAGTGGGAGTGTTCATAGGGTGAGGGCTCGCTATCGACGGAAGAGGCTGAAGAGACTGAAGGCCAGGGACTACTCGGCCATGGGGCCGGTGGCGGGACGGCCTTCGATCTGCTCGTACAGCACCGAGCCATCTTCCCCGTCGAAACGTTCGACGTAATTGCGCGCGCCGCACATCGGGCAACGGAACAGGAGCCCCTGCCCTTCATTCTTGATGACGACGTCCGACATTTCCCACTGCTCGCCGCAGGGCTGGTTTCTACAGGTAAACACGTTGATTCTCCAACTGGATTCGATTGTTTATTGGGTGAGCCGGATAAGTGGCCCAGCCGGGAATGCTGTCACTGCCGTGGTCGGCGGCGCCGGCCGCATGGGCAGAGCGCTTTAACCCAGATGCGTATGCCGCGCGCGCGTGGCGCCCACGTCCATTTCGGTGAGGCCCTGGACGATGCCGCAGTCTTCAACGGCCTGCTCGCCGTGGCATTGCTCGCGCAGCGTGGTCAGTTGCGCTTTCAGTTGCTTCAATTCGTCGATACGCGTGTCGACGTGCGCAATGTGCTCGTCGATCAGGGTATTGATGCCGCCGCAGCCGTCTGCCGGTGCGTCTGTTAGACGCAGCAACGCACGGATTTCGTCGTGGGTCATGTCGAGCGCGCGGCAGTTGCGGATGAAGCGCAGCCGTTCGACGTGTCGGGCCGAATAACTGCGGTAATTGGCTTCGGTGCGCTCCGCTTCGGGCAACAGGCCCTCTTTTTCGTAGAAACGGATGGTTTCGGTCGTGCAGTGGGCGATTTTCGCCAGTTCGCCAATTTTCATGGTCCCTCCGGAATGCGGCCTTGACCTTGTAGTGGCTTCAAGGTGTTTACTAGACCACAAATCGAACCAGGAAGCCACCCATGCCTCACGCCAACCTCGCCGAAGCGGATCGCCCGGAACGGGCCAAAGCCAGTGCCCACGGGCATGACGGGCATGTCCGCGACCATTCCGATGAGAAAGCGGATGGCCACGGTCATCCCGAATCCTGCGGTCACGGACATGAGGCGGGTGCTCGTGAAGACGCTCACGAGCACGGCGAAAGCTGCGGTCACGGCCGCGAAGCACATGACCCCGACCAGGCGCATGACCACGAAGCACAGGCTCACGAGCACGGTGAAAGCTGCAGCCATGGCGGCGCAGCGAACGAGCTCAATCACGACCACGCACACGCCCGCAGCCACGCCGAGGCGTCCTGCTGCGGAACCGCGCACGCTGCGGCCCCGCCGGTCAAGCTCCCGCAATCGGAAGCCGTCGGCAGCGATCTGCGCACCGCGATCCGCATCATGCAGATGGACTGCCCGACCGAAGAAGCGCTGATCCGCAAGAAATTCAGCCGCATGCCGTCCGTGCGCAGCATGGACTTCAACCTGATGCAGCACGTGTTGACCGTCGTGCACGCGCCGGACGCCCTCGAAACGATCCTCGCCGCAATCCGTTCGCTCGACTTCACGCCTGAACTGGCAGACGCGAATCCGGACACGGCAGCCGCCGCGCCTCAAGCGCCGTCGAAGCCGTGGTGGCCGCTGGCGCTCGCAGGTATCGCTGCGGTGGGCTCAGAGGCTGCGGGCTGGCTTGGTGCCCCCGTCTGGCTGGCAGCGTGTCTGGCGCTCCTCGCGATCGCCTCCTGCGGCCTCACGACGTACAAGAAGGGCTGGGTCGCGATCCGCAACGGCAACCTCAACATCAATGCGCTGATGAGCATTGCGGTAACCGGCGCGCTGATCCTGCAACAGTGGCCGGAGGCCGCGATGGTGATGGTGCTCTTCACGATCGCCGAACTGATCGAAGCGAAGTCGCTCGACCGCGCCCGCAATGCTATCCAAGGCTTGATGCAGTTGACGCCCGAACAGGCGAGCGTGCAGCAAGCGGACGGCAGCTGGCGTCTCTTGGACCTCAAGGCGATCGCACTCGGCGCGGTGGTGCGTGTGAAGCCAGGTGAGCGGATCGCGCTCGACGGAGAAATCGTCGCGGGCCGCTCGAGCGTCGATCAGGCGCCGATCACCGGTGAAAGCCTGCCCGTCGACAAGACCGTTGGCGACGCGGTCTTCGCCGGCACGATCAATCAGGCCGGTTCGTTCGACTACCGCGTCACGGCCGCGGCCAGCAACACCACGCTCGCGCGCATCATCCACGCGGTCGAGGAAGCACAAGGTACCAAAGCGCCGACGCAGCGTTTCGTCGATCAGTTCGCGCGCGTCTACACGCCGATCGTGTTCGCCGCCGCGCTCGCCGTGGCGGTGCTGCCGCCCTTGCTGTTCGGCGGACAGTGGCACGAATGGGTCTACAAGGCGCTCGTGATGCTGGTGATTGCCTGTCCGTGCGCACTGGTGATCTCGACACCGGTGACGATCGTCAGCGGCCTTGCTGCGGCCGCTCGCAAAGGCATCTTGATCAAAGGCGGCGCCTATCTCGAACAGGGCCGCAAGCTGAGCCGGCTCGCGCTCGACAAAACCGGCACGATCACGCACGGCAAGCCGGTGCAAACCGAGTTCGAGATACTGGCCGACGTCGACGTCGCTCGTTGCAGGACGCTCGCGGCGAGTCTTGCGGGCCGCTCGGATCATCCGGTGTCGATGGCGATCGCGGCAGCGGCGAAAAGCGACAGCATCGCTAGCACCAGCGCCACGGTCGAGGCGTTCGAGGCACTGGCGGGTCGTGGTGTGCGCGGCGACATCGACGGCTTGCCGTATTGGCTCGGCAATCATCGGCTGGTCGAAGAGCTCGGGCGCTGCTCGGCGTCGCTCGAAGCGCGGCTGGATACGCTCGAGGGACAAGGCAAAACCGTCGTGATGCTGGTGGATGCCGAACGTGTGCTCGCGCTGTTCGCCGTCGCGGATACGGTGAAGGACACGAGCCGCACCGCTATCGCCGAGTTGCAGCGCCTCGGCGTGCGCGCCGCCATGCTCACCGGCGACAACCCGCACACGGCCGCCGCGATCGCGCAGCAGGTCGGTATCGACGAAGCACGCGGCAATCAGTTGCCTGAAGACAAGCTGAACGCGGTGGCGCAGTGGTCACAGGAAGGCGCGACGGTGGGCATGGTCGGCGACGGCATCAACGACGCCCCGGCACTGGCACGCGCCGACATCGGCTTCGCGATGGGCGCGATGGGCACCGACACCGCAATCGAAACCGCCGACGTCGCCTTGATGGACGACGATCTGCGCAAGATTCCGCAGTTCATCCGTTTGTCGAAGGCAACGCATTCGGTGCTGGTGCAGAACATCACACTGGCGCTCGGCATCAAGAGCGTCTTCCTCGTGCTGACGATGATGGGTCTGGGCACGATGTGGATGGCCGTATTCGCCGATGTGGGCGCGAGCCTGCTGGTGGTGGCGAATGGCTTGCGGCTGTTGCGCAGTTAAGTGTGCGGCAGCAGGCCCGTTTCAATTGCCGGAAAAGGGAGGTTGACATGGGATTCTGGGAAAAGATGTTGAGCGGGCATCGCGGCGGCGGTCACCACGGCGGTGGGTATCGGAGTAGCGGACATGGCGACTGGGGACGCGGAGACGGCAACGGCTCGCGGGACGATGGTAATGGCGGCAGGCCGCCGCCCGCATCGACGTTGACGACCGGCGTAACCTGTTCGGGTTGTCGGGCCGTCAACACGACAAGCGCCCGCTTTTGTCAGCAATGCGGCGCGTCACTGGCGTCGGCCGCATGCAAAGAGTGCCAAGCCTTGCTGCCGGCCGGCGCACGTTTCTGCCAGCAATGCGGCGCGGCGGCGCAGCGCTAATGAGAGAACGAACGGCGACCCGTTGCCTGGTGAGCGCCAAAGGCGGCCTTTAAGGTATCGGAAGGCCGCATGCCGAACAGCTTCCGGTAGTCGGTCGCAAACTGGCTCAGATGCCAGAAGCCCCACGCCGCTGCGATATCCTGAACTGAACGCGAATCACGTGACGCGTTGCACAGATCTCGTCGCGCACCGTTCAGGCGGATCGTGCGTAAATACGTGGCGGGCGCCATACCCAACACATCCTGAAAGCAGTATTGCAAAGTGCGGCGGCTCACATGCAGTCGCTCGCACAACTCCGGCACGTTGATCGCGCGCTCGCGATTGGCCAGAACATACTCACGCGCTTCCGACACGATCGACTGACGCCGCCCACGCGTGGGCATTTCAATCTGCCCATTGGCCGGTAACGCACCGACGTCGAACAACGAGGCCAGCACCGAGCCCTGCAAATTGTTGCGTGCAAACGAGGACAGCGGCGCGCCGTTCGCCGCACCGTCATCGAGAAGCTGACGCAGCGACGCGCACAAGCGCTCCTTGCGAGCCGTGCCGATCGACACGACTTCCGTGTTCGGCAGATGCTCGGCCAGACCGACCCGCTCCACTTCCGCCGCGTAGCGGCGCAGCACTTCCCCCTTCACCACCACACCGAAAATCTCGTAGCCCGCCGAAGTCAGCAATTCAAATTCGATCCCGCCCGGACGAAACGCGAGCGCATCGCTCGAGATCACCTGCGTATCGATACGACCGGAACCCTCGGGGCAAGTCGGAATGCCGAACCAGTAGGCGTCTTCCTGCACCTCGCAGGTCTGCCGCAGCGTGTGGCTGGTGGTTTCGACAAACACCTGCATGTGGTCGAGGCACAACTCCGTCAAACCGCCGACGAAGCGGCCCGCAGTCAACTGGTCGTAGGTCTGGCTCCAGCCATGGAGGTTGCGCGCCTGCTCGTCGGCGTCGTAGGCGACACAGGTCTGCACGCAAAAGCTCGGCTGTTGTGCGTGCGTCGATGGTGTCAGGCTGTCGGTTCGGAATTCAATCGTCATACCGGATCTACGAAATCGAAGTATTGAGGAGATCTGGAAGGCAATTCCCATGCCGAACGGATTCGCTCCTTACATTGCTTTGACCTCGGCCGCACATGCTCCCGGCCTGTTCAATCCATGAACAGGGCTGCGCACACTGATCAGAAACGAGACGTTCATCGTTTGACAAGGTGAACAGGTCTGCGCGCCATGCCTGCGGGCGTGCCTGCTGCACGTGCACAGCTCACCAGCGCGGTGCATTGGCACAGTTCTGGCTCTAGTCTGTCGCGGCTAGCGAAATATCGCGCCGAATATAGCCCATTCAAACATGTGAGGAGCACACAGATGAATCACGCAGAGATGCAGTTTCTGACTACCGAATTCCCGTACAAAAAGCAGTATGGAAATTTTATCGGCGGCGAATGGGTAAAGCCGGTGGGCGGCGAGTACTTCGACAACGTGTCACCGATCACCGGTGAGCCGTTCACGTCGATCCCGCGCTCACGCGAAGCCGATATCGAACTCGCCCTCGACGCTGCGCATCGTGCGAAGGCAGCGTGGGGCAAGACCTCGACCACCGAACGCGCGAACATCCTGAACCGTATCGCCGACCGGATGGAAGCGAATCTGCAGCGCATCGCCGTGGCTGAAACGATCGACAACGGCAAGCCGCTACGCGAAACCATGGCCGCGGATATCCCGCTAGCCATCGACCATTTCCGCTATTTCGCCGGCGCCGTGCGCGCGCAGGAAGGCTCGCTCTCCCAGATCGACGACGACACCGTCGCGTATCACTTCCACGAGCCGCTCGGCGTGGTCGGCCAGATCATTCCGTGGAATTTCCCGATCCTGATGGCGGTGTGGAAGCTCGCGCCTGCATTGGCCGCCGGCAATTGCATCGTGCTGAAGCCGGCCGAGCAAACGCCTGCGTCGATTCTCGTGCTGCTCGAACTGATCCACGATCTGTTGCCGCCGGGCGTGCTGAACGTGGTGAACGGTTTCGGCCTCGAAGCCGGCAAGCCGCTCGCATCGAGCAAGCGCATCGCGAAGATCGCGTTCACGGGTGAGACGACGACCGGCCGCCTGATCATGCAGTACGCGAGCCAGAACATCATTCCGGTGACGCTCGAACTCGGCGGCAAGAGCCCGAACATTTTCTTCGCCGACGTGATGAATGCGGACGACAGCTATTTCGACAAGGCACTCGAAGGCTTCACGATGTTCGCGCTGAATCAGGGCGAAGTGTGCACGTGTCCGTCGCGTGTGCTGATCGATGAAAAGATTTACGACCGCTTCATGGAGCGCGCGTTGAAGCGTGTGGCAGCGATCACGCAAGGCCATCCGCTCGACACGAAGACGATGATCGGCGCACAAGCCTCGCAGGAACAACTGGAAAAAATCCTGTCGTACGTCGATCTCGGCAAGCAGGAAGGTGCGGAATGTCTCATCGGCGGTGAGCGCAATACGCTCGACGGCGAACTGAGCAAAGGCTACTACGTGAAGCCGACGGTATTCCGCGGCCACAACAAGATGCGCATCTTCCAGGAAGAAATCTTCGGACCGGTCGTTTCTGTGACGACGTTCAAGAACGAAGAGGAAGCGCTCGAGATCGCCAACGATACGCTCTACGGTCTGGGCGCCGGTGTATGGACACGTGACGGTACGCGCGCCTATCGCTTCGGCCGGCAAATCCAGGCGGGCCGCGTGTGGACCAACTGCTATCACGCGTATCCGGCGCATGCTGCATTCGGTGGCTACAAGCAATCGGGCATCGGCCGCGAAAATCACAAGATGATGCTCGATCACTATCAGCAGACCAAGAACCTGCTCGTCAGCTATAGCGATAAGCCGCTCGGTTTCTTCTGAGCGCAACAACCCTGTACGAGCGGGCCGCATTGCGCGGCTCGCTCTTTTTCAACGAGGGCATGTGATGGCTGATGAGAAGGAAGTAGCCCGCGTGATCGCCACGCCTGCTGCGGTCGATTTGATCGATAAGCTATGCGCGGAACACGGGGCCGTGCTGTTTCACCAATCCGGTGGATGCTGCGACGGCAGCGCACCGATGATGTTCCCTCAGAGCGAGTTCATGGTCGGCTCGTCCGATGTGAAACTGGGCACGATTGCCGGCGTGCCGTTTTATATGAGCGAATCGCAGTTCGAATACTGGCAGCACACGCAGTTGATCATCGATGTGGTGCCGGGAAATGGCGGGATGTTTTCTTTGGAGCGGCCGAGCGGGTTGCGGTTTTTGACGCGCTCACGGCTCTTCGAGGATGAAGAGAACGCGTGGTTGGAAACGCATCCGGTGGAACGGGCGGATGCTTAGCGTTTCTGTGTCGCGCCTAGTTCGAGTCGTCGCCGACCGCGGGTGTTGTCGGCGTACTCGCTAACAGTGAATCGCTGTCGTCTTTCAAACCAACGCCAGTGAGACCCAGGCGTCTTGCGTGCGTCAGCAGATAGTGCAACTTGTGTGCCGCTAACTCGTAGTTAAGACCTTCGGGACGCACGTTGGAAATGCAGTTGCGTTGCGCATCACTGCAGCCTACTTTCGGCGCGTAAGTCAGGTAGATACCGAGACTATCGGGCGAACTCAAACCCGGTCGCTCGCCGATCAACATCACAACCAGTTTGGCACCAAGCAGTTCGCCGATTTCGTCACCGAGCGCGACGCGGGCCTGACGTGCGACAACTACGGGACCGATCTTCCAGTCCGTGAGTTTTGCGCAAACGGCTTGCAGCAGCGGAATCGATTGCTTCGAAGCAGCGAATGCAGAGAGACCATCTGCGATGACGAAGACCACTTCGGGTGAATCCACCTTGAGTTGTCCAAGTGCTGCGCGGCTCTCATCGCTCAAGCGCCTGCCGAGATCCGGACGCCGCAAATAATGCTCGCGATCGGGCGCGGCGCTATGCACATCCAGTGTGGTGAAACTTTGCGCACGCAACTGTTCGTGCAGCACGTCCGTATCGAGCGGATGATGCACCGCGTCGCGTGCCTGCGCATGCGACAGGTTGAACGCCAGCAACGGTGCAGTCGGCAAACTGTTACCCGCACGGCCCAACGCGATGCGCGCGTTGGTGAACTGCCGCAATGCGTTCCATGGATTCTTTTCGAGGAAGTCGCTCATGCGATGCCTATCCAGTCATTCGCGCCTTGCAGCAGCGGTTGCTGTGACGATGCGCTCAGCAACGTGCCACGCGCGTCGGTGATCTGCATGGACTCTAACCATTCTTCGAATTCCGGTGCACGACGCAGGCCGAGCACATCGCGCACATACAGGGCGTCATGGAATGAGGTGCTTTGGTAGTTGAGCATCACATCGTCCGCACCTGGAATGCCCATGATGAAATTGATACCCGCCACGCCGAGTAGCGTGAGCAGGTTATCCATGTCGTCCTGATCGGCTTCGGCGTGATTCGTATAGCAGATGTCGCAACCCATCGGCACGCCGAGCAGCTTGCCGCAGAAGTGGTCTTCGAGACCCGCGCGCGTGATCTGCTTGCCGTCGTAGAGATACTCCGGTCCGATGAAGCCGACCACCGTGTTCACCAGAAACGGATTGAATTTGCGTGCCACTGCGTAGGCGCGGACTTCGCATGTCTGTTGATCGACACCGAAATGGGCATCGGCCGACAAGGCACTGCCCTGCCCGGTTTCGAAATACATCAGGTTATTGCCGACAGTGCCTCGATTCAGCGACAACCCGGCTTCATACGCTTCCTGCAACAGCGCAAGCGAAATACCGAAACCCGCGTTCGCTTTCTCCGTTCCGGCAATCGATTGAAACACCAGATCGACCGGCGCGCCTTTTTCTATCGCCGCGATCGTGTTCGTGACGTGAGTCAGCACGCACGATTGCGTGGGCACCTGATAGCGTTGGCGGAAGTCGTCGATCATCAGCAGTAGCTTGGTGATCGCGGCAAGATTGTCGCTGGCCGGATTGATGCCGATCATCGCGTCGCCGCAACCGTACATCAGGCCGTCGAGCATCGACGCGGCGATACCTTTGACATCATCAGTCGGATGATTTGGTTGCAGACGCACCGACATGTGACCGGGCAAGCCGATCGTATTGCGAAAGCGCGTAATCACCGGACGCTTGCGCGCCGCCGCGATCAGATCCTGATTGCGCATCAGCTTCGAGACTGCAGCGACCATTTCCGGCGTGAGGCCGGCGGTGATACGCGTGAGCGCGTCGGCATCGGTCGTGCTGCTCAGCAGCCAGTTGCGGAAATCGCCGACCGTCAGATGCGAGATCTCGGCGAACGCTTGCGGCGAGTGATCGTCGATCACCAGACGCGTGACTTCGTCGCTCTCGTACGGGATCAGCGCTTCGTTGAGAAACGTGCGCAGCGGCACCTGCGCGAGCGCCATTTTGGCCGCGACGCGCTCTTCCTCGCTTGCCGCCGCGACGCCCGCGAGTTGATCGCCGGAACGCTGCGGACTGGCCTTCGCCATCAAGGTCTTCAGGTCGGCAAAGCGATACGTGCGGCTGCCGATTGTCTCGGTGTAGCTCATCTTTACGACTCCATCGCCGCTGCTTGCGCAGCGGCTCGATTCGTCACTCTTCGAGCAAAGCGTCCGACGGTGCCGCTTCGCGTTGATGGCGCGTCAACAGGAAGTAGACGTAGCCGAGCGCGAGGAAGATCGCGAACACGACGGCCACCAGGAAGTTGAAGTAGACCATCGTAGCCAGACAAATCACCGCGGCCACCAGCGCGAACGCCGGGAAGAACGGAAACAGCGGCGCGCGGAACGGGCGTTCCATGTTCGGCTCCGAGCGGCGCAGCTTGAACAGCGACAACATGCTGATGATATACATCACGATAGCGCCAAATACGGACATCGTCACGATGTTCGCCGTCAGCGTCTGGCCGCCGAACTGGATCAGCTCGTCGCTATAGATCGCGGCGATGCCGACCACGCCACCCGCGATGATCGCGCGATGCGGCGTCTTGAAGCGCGGATGCACCTTGGAAAGCCACTCCGGCAGATAACCGGCGCGAGCCAGCGCGAAGATCTGACGTGAATAGCCGAGGATGATGCCGTGAAACGACGCGACGAGTCCGAACAGGCCGAGCCACACCAGCATATGCATCCAGCCGCTATGTTCACCGACGATGAATTTCATGGCCTGCGGCAGCGGATCGTTGATGTTCGACAGCTTGGTCCAGTCGCCGGCGGCGCCTGCGAACACCATCACGCCGATGGCTAGCACGACCAAGGTCAGAATACCGGCGACGTAAGCAATCGGAATCGAACGCTTGGGATTCTTGGCTTCTTCAGCAGCCATCGCCACGCCTTCAATCGCGAGGAAGAACCAGATCGCGAAGGGAATTGCCGCGAACATGCCGTGGAACGAACCCATGCTGAAGGTGTCCGCGCCAGACCAGCCGCCCTTCGTGAAATTCGCCCACTGGAACCCCGGCGACACGACGCCCATGAACACCAGCAATTCGAAGATCGCGAGCAGCGTCACGCACAACTCGAAAGCCGCGGCGATTTGCACGCCTACGATATTCAGCGCCATGAAGACGAGATACGCGCCCATCGCCGCGTGTTTCGGTTCGAGACCCGGAAACTGCACGTGCAGATAGGCGCCGATCGCGAGTGCGATCGCCGGCGGTGCGAACACGAATTCGACTAAGGTCGCCGCGCCCGCCAGATAACCGCCGGTCGGGCCAAAAGCGTGGCGCGCGTAAGCGAACGGGCCGCCCGCATGCGGAATCGACGTGGTGAGTTCGGTGAAACTGAAAATGAAGGTGGTGTACATCGCGGCAATAAAAACCGCCGTGATGACGAAGCCGAGCGTGCCGGCGCTCGCCCAGCCGTAGCTCCAGCCGAAATACTCGCCGGAAATGACCAAACCGACCGCGATCCCCCACAGTTGCCACGTGCCGAGCGTCTGCTTCAACTCGTGATGCGTGACTTTACCGACGTGCTGACTTTTTGACTCTGATTTCATCGGGTGCTCCTGATGTTTTCGCTTGCTCGACGCCGCAAGGCTTTGCGGTGCATGGGCGGACAGGCTTCAGCCGATGGTAGTAAGCCATTATTCAACGTGTTATCGAAATTCGGCAAAGTTCGGGCGCGATTGTGTCAGTGAACGCTTAATTCCGTTCAAGCGCGCTTTGGCCAAGTTCGCAGGATTTGGTAAATGGGGACGTGGTACTTTGATTCGCATCCCTTCGGCAATCTTCTCTTTGTTGGCCACTTAGTCATGAACCAATCGGACAATCGGGCGCGCTACGAAACGCGGCTGGGCCGCGTGCTTGACCATATTTACGATCATCTCGACGAACCGCTGGATATCGATCGTCTCGCGCAAATCGCCTGCATGTCGCCGTATCACTGGCATCGCATCTTTCAGGCGATGTATGGCGAGACGGTGGCGACGACCGTGCGTCGCTTGCGCTTGCATCGCGCAGCAGGGTATCTGGCGAATGGCTCGATGCCGATCGCTGAAATTGCCGAGCGCTCGGGCTATAGCAGTTTGCAGTCTTTCACTCGCACCTTCCGCGCGGTTTTTGGTATTCCGCCCGCGCAGTATCGCAAGCAGGGTACGCATAGCCGGTTTCGTCCGGCACTTTCAGGAGACGATCAAATGGCAATGCGTGAAGTGGTGATTCGTAACGTGGAGCCGATGGAGGTTTTGTCGGTGGATCACGTCGGATCGTATATGCAGATCGGCAAGGCGTTCGATGGACTGTTCGGCTGGTTGGCGAAACATAATTTGCTGGCGGGACAGATGCGCATGATCGGGATTTACTACGACGATCCTGGTGTTGTTGCGGAGGATGAGTTGCGGTCTAAGGCTGGGGTGTTGTTGCCGCATCCAGTGCAGGCTTCGGTGACGGTCAGTCCGCCGGTTTCGGTGGCGCATGTGAAGGGTGGGGAGTACGCGGTGTTGCGGCATAAGGGACCGTATAGCGATATGCGGGCGGCTTATGAGTGGTTGTATGGGACGTGGCTCGTGCAGTCGGGGCGTGAGGCTGCGGATGCGCCGGTGTTTGAGGAGTATTTGAATAGTCCGAAGGAGACTGCGCCAGCGGAGTTGCTGACGGAGATTTGTTTGCCGTTGGTTTGAGGGGGTTGGTTCTGGTTTGGTTGTTGTGCTTGCGTTGTGCATGTTTACGCAGCGGGGTTTGGGGATGCCTCTCTGGTTTTTATAGTCTTTGTATATGTATACGTAGTAATAGTTAACAAGCACCTCACTTTTCTGTGGATAACTTGGATCTTCGTTTACGGATCAAGAGGATGCGGAATCGATAACCCTGCGGAGGGTGGGCGAACAGGACGGTGGAGCCAGGGAAAACTTTTGACTGACCTGGCGAGGTCGCCGGTTTATCAAGGTTTCGCCCACAACGTGTCAGGTGGTTTGTACAAAAGTTGTCCAGAGGGGGTTGTGGATAAGTGCGGCGGTGCGAAGATCGAACTCTGCGGTCGTAAAAATGGACCGCCTTTGCGGGCTAGACGGCAGTTACGTAAAACTTTGTCGCGAAAGATTGATTCGCACTGCCAATGCGTTGACAACCCTTGGGCGCGTCGCTTATCCACCATCGTGAAAGGCGTGAAGCGGGCAATGGCCGGCGAATACAGCCGGGAATTGTCGGCCAAGGTGTTTGCCGGCCAGTGCCGGCTGATCGAACTCGGCTTCCGGCAGGGGGGACCGGCAGGATATGGCTTACGCCGCGTGCTCATCGATCAGCACGGGATCATGAAAGGAGAACTTCAGCGCGGCGAGCACAAGAGCCTGCAGACCGATCGGGTGATCCTTATGCCAGGGCCTGAGAGCGAAATCCGCATTATCAATCTCATCTACAACTGGTTTATCGACGGGTCGTTAAATGAATACGAGATTGCAGCCCGGTTAAATGGTATGCGAGTTCGCACAAATCTCGACCGGGAATGGACACGAGCGACTGTACGGGAGGTACTGACCAACGAGAAATACATCGGCAATAACGTCTACAACCGCGTGTCGTTCAAACTCAAGAAAATGCGCGTCGTCAATACACCGGACATGTGGATCCGGAAGGAAGGTGCATTCCAGTCCATCGTACCAGGTGAGACGTTTTACACAGCACAGGGCATCATGCGGGCGCGCGCCCGGCGCTATTCGAATGAAGAGCTGATTCAGCGCCTGCGGAACCTGTATCGCGATCGCGGATTTCTGTCCGGTCTCGTTATCGACGAGACTGATGGCATGCCATCAAGCTCGGTGTACATGTACAGGTTCGGCAGTCTGATCCGCGCATACCAGGCCGTGGGTTTCACGCCTGGTCGCGACTACCGCTATCTCGAAACCAACCGGTTCCTCCGTCAGCTTCACCCGGAAATCATTGCGCAGACGGAGAAGAAGATCGCCGATCTCGGTGGCACAGTGCAGCGCGATCCAGCCACCGATATGCTCACCGTCAACCATGAGTTCACTGCCTGCATCGTTCTCGCGCGTTGCCAGACACACGAAAATGGGCGGCATCGCTGGAAGGTCCGGTTTGACACGAGCCTGCTGCCGGACATTACGGTAGCCGTTAGGCTCGACCACGCGAATTCCGCGGCGCTCGATTATTACCTCCTGCCACGCATGGATTTCGGCCAGCCGCGCATCAGCCTCGCCGACCAGAACAGGGTTGAGTTCGAGAGCTACCGTTTTGACACGCTTGATTATCTCTATGGCATGGCTGAGCGGGCCCGCCTCCGGAGGGTGGCATGAACCCGCAACAACAAACCGGTGAGGTGCGGATGATTCCGGTCGACCAGATCGAGGTCATCAATCCTCGTGAGCGTAACAACCGCGTCTTCAACGAAATCGTCGGCAACATCAGGGCGATTGGCCTAAAAAAGCCGATCAAGGTCACGCCACGTGCTACAGCGGATGGCGTCGAGAAGTATCTGCTTGTGTGTGGCGAGGGTCGCCTGAAGGCTTTCCGTTCACTTGGCGAGACGACCATTCCGGCGATGGTGGTGAATGTCAGCGACGAAGACGCATTCATCATGAGTCTCGCGGAGAACATTGCGCGTCGGCAGTGCCGACCACTCGAACTCCTCGCCGGCATCCGGCAATTGCAGGAGCAGGGATATACGTCGAAGGTGAATATGAGCTCTTGCTCCGACCACCCCGAGCGGCCCTCCGAATAGACTGCCTCCAAGAAATCGTCGAATCGTGCTGCGACTTCGCCCGTTGTGCTGGTAGAGCACTCGACAGGAGGGATAGATTTGATTTCGGGGAGAGCGACTTCGCAAGTACTCGCCTCTGCGGGAAACGTTTCTTTTTCTCAACGACAACATGGAGGCTGCCAGATGCTCGGTAACCTCCACCGTCACCGACTTCGCCAAATTCCACGATTTGTCGACGTCAGTTTGAAAAACGGCCCTCCAGAAAATACTCGCGCTCTAGGACCCCAGCTTCGTCATCCCGCTGCTCTCATCTCGGACGCTCGTGTCGGATGTCGCTATTAATGAAAAAACGGCCCCATAAGCTTGCCAACTTACGGGGCCGTTCTTCTCCGGTTTTGACGCCATCTACAGAAACGTATAGGGCAGTCTCACTAACTAGCGTCTGCTGGTCGCAAAACTGTGGCGCCAGTCTCAATTACTCTGGCGGCCTACGACAAGACAGTGTAGCGAGACCCATAACCCGAGAAATCGCGCCTTATGGGACAAGGGTTTGGGGCTGAGGGCGAACCCATAATGCGAGAAAGTGGATGCATAAACTGAGAACAACCGTCCACGGCCATCTCCGACATGTACGGGAGCAGGCGACGGGACGGGTCCTCTCCCATCAGCAGCCGTCGCTCAGGTTTGTATTGAGAGCCGCAAAAAATTGCGCTTCAGATAAAGCAATTTTGGCAATTTGCGCTCGTGAGCGAGCCATCTCGATGCACGTCCGCCATCAAGAAATGTCCAAGTTTCTGAGCTTGGCCTGCTAACGCACCAAGCGAACAGCGATGGCCGTTTAACGAAGCGATTACCGAGTAAGCCGCTCTCTAGTACGTCTCGAGCCAGTGCTTTTGGTGGCTGGTCGAGGCGTCGGCGTCCGCCCGTCGCAACCCGACCTGGAGGGCACTCATGAAATCCCCTTGCCTGTGGCAACGCGTTCGTGCCGCTGCCGCATGTTCCCCGCAGTGAGTGTGGCATTCCACCTGGACCACCTGACGACGTGGCAAACCTAGCGGCATTCGGCCTGCGCCCGCGCAAAGGAAAAATGCCTCCTGAGGCCGGAAGCTCAGGAGGCATCGAGGATTCTCGCGGGACCGTTCTGTCCCCGACTGGATTTACTTCAGGGCGAAAGCTATCACCAGGACGACGGCTGCAATGGCGCCAAGGCTCACCGCGCCCCAACCCAACCGGGAGATGAAACGGTCGACGTTTTGGTGCGACTCAGCAAAACGAAAGACTTTTTCCATCATGGCGGATTTCTCCCTATTTACCGTGAGCATATCACCTGTACGGTACGGCGCTCATGTACACATGCAGTCCAGCAAACCGAAGGGCCGCCATGCCGGTCAGCCGGACCGACACCGTAACCATCAGCGAATTAGTCTGCGTTGGCGCCGGAACGTTCCCCGCCGGATTCCGTCTCGAGCCGGTGCTTTCGGTGGCTGGTCGAGGCGTCGGCGTCCGCCCGTCGCAACCCGACCTGGAGGGCACTCATGAAATCGCCCCGCCTCTGTCTCGCCTGTGGCAGCGCGTTCCTGCCGCTGGCGCATGTTCCCCATCAGCGTTACTGCTCGTCGGAAGCTTGCCAGCGCGCTCGTCGACGCGACTGGCAGAACCACCGGCTCCGTATCGACCGCGACTATCGCGACAACCAGGCCCGGGCCCAGGCGAGATGGCGCGCAGGCCACTCAAACTATTGGCGCGAGTATCGAGCTGCACATCCGGCGTATCGAGAGCGCAACAGCAGCATGCAGCGGATGCGCAATGCACGACGGAGTTTCAAGCCGATTGCAAAGATGGATGTCATCGAACTCCCTCGGCCGCTGGGCTCTGGCTTCTACGTGCTGCGTCATGCGGATGATGCCGGCGCTGCAAAAATGGACGTGTGGACCGTCCACATAGCCGTGCTCTCTGCGCCGACAGCACCGCCCATATGATTGCAAAGAGATGACGTGATACACATTGGCGTCGGGCCTGCTACCTTTGCCTTGTCACCGTTCGTTTTCCAACGCCACCGCCTGATGTGAAGCCGCGGCGTTCGCATTTGGGGCTCCCCTTGCGCTCGGTGCCTACCGCGTGTTTGTGTCTGAGTTGCGGAGCGGAGAATGTCATTCAATAACGCGGGTGCAGCAGTCGTAGCCGGCTCCCTGGCAGGACGGGCAGCTGAGTACGTCCGCATGTCGACCGAACACCAGCAGTATTCGACCGAGAATCAGCGCGACCGAATTCGAGACTACGCAACCCACCGCGGATTCGAAATCGTGCGCACATATGCCGATGAGGGTAAAAGCGGTCTGCGAATCGACGGTCGCCGGGCACTTCAAAATCTCATCTCCGATGTCGCCAATGGCAAGGCGGATTTCTGCGTAATCCTCGTCTATGACGTGAGTCGCTGGGGGCGATTCCAAGATGCCGACGAGAGCGCGTATTACGAGTACATCTGCCGCCGTGCTGGCATCCAGGTTGCGTACTGCGCCGAGCAGTTTGAGAACGACGGGTCGCCTGTCTCTACCATCGTGAAAGGGGTAAAGCGGGCAATGGCTGGCGAGTACAGCCGAGAATTGTCCGCAAAAGTATTCGCTGGCCAGTGCCGATTAATTGAGATGGGGTTCCGGCAAGGAGGGCCGGCCGGCTATGGACTGCGCCGCGTATTGGTCGATGAGCACGGTCTAATGAAAGCCGAACTGTGCCGCGGCGAGCATAAAAGCCTGCAAACGGACCGGGTAGTCCTCATGCCGGGGCCGGAAAGCGAAGTGCGAACCGTCAATCTAATCTACAACTGGTTTATCGACGGGTCGCTCGACGAATACGAAATCGCGGCTCGCCTGAACGGCATGAACGTACGGACTGACCTTGACCGGGAGTGGACACGAGCAACGGTACGGGAAGTATTGACCAACGAGAAATACATCGGCAACAACGTTTACAACCGGGTGTCGTTCAAGCTGAAGAAGATGCGGGTGACCAACACACCGGACATGTGGATTCGAAAGGAGGGGGCATTTCAGGCAATTGTGCCAAGCGAAACGTTCTACACGGCTCAGGGCATCATGAGAGCGAGAGCGCGTCACTACTCGAATGAGGAGCTAATCGAGCGACTGCGCAACCTGTTCCGCAGTCGCGGTTTTCTGTCCGGCGTAGTGATTGATGAAACAGATGGCATGCCTTCTACGTCGGTCTATGTGTACCGATTCGGCAGTTTAATTCGTGCTTATCAGGCAGTCGGTTTTACCCCCGGCCGAGATTATCGATACATTGAGACCAACCGCTTCCTGCGACAACTGCATCCGGAAATCATTGCGCAGACGGAGAGGAAAATCTCGGATTTGGGCGGCACGGTGATACGCGACCCGGCAACCGACCTCCTGACGGTCAACGACGAATTCACGGCGTGCATCGTGCTCGCGCGCTGCCAGGCGCATGACAATGGCCGCAATCATTGGAAAGTGCGCTTCGATACGAGTCTCCTGCCGGATATCACAGTCGCGGTGCGGCTCGACCACACGAATGCTTCGGCGCTGGACTACTACCTGTTGCCACGTCTGGATTTTGGACAACCGCGTATTCACCTCGCCGACCAGAATCCAATCGAGTTTGAGAGCTATCGCTTTGATACGCTGGACTACCTCTATGGCATGGCCGAGCGCGCCCGCCTCAGGAGAGTAGCGTGAACTCGCGGCAGCAGCCCGGCGAAATCCGGATGGTCCCCGTCTCTCAGATTGAAGTTATCAATCCGCGAGAACGTAACAGTCGAGTTTTCCATGAAATCGTCGACAACATCAAGACCATCGGTCTCAAGAAACCCATCGTGGTCACGCCGCGAGCAACGGCCAGCGGCATAGAAAAGTACCTCCTTGTGTGCGGCGAGGGGCGATTGAAGGCGTTCCGCTCGCTCGGGGAAGCGACTATTCCCGCACTCGTGGTGAGCGTCAGCGATGAGGACGCGTTCGTAATGAGTCTGACTGAGAACATCGCGCGCAGACAGTGTCGCCCACTCGAACGGCTTGCCGGCATTCGGCAATTGCAGGAGCAGGGATATGCGCCAAAGGTCATTGCCGATAAAACAGGTCTTGCACCGACTTATGTTCACGGCATCCTCACGCTGCTGCATCAGGGAGAAGAGAGGCTTGTGGTTGCAGTAGAGAAAGGCCTCGTTCCACTGAATGCCGCCCTCATGATTGTTGGCGCCGGCGACAACGACGCGGAAATACAGGCAGCGCTCCAGGAGGCCTATGAGTCGGGAAAATTGCGGGGCAAGCAACTGATGAGCGCTCGCCGCGTCATCGAGCGCAGAAAGACACTCGGGCGAAGCACTGCGCACAATATGACCGGCAAGTCTGCAGCCGTCACGACATCGAGTCTCGTGCGGACGTATGAGCGCGAGGTAGAACGTCAGAAATCCATGGTCAGAAAATCCGAATTCACACAACAGCGGTTGCTGTTTGTCGTCGGTGCATTGAGGCAGCTGTTCGCCGATGAGAACTTCATCAACCTCTTGCGCGCGGAGGGACTGGCCAGTCTGCCGAAGTATCTTGCCGAACGCGTTTGGCCAACCGGGAGTGCCACATGACTGGCGTAACTCTCGGATTCATCCCCGAGCCATTGTCGGTACCGGTCTCCTGCATCTTGCCATCGCGCAGAATACCGGCGCCCGTGGTCGAATCGCGTAAATTCAAGCAGATAAGAACCTCCATTGAGGAGGTAGGCCTCATCGAACCGCTTTCCGTAACGCCTGCGAACCAGTCTTCCGGACAACATGTTCTGCTAGATGGGCATCTACGCTTACTTGCCGTCCAGGACTTGGGGCACGAGCGGGTTGCCTGTCTTGTCGCGACCGACGACGAGAGCTACACGTATAACAACCGTGTCAATCGTCTCTCGACAATCCAGGAGCACTATATGATTCGGCGTGTAATTGACCGAGGCGTACCGCCCGAACGATTGGCGAAAGCTCTTTCCGTGGATGTATCCCAGATTATAAAGAAGATGTCGCTGCTCGACGGCGTGTGCCCAGAGGCGGCTGAACTTCTCGGAGACCGGCAGTTCTCGCCGGAGCTTGTTCGCGCTATTCGCAAAATGAAGCCCACGCGGCAGGTCGAATGCGTTGAGCTGATGGTGGCCGCGAACAATGTGTCAGTCTCCTACGCCGAGGCATTGTTGGTGGCTACGCCTGCAGCGCGGCTTGTGGAGGGAAAGAAACCACGCAAACTGACCGGCGTTAGCCCGGAGCAGATGGCAAAAATGGAGCGGGAGATGAGCAATCTGCAGGGGCAGTACAAACTCGTTGAACAGAACTATGGTCAAGACGTGTTGAATTTAGTGCTTGCGAAAGGGTATCTCGCCAAGCTCCTCGAAAATGATTCTGCACGGCAATACGTTGCTCAACGTCATCCGGATTTGATGGCGGAGTTCGAGTCCATCATTGCAACCATTTCTCTCGACCAGCAGCAATTCGGCACGGTCCTCTAGCCGAACCCTGACATCGTGGCTGTAACACGCCGCGTACGACGCACTGCGAGATGAGCGCCATCGCTTTGACGTCTGCGCCACGCAATGGCGATGCTGCATCTTTCTCTGGTTTTTGCTCAACAGCGGCGCCGTTTTACATCGACAACATCGTTTAGAAGCAGGCAACCTCCACGTCCGCGGGCCAAACGGGCTCGCGCCTTCTAAGGCCATTGCATAGGGCGGCGTCCGTCGCCAGTCACACTTCCGCTACAACCGCTGCCCGGACGTTGTCGCATGCTGCCTCGACGTCCTCCGGCCATATCGGTTCACGACAGGTTAGCTGTGCAATGTAGTGAAGCACGGACAGCAAAAAAACCGGGACACTGAGTACGAGGGAAAAAATGCGGAGTCCCGCGCTAACGCCGCCAATGTCGCGCAGTCCGTAGAACCATAGGCTCATGGAGGCGCGAAGAGAAGGTCCGCGCGGCAGATACCTTTTCACAGGTGGCAGCGATTCCGGACCGCTTTCCATGTAACGGCGAATGAACTCGAAGTTGGCCTGGACCTGATAAAGCACCTGTTTGCCGTAGCGCGTGGACTCTTTCGCTCCGTTGACTGCCCGAAGCCCAAAGCTGAAGGTGTCAACGATTTTCTTGCCGGAGTCGTCAAGAACGAAACAGCGCATCAGAGTGGGCGCTCCGCCAAACGTGGCGTTGGAGGGCAGCCGGTGTACAAAGAAGAATGCCTTATCCCATGGAACGGCGATGACACCGCACGGGCCGTTGTGCCGAAACGCATACACCGTGCGAGTCTTGCGGTTGAACCGCACAGATTTGTGCCGGTAGTTGAAGCAGTCGCGCAGGAGAAGCAACACCGTGAACGCGCAGCTAAGCACTCCCACCACCGCAAAAAACCACATCCCGGCGCTGAAGACTCCCTGCTCACCGTTCCTGACCATCGCCGGAGTTATCTCCACAGCGCCCTGTATCGCAGTGACCGTGAAAAATACGAACGCAGGGAACCCAACCAGGAAGGCAAGCAGACACCATCCAACCTGCGAATATGAGCCGTCACAAACCTCCAGGTACACATCGTTCATTCCGAACACGGTATAGGCGTCAGCAGCCTCGGCGGCGACCGGTTTGCGGACGTCTATGCGCCGCGTCGCTTCACTCTCGTCAACTGGGCGATTCAACCCCACCCTGGTCATGTAGTCATACGCCATATCTTCTCGCTTACGCTGCCCTAGCGATTCCTCTTAAGCTCCGAGGCAGCTCGCAAAACGACTCGGCGGGCACCAGCAGTTCACCCTAGTCGCGGCACTTTGTCCACGGCTTATCGACACCGACTCTCTTTGAATGAAAACTGTTAAGTCGTCGCTAGACCGCAATGAGCTTGCGCCAATCAGGATGTTAGTGAGCCCATGGTCTGCGACGCCACCAGCTTCGGAAGAGGCTCGCATTTGCACTGGCATAAATCGTTCTCGAGCGCGACCTGCTTGCCCATCACGCTCATCGTATGAGGCGAGCCATCGCTGATGATGATGCCCTCGGTGTTGCACGTGTGGCACGATACAGGAGCCCCAAGATAGGCCAACGGCCGGCCGTCGAACGACGAACCTGCGATGCCGTCTAGCACCACACCGTTGTGGGTAGTCGTGTCGTCTTTCAGTATAAATTTGCGGCTCATGGTAAGACATCCTCCTTCTCGCTCAATAAATTCCGGCAAATGGCAGAGCGCGTTTCTGAGCCGAAACTCTTGCGGTCAGGCCACGCGGGAATCCCATCAAACGAGGCTTCGGTTTTAACGTTAGCACTGACGGCGAATATCAAATGACCTCAACGCCGCTTCGGCGGTGTCGCGATGCTGTGAACTCGAATTGGCTGTTTGACGGCACACCAGCCCTAGCTGCCGCTCTGCGCCGATTTGCGAAGCGCCTTCGCATTCTCGATATCCTGCTTTTCCAGCGCACGTAGTCCCGTTACGACGGCGTTGTCGGGGCCAAGATTGCTCTCAAGCAAACCGACGGACATTACGTGCGTGGCGCAGTCATGCAACCTCGCCTTGAGCGTGCTCTCATCCAGCGTGTCTTTGCCGTCATCGGTCTTCGCGTCCGACCATACCTCGCCTGACGACCAGGAACCAGTTGTCCCATCTTGTTGGATGCGAGCGTGAATAGCATATTGCCCCGGCTTAAGTCCGATACGCGCGGTCCAGGGGTGGTCAGCGTCCGGGAACTTGATGGCACACTCCTGCACGGCCGCGTCACTGCTTTCGAGTTGGACCCACTGGGCGTCATGCGGGGCCTCCGTCTTTGCGAGCGTGGCGGCTGCGCGAGCTAGCGGGCTGTCTGATGCGCTGTGGCAGGCTGTGAGGAAAATCAGCGTCGTCGCACAGAAGAGAAGGCCGCATTTCTTTCGCATCGGATATATGGTGACAAGTTAAATGTTGACGTGTTTGCCCGCGTGCGAATCAGTGCCCGGAAGGGAGTGGCGTTGCGACACGGGCTAACGTGCTGACCTTGGCCGCGACGCAGGTCTGGCAGTTCACTCAAGCGAATCCGGGCGAGACAGTAGTAGCGCGTTCACACAGCAAAGGAAGCCCGCAACCTCAGGCTTGAGCCATTGCGGGCGACGCTGAGTTGCCGCAGGCGGCTTCTATCTCCGTCGGCCATACCGGCTCCCGGCTCGTCAGTTGCGCAATGTAATGCAGTATCGACAGCAGGAATATCGGCCCCGAAAGCAGGATGGTGACAACGCGCATGGCACCGCCAGCACTGCCGACAGCTCCTATGCCATAGAACCAGACGCTCATTGAGGCGCGCAGAGAGGGGCCTCGCGGAAGATACCGTTCGACCTTCGGTAGCGCGTCCGGACCCTGCTCCATGTACCGCCGGATGAACTCGAAGTTGGCCTGAACCTGATAGAGGACCTGTTTGCCAATCGGAGTGGACTCGTCTGCGCCGTTGACCGTACGAGCACCGAAGCTGAACGTGTTGACGATTTTCTTTCCGGCGTCGTCAAGGACAAAGCACCGCATCAGTGTTGGCGCTCCCCCCGCCAGCCCATTGGAAGGCAACCGGTGCGGGTAGAAAAACGCCTTGTCCCAAGGTACCGCGATTACTCCGCCCGGCCCGTTGTGCCGGAAGGCGTACACCATTCGCGTCTGGCGATTGAAGCGCACGGCCTTGTGCCTGTAGTTGAAGCAATCGCGCAGAAGTATCACAACCGTGAGCACGCAGCACAGCACCGTAATCACGGTAAAGACCCACATGCCGGCACTGAACACCCCCTGTTCACCGTTCCTGACCATCGCCGGCGTATCGACAATCGCGCTCTGCGCGGCTTCCACGGTGAGTAAAGCAAATGCCGGGAAACAAAGCAGGAAAGCAAGAAGGCCCCAGCCAACCTGCGAGTAAGAAGCGTCGCAGACTTCGAGATAAACATCGTTCATCCCGAACACGGTGTAAGCATCGGCAGCTTCATCGACGACGGGCTTGTGAACATTAATGCGCCGTGCGACCTCTTCCTCGGTTAGTGGACGGTTGATTCGAATCTTTGTCAGGTAATCGTATGCCATGGTGACTCGCTTATGAGGTCAGCGCTTCGAACTGCTTGCGTTCGTCGAGTTCTGAGAACTTTTCCGTCGCTGTACCGAAGAAGCACTTATTGAGCCATTCCTCGATTTCCCGGTGCTTCTTCCATGCTATTAAAAGACCGATGACAACAAGCACAACCATAAGCGCAAAAATCAGGACGGTCGCGCCGGCAATCATGGCAAGGCAAAGCAGGCCGTTTGTAACGGCAGATGCAAAATACAAGGAGGCTAGGCCCGCATGTCCGGACTCTCGTTCGGTCTTGAATTGCTGAAGGTCATACCACGCCCCGACTAATCCGGCTACCGCACCTACGACACGGAAGGCAATTTCGATAACGGTGCCCCATTTCAGCAACAGCTGCGAATAACGCCCCCCCAGTTTGCTAAATGCCTTCATTCCATTACCAACCGTCTGGAAGGACGCCGCACACGTTGAGACGATAGCAGCAACGAACTTGTCATGGTTCTCCTTGCGGTTCAGCGCACTGGACTTTGCCAACTCCTTGCTAGCCAACATCCAGTTCACCGCATTGAAGATAACCCCGATGACGCCGTATCCAACTTCACCCTGTGTCGCAGCCCGAAATTTTGGAAGAAAGCTTGCATTGATGTTCTCTTCCGTCAATACCGCGCGCACTCCCGGTGCAAAGATTGCCGTCCCCCTGCCACTGAGGGAAGTAGCGCCCGATGACGCCTGGAGAGCCTCATCGGCGTTGAAGACAATGAACTGCGGAACCTTGATTGGGCCATCCTTGGGAGAAGAGCTCTGGAAAGTCTTACGCAGGTTCGCGTTCAGCGAACCCAGGCTTGGACGTTTGTTCGCGGGCATCTGTTCGTACATCTGGCGCGCCATATAGGAAATCCACTGGTTGACGGTTCCTTCGACGGGCTTGTAGATGACGGTGGTGCGCGAACGCAGACTCATGCACGCTGTGAGAACCCGGACACTCGCTGTATCGCCAGTCTTGGCGATAAAGCCGGCAATCGGACCACCCAGCTCGTGCAGCATGCCAGCCACTGCCTTGTCGGCCCGCACAATCAGGCCCCGGCCTTCCTTCTCGAGAATCTCGTTGGCAGAGTGGTTCAGCTCAATGAGCTTCGCGGCCGGCTCCCGCACTTCAAGCATAGGGAATCCTGCCGCTTCCTTCAGTTTTTCAGCCGACGGGTCGTGGTTCAGAATCATCGAACGCAGAAGCGGATTGTGGCGGTCCTTCAAGTCTCCCTTGGCCCATTCGAGGACCAGGTCATAGACCACCCTGCGGTCAGCCGACCCATATATACATGCGTAGAAGAGTTCGGCGTATTCGACGCCCTTTGCTACATCGAGTTCATGGAAGTCCCACGCAAACACCGTCCTCAGCTGCGTGCCCTTTAGCCAGGCGACATAGTCGTCTGCGAGCGGGTTGAGCACCGTGTCTTCTATCTGTTGCATCTGCGTCTTCATGTCATTGCGGAACTGCGTCACCGCATTCTGGCTGTAGGATTCGGTGTACGGCTTCCAGGCAGCTGCCTTCACCGAATCCATCTCCCGTTCCTTCTGCTCGTCGATGGACTTGACCGCCTTTTCGTAGGCCTTCCCCCCATCAAACAGGGAGTAAAGGGCGTACGTTTCAGCCGACTGTCCCTTGAGCTGCTCTGCGGCCGCATTCTCGTCCTCCTCTGCACTTTCTTCGATAGAGGATTTCATTCCGTCAATCGCGCTCGCCGTCCACATTTTTCTCTGATACGGCTTCATGGCCGCACCCATCGCTACAAACTGCTCGGCGTTGAGCTCCTGCGTGATGCCAGCTGGGTCCCAAAGTGCGAAGAAGACGCCATTGCCCTTGTCGTGTGCGTCCGTAAATTGCTTGAGCCCGCTCGCTTCGCTTGCGCGGTCCTTGAAGGCAAACGGCGAGCAAGATGCAGCGACGTCCACGCCGCCCTTGTACTCGAGCACATAGTCGGTAACGTGCGCAATGGTCTGGGCA
This sequence comes from Paraburkholderia sp. SECH2, assembly GCF_030464795.1. Lineage (NCBI taxonomy): Bacteria > Pseudomonadati > Pseudomonadota > Betaproteobacteria > Burkholderiales > Burkholderiaceae > Paraburkholderia > Paraburkholderia sp. SECH2. Next base: position 108,595 of record NZ_JALPRH010000011.1, read on the forward strand.
TGCTTCTGCGAATGGCTGCCGTTCGCCCATCCCGCTGCATCGAAGAGCTGCATCCGGTGGTCCCTGCAACCATTTTCGTTGGCTTCATAACGCTTGCGCACAGGAGCCGTCCAGCGTACGTCGCTGAAAGCCAGATAGACCTTGCCTGCCTTCTGCGGATGGTCGATGCTGATGCACTGCGCGAGTTCCTTGTGCCCGGTCTGCTGACAGTTGAATCCTTTCTCCTGCGTTTCGGGCAGGTCGACGTCGAGCGGGTAGTTGAAGACATAGCCTTCGGACGTCACGCCATAGATTTGCCACTTGCTTTGGGATGGGTAATAGACGTGGATGAACCCTTTGCGCACCGAGCGCAAGAAGTAGGTCGCCTTCTTGGCACCTACGCCTGTGACGCCGTCACCAAACGGTCCCTTCGGTAACGCAAGCGCCGTGGCCGCGCCGAGATTGTGCGCATTGGTCGCGGCAGCTGCCGAATACCGTACCGGCAGAATCAGAAGACCCGTCTTTTCACACATGTTGCAGGACTTCTGGCACGCTGCATTGGCTTTGGCGTTTGCCGATGCGGCCTGGACCTTCGGAATGGTACCCATAGTTACTCTCTCTGCCTTGCGTTATGTGTTGTTGCGTTACGCGTACAGCGCCGCTTCCTGCGCAATCTGCGCCCAGTTTTCATCGGTCCACAAAGCGGTGATTTCCGAGTACGACGACGTCTGCCCCGGCTGAAGCGCCGCGGCGACCTTCGGATGTCGGTCGAAATTCGGTGAGACCAGCGAGCCCTGTACGGCAAACACCGTCAGGTCCTCTCCCGCGAGGCGATATCGGGCTCCCTTCGTGAACAGGGCGTCGAGCTGACGAGGGGTGCGCTCATCAACGGGCTCCCCAGCGTTCCGGATGGACTGCAGTGCCTGCTCGATGAGATGAAGGCGGCGCAGCGATGCCCACTGGTCAGTCGACGGCGACAGGCGTTGAGCAGGCGCGACCGCCGGACGCTCCACTGTCAGCCATCCACTGTCTGAGAAATAGCGCCAGCGCAGCACCGGTCCGAACACGAGCGATAGCTGTTCCGGTCGAAGCACCCATCCAAGGTTGCGAAACACCCGAGGGTCGTAGAATCGGAATACCGAGTGGCCCTCGGGTTCGCGCGGCAGCGCAAGCATGCCACTGACGTGCCGCATCAATGCATCGGCGCTTGCATCAGTCTCAAGCAGCGCACAGACGCGCGGTGCGAGGCCCTCCTGCAGGTCCCGAGCCGCAATGGTCTCGATAGCCGGAAGTTGCTGTTCAGGGTGCTCCACTGCGTAAAGCATCGGCATCACCCCTTTGAGTTCCGGCATCGCAGCCGGGACAATCTCGCCGACTTCGTACATCCGTGGCGCCGTGCCAAGGTCAACGAGGCCGTTGTCGGGCTCCACAATCAGGTACTGGTCCATGGGTACGCCTAGTCGACAATGGCCGCACCGGCCTGCGAGGCAGAAGCAAATTTCTGCGCACACGCCTCAGTCACGGGCAGTTGTGTTGCGGCATTCTCACTCGCCGGGCCCTGGAAAGAATGCTGGGTACCTTTGATTTCGACCAGGCCGGGCGCATGCACATAGATGTTGCCCCCAGCCAGGCGAATCGTTGCACCACCCGCCATCAGTTTGATTTCCTTGTCTGCCATCACATTGACGGCATCAGAAGTCGACACAACCTTTACAGTCCTGTCGGCCGTAATCTCGACGTTATCGGACTGGGCCTGCAGCTCGACCTTTCCTTTGCCTGCGAAGAGCTTCATGCCCGAGTTCTGCACGAAGAGACTGAGTTTTTCGCCCACGCTTGCGATGAGTGACTTGGACGCCGCAATGTGCGTGCTGGCGCCACTCACGATGTTGACGTGCTCCGTCGCCGCGGCCTGGATGGATTTCTGCGTCGAAAGGCCGATACCGGAGGGGCTGGCGAGCAGCATCACGGGCTGAGCGAATCCATTCGCCTCGCCAGTTCCACCGCCGGCCGTGTTGCCGCCCCCCGAGTTTGCCTGCCGCGCGCTCTGCGTCGCGGCTGCGAAATCGTTGATGGTGTCCTGAGCATCCTGCAAGCCTTCGGCCTGACTGCCTGTTGCGACTTCGGAGCGTCGCTCAACGACACCGCCCGAGTCGACGAGGTGCTGGTGTGCCTCCTTGACATCGAGCGGCTGGCTCGACGTGCCGACCTTCGCGTACGTCGAGAGGTACATACCCTGCGAAGCGCGCACAGCGCCGTACGAATCGGTCTTCAGGTCGAAGCCAGTCCCGAGATAGCTGCCGCGCGTATTGCCTTGCTGGTCAATGAGGTAGCCGAGATGCAAATAGCTTTGGGACGTGCTGCTGAAAAGCTGCGCCCGGTTCTGGCCCGTCGAATCGTCCATGACAAGCTGGTTGTAGCCTGTGCCCTGGAATTCCTTGGACTTGTAACCCGAGAGCAAGCCGTTGGAGTGCCATTGCGGCGTCTGCTGTCCGTTGAACAGGCTTCCGCTGACGACCGGGCGGTCACAATCGCCGTCCAGGTAGACGATTCCCACTTCATGTCCCACACGCGGGACAAATACGCCGCCGAGCGTCCCGCCGGCATTCGGTGACATGACGCGTAGCCAGCAGGAAGCCTTTTCATCGCCGCCGTTCTGCCGGTCCCAGTGCATCAGCACCTTGACTCGATTAAGACTGTCCGTGAAAACTTCCTCCTGATTCGGACCGACCACCGTCGCGGTCTGGGTATGCATCAGGGGCTTACGGTGTTCAAAGGGACTGCGAAACGGAACGGTGCGTCTCTGCGTTTCCAGTTCGACGAGGAAGCAACCTTCGCCACCCAACGCGTCCTTTACATTGAAGACGTCGGACGAACCCGCGTGATATGAGCGAGCTTCAGCAAGTTGTGACTGGAGGCTGTGGCGGAACTGTGTTCCCGTCGAAACGGGCAGGTTGTTCTCGATGTACCAGGTGACGGCCAGAATCGCAAACTGACGATTTTCCGCACTGTCGGATGCGAGAGCGGTAGCGCCCTCGAGCTGGAACCAGCGTCCCACATCGGCTCGCCGTACGCTGCCCGTCGCAAAGAAACGCTTCGCGCGGGACTCCCATTCTTCCATCCGGGTTTTTGACAAAGTGTCGCCACGAGCACTGTCGCCGTAGGTATATGCGCCTGTGTACTCGTAGACCTCGGCCTGGTCGGGCAGGTCGCCTTGCTTGTCAACTGTCGGCGTGGACAGCTCTTTATTGAAGGTTGGATTCTTATAGTCGAATGTGCGCGTGGTGTAGCTCACGCTCTGCAACGTGCGCGCTCCGCCCCACTGGACTATCGCATCTGTTTCACTTCCAGCGCCTGCACGATAAAACGACACGTCTTGCGGAGCAAGGGCTTTAACGGTGAAGAGGTCGTCCGTGATGACCAGCGTGTGCGCTTTGCCGTCATCCGCCTGTTCAAAATAGCCGAAGAGACCTTCCGCTTCCATAATCCGATGCACGAAGTTCCAGTCGTCTTCATATTGAACGCAGAACGACCGCGGAGGTAGCTGGTTACGGAGGTCAAAGCGATAAGCGCCGCTTGACTGGGGATGCTCGCTGAATACCGCCGAGATTATGTCCTCTGCCGTCTTGTCCTGAAATATCCGCGCGTCGCTGCGAAATTTCAGGAAGTGCAACCACGACGAAAAGCTAATCTGGTAAAGCTGAACGCTACCGTCGGAGCCCAGAAATCGCGCAGTATGAACGTAGCCATGACGCGGTAAATACGACGAGTCAGTCTGTTGAGTCCAGAGCGTCACCGGTTTCGCGATGAGGGATTTGAGCTCGATAGAATCTTTTAGGGAAGCGACATCGACAGTGAAGTCGTAGTTGCGTCCAATGCGTGAAGTGCCGACCACGCGGACTGGCACCAGCGTATTTCCGCCCAACGCAGTATCCAGCTTCAACAAGCGTCGAGATTGGTCCATCCCCGCGCCCAGCACCGTTGCCAGGTCATTTACCGTCATTTTCAGACTCCACCCCAGATTGCCACGCAGAATAATATGATGAAAAACTTTTCCAGACAATTTTTGTCAACGAACGCGTGCAATCAGCTTGCGATTCGGAATTATTTGCAGGTACGAGCATGAAAGGTAGCTTTTTCCGCTTTGGCGTTTATCTGCACGGCGGGAGATAGTTTGCTATGCAATGAACAGCCTGCGTTAATTGTCGTAGCAATCTCCCGCAAAAATTGAAATATCGAAGCTTCCGAGTCATGGACAACACAAATATCGCCCAGACCGAGTACGCGCCGCGCTCCGACTGACACGCCATTTACGTTCCCAGCCAACATTCATTGCCCCATCCCGCACTTTATGGAAAAACAGTTTTCCGGGGCAACTACCGATGAATGACACATGATGTTCACCTAAGCATCACTTTCAGATTGTTAAATATTGCAATCCACGGCAGCGATTTTCGTTTTGGACTCATAGTGCCTATGTTTTCAGCGGGTCATTGACAACAAAACTCCACAAGATTGAAAACGAATACAACGTGTATGGATTTCATGGGCCAGCGCCAGAATCAATCGATTTGCGATTTTTATGCCAAATGAATAGAAAGAGAGGCGGTGGTCGTTATGTATCCACTAAGACATCCGCAAAGGCCGCGCTTCTACCACCAACGCTAGAAGCTGTCCGCTCGCTTTCACTACGCAATCACCTTGCGCTCACCGCATTACGAGCAGGCAGTGGAAACGGGCACCTGCTAAGCGACCTCATACGTGCGCTATACCTAGCCTGGTATCTTCGGGAAGCAGGCTTCGGAACGATTCACCACGCATTTTTTCCTGAAGCCGCAGAGGCGCTCGAGAGCAGTGCGGCGCGGGCGACAGCAGACAATGTCTGGCAGGTCAGTCCGGACGAAACGGCGATTCTCGAACGGCTGCTGGCACTTCATGACGAGCAACTGGCGAATACGCCTGTCGGCGTCATGCTCGGGGCACAAAGGCGGCTATTGCGATTCGCAACGAGTGACCGGAAAACACCGTGGCAAGAGGCCGGCCGATGACCGGGGAAAACGGGTGCGTGACGCTCACGCGCGCTTTTCCGACCTGGCCGCGACAGCCGCTAAAATCGACGCATCGAGAAGGACGGGAAAATCATCATGTCTGCAAGAGGCGCCTCCGGCGCGATGACACTGATAACGGAATACGACGTAGCGGGCAGCCCAATCCGCGTGCTGCGACTGGAATCTGCGACCGATGGAAGAGCCGTTCTGCTGCTGGAAGTCGACGAGCGCAAACCCGGCATACACCGCGAGGTGAGGTACGAGATAACGCCGTCGGAACTCATTGCCGTCATTCGAGCAAACGGGGCAGCGCTGCCAAGCAAACCGCACAACGACCGTCTCATCTCCGACCCGATGTGAGCGCACTCCATGGGCGATAGGTACGTCGTTCAACGAAATCTTTACGCCAAGGCGGTGGGCGGGTTCAATAATCTCGTGCTTGCGAAAAGATATCTCGCCGAGCTCCTCGAAAACGAATCTGAACGGCGATACGTTGCCCGACGCCACCTGGATATGATGGTAGCGTTCGAGTCCATCATTGCATCCATTTCGCTCGACCAGCAGCAATTCAGCGCGGTCCTCTAGGCGAACCCTCACGTAGTGGCTGTCCACATCGCGTGCGACGCACCGCGAGATGAGTGCTATCGCTTCGACTTCTGCGCCCCGCAATGGCGATGTCGCATCCTTCTTTCGTTTTTGCAAAGCCGCGCGCCCGTTTCGCGACGAACCACGCAGCAACGATGGCCAACGGCCTCATGAACAGCTCCCAGCCAAGCTTTCGGCCCTCACTCATGAGGTCCCGGTGTTTTTCGTTGGTACCCCGTTCTACGTTTGCTGTCATTGGTCTCCCACCCGGTGAATCGTCATTTTTGGGCTTCCATGCAAGAGATTCGCCTTGCGATACATCGTGAAAATTGTGAAAGCCATGTCTGGTCCGCGCAGAGTGTCTGCCCATGCCGGGGTAAGACAGTTGACCACACGGGCGAACGAGACATCAGACAGTCCAATCAGTCCGTAATCGGACAAATTCCATCTTGATTCAAATTGTTTTCGGACAAGCGATGGGCAAGGGGCCGGTAATTCAGATAATTTTCGGCCAAACGTAGCGCCACATTGTTCCGGCGTACTGAGTACGTTCCGGACAGTTCGGCGTATCATTTCGCTAATTTACGGACAAACTGGTCATCTCGGAACGGACGATGACGCTAAATTCGGACGTGAGCACGGCGGAGGTCTTCTTTTCCGGGGAAGACGAGGCTCAAGCGCGCGCGCTGCGCCGCCAGGTAGAGAGTGGCGCGTTCAGGCGCATTTACCCTGGTGTCTTCACGCAAAACTTAAACAGTCCACTCGAATCGGTCGTTACCCGAAACTGGGCTGCAATTGCAAGCCACCTGCTTCCGGGCGCAGTGATGGCGTACCGGTCTGCGTTGGAGCATCGTCCGGTTGACGGTGTCATCCACGTTCGCCGCGGCCGCACACGCCGCACGCTCGCGCTGCCCGGACTCCTTGTCGAGGTGTATCCGGGAGCGGGACCGTTGCTCGGACCACCGGCGCGGGACGTTCCCTATCGCGGCATTTATTTGCCGAGCGAGGCACGGGGTTTCCTCGAGAACATGGCAACGGGACGCGGAGCTTCCGAGCGGGTGATGCCTCAGGAAGCGGTTGAGCAACGGCTCGACAACATTCTCACCATCAGGGGCAAGTTCAAGCTTAACGACTTGCGCGAGTGCGCTCGGGCGGTCGCGGACAAGCTGGACATGGAACCGGCTTTCAAGCGTCTTGACGGTCTTATCGGCGCGCTGCTGGGCACACATGAAAAGAAAAAACTCAAAAGCAAACAAGCCTTAGCGAGAGCAGCCGGCAAGCCATATGACCCTGAGCGGCTCGACCTCTTTGATGCGTTGTTCGCGCAGTTGACCGCGAATGTGTTTCCACACGTCGCAGACCCAGCGGCAGAAGGCACGGCCATGGAGAATTTTGCTTTCTTCGAGGCATACTTTTCGAACTACATCGAAGGCACAACTTTCGAGGTAGCGGAAGCAGAGCAAATCGTTTTCGAGGGCGCCATTATTCAAGACCGTCCTGAGGATTCCCAAGATATTCTCGGAACATTCCATGTTGCGACTTCGTCTCCGTGGAGAAACAGGACCGCGCCGAACGCCGACCAGTTTCTTGCCTGGCTCAAAAACATCAATGCAATTGTGATGTCGGGCCGCCCCGACAAGTTGCCGGGACAGTGGAAGGAGCAAGCAAATCAGGCAGGGAACACGTATTTTGTCTCACCAGAACTGGTGCCGGGGACATTGAAAGAAGGGTACGAGCGCATTGCTGCGCAGACGGACCCCGTGGCACGAGCGCTGATGACGATGTTCGTAGTGACGGAGGTTCATCCGTTCAAGGATGGCAACGGCCGTACGGCGCGACTGGCAATGAACGGCGCCTTAACGGAAGCCGGCCTTTGTCGCATTATTGTGCCTACCGTTTATCACGAGGACTACCTGCTTCCCTTGAAGCGATTGTCAAATGAACGGGACGCGGGGCCATACATAAGGTCGATGACGCGTGCACAAGACTGGACCTCACGATTCGACTATCGCCAGCCGCGGGCAGGCCTGAAGCAACAGCTCGAACTGAGCAACGCGTTTCAGGAAGACCTGAAGAACTACAGGCTGATTTTCCCTGAAAAGACGACTACGCCATAAATGAGCGAAGCACATAAACGCTGCTGAGAAAAGCCCACAATATCGACCAGAGCGTTGTGCGAAAAACTGCCCGTAAAACAAGGAAATTCTGGCGAATTCCGTGAGGAAGTGGTCTCCACACGTGTGGCGGACATGAGGAGAGCACCGCAGTGAGGATTGGGGCGGTAACAGGATACGGTTGCTCAGAATTGCTACCGCGCTCTGGAGTCAGCGTGAACGCTTCGGAAACGCACGGCTCTTCCTCCGAAGACGGGCTACTGCTCTAGCCCCTCGCGAGATGCTGTAGATATGAATTCAATAGTCCCTCAATATTCTGCTTGCTGTCGCTTAATCAAGACGCGAGCCGGTTGGGGCGTTCGTGTCTGCCCAATGCCCCTACATTTCCTAAATGCATTGTGAGCGTGCCAGTTTATAGGCGTTCTGCAGGGACTCGGGCCCCGCGGGACGAGCGTCCGGACTAACGACGGGGCGCGTCACTTTGTACGCCGCACTGTCGAGCCTGTTGGATGCCTGCTGGGAGAGCGTCCACCCTAGTGCAAGCGGACCTGCGTCGTGCGGAACCCCAAGAGTGAGAAGACCTCCACCCAACGCGCAGACCTGGCGGCGCAAGGCCGCAACAGCAGCCAAGTCGCGGACACCGTTGGCGTGTTTTATGCCTTGGAACATCCCGTACGTCGCATTAATGGATGCGCCCGTCGCTGGTGTCGCGTCGGGGACTTCCTTAGCTGCTTCGTTGTCATCGGGGCTGTTGTCAAGGTCTAGGACAACCGGTATGACCTTTTCATCACTCGCGCGTTCGATGGCGTCAATGATGTCAGATGCCGTCAGGGCACCCGACCCATCCAGGTAACCGCCATCGACCACGTGTCCACGTGCTTGAGCGTTGACGCCGAGAAGCGTGCCGGGGCGACTGATGCCTGGAAAGCGCGCACTCGAATAGGTTGCGTCTAGCAGCGATACGTCGCCTCCTAGCACGCGATTGAAACTAAAGGCGCCGGGGAAATCGCCTGCCGTGAATTCGACGGATGCAGCAATAACGCGTTTCCCGGTTTCCACATGAGTGGACGTGTACACCAACCTCGGTAATGCGCGCTTGCCGACAGATTTCGGAAAGTCTCGAATCGGGGCGCTAAGTAGGCCCGGCATGCGGCTGCAAACCTCACGAACTTCCGGTCTAAGATAAGTCGGAAACTGTTCGTTCATGCACGTGAGGTCGGCCTTCCATAAGGTGGGAAGCAGTGCGCTTGGAGCGGCTTCGCCGGGGAGAAAGGCTTGAATCGCACCAATGCTAATGAAGCGGGCCAGCCACGGCGCCATTAGGTCTTGCGTCAAGGCTGATTTCGCACCACTGAGGGCGACGGCCGTCGGTTCGCCATGCATCCGGCCTCCGCTGCCATGTCCGAGCTGATAGTCGTAGAGGGCAGCGAGCCGCGCAATGTAGGCGGTCGAACCTAAGGCCCCGCCCGATACACCTACGACAGCGTACGTGTTACGCAAGATGTCGGAGTCCGCGGTATTTAGCCCAAACAGCATGTCATTCGTCCATTGGGCAGCGCGAATGCCTCCACCTTCAGCTAGAACGATGACGACTTTTCGTGGCGCGCTGCTATCTCCGGCGAGCGACGACCATGCTTTGAAATCTTGTTCGATGGAGCTCGCCGCAGCAGACGGAGGAGATAAGTCTTCACGTGCGACGCCGCTCAAGTAAGCCCCACTTACCTTTGCGGCGGTGACGGCATCGAATGAGCCGTAGAGTACGCCGAGGATGGCTAGACATAACGCACCCAGAATAGACAGACCGGCAATCGGCAGCCGATTGCGGAGCATAAGGAAACACGACCATACGAATGACAGGATGACGAGCCAGCACAGGACACCAGCGTAAAGCACAAAGAGGCTGCCCAGCTTCCGGCCGATTGCTATCGGGAAGAACGCAAAAAGGGCTAGCGCAATTGCTGCCAAGGCGACCGTTAGCCACGCTTCACCGACACAGGCGTTCAGTTTCCGCCAATAACTCTTCGTAGCCGCCGCCCCAGACGCTTTGGGCAACCGGGCAAGGAGCAGCGAAACCAGCGTGCCGGCGATGATTGGGCCGTAGTCCCTGATGACTGTGTCTCTCAGAGTCACGCTGCCCAGGACAAGCACCAGCAGGAGTTGGGCGAGAGCTGGTGCGCGCCGCCACACTTTGTGCACAAATCCACCATCCACGTTCCCAACGCTTTTGCCGCGCGCGTGCATGAAAAACGGAATCGAAATCAATAACAAACAGTAAGCCGAGAGAAATAAGAGTGACCATCCCGGACGACATTCATCAGCGGCATTGAACCCTTGCAATCCCTTGACGCATTCGCTATCCGCCAGCTTAAACAAGTACAGCGGCGCAGCGAGCACAACTAGGCCGACTGCCGTAATCAGCAAGGTCAGAAAAAACGGGGTGCCTGTATCAATCGACATCGGCGCGGCGGATGATTCTCGAAGATGCGCAGACCGACGCAGCATCTGCACAGAATGAAGCAAGGCCGTCAGCGCCATGGGCGTCAGTACCATGGCAATGTATGCCCACTGCCCGCCCGTAACCACTGTTTCAATGACCTCGTGCCCTTGGTCCGGCAAGAGTGCGAGAAGTGGCAACAAAAGCACAAGGAATGGAGGTAGATATCGCACAATCTCATGGCCTGTTTTCATGAGGCACCTGCCGATGACGGAAATGAGGTCGCCGGACGACGCTGCAGTCTGTCCGGCCGATTCAGTCTTGCTCGTTGTCATTGTTTGATTAGCTTCTGAAATGAAACCTTCGCCCGGGGGCCACCCGTTGAGACAGGTTCGGTGGACGCGAGCCAGAAGACAATTGCCTTGCATTGGCGCGATACCGTCCAGCATTGTTTGCGCTGGCTCTGGCTCACCTGTCTTCTGCCGCGTGCATGAACCAGGATTGGCATCAGCGTCTTCGTTGCAGCACCCCACTCAGCAAACCCGAGCAGCCCGCGTATCTGCCCCGCGTCTGCTCGTCTTCGAACATCGATGGTGTTAGACCCGCCGAATAAGACTTACTCTTCGCCGTCCATGGTTTCCCGTGTCTTTCCTGTTCTCGCTATGGGTCTGCGCCCAGCCGACAACGCTCATTTACGGCAACTCTCCGCGCGGACTTTAGGGTTGTACGCGACCCACGTCCAGCGGGACGAAATCGTCAAGATACGCGACGAAGCTCGACGACAAGTTTGCTGGCACTTTTTCGGTGAGCTGATGACGGTGATGGCGTAGACTACATCGGTGGCTGCGGGTGTTTCGGTGGACGGCGTGAGCACATGGAAGGGTCGTCGCAGTAAGCCCTTCACTGTCCAGCGCGCGGTGCCCATCTAGACAACGGTCGCACTGTTGCGAAGTGCGACGCGAATACATGAAGCGACATGCCGTTCGAGCGGTTGCCAACTCAAAGTGATTGTTATTTACCTCGCGCCCTGGTCAGCCAGATGCAGATTGCACATTCAATCCCGATGCCGTCAGCCCGCGGCACTGGAGATGGCAGTCAGGTTTTCATCACGCGACAACAGGGAACCGAGAATAGACTCGTTCTCTCTCTATCCGTCTAGCTGACCAGGTGCAGCAATTGTCGTCCGCAATCCGACCGTGGTGCGCCGCGTCGCCATTTTCTGCGGTCACGCATTGTTGTCGCTTAACCAAGATGCAGGCCGGTTTGGTCGTTCGTGTCTGCGCGTTCATGCCGAACCAAAAACCAGCCCCCGGAGATGCTCGCCAGCCTTAGGCCACGCTGACCTGAATATCTCTATTACTGAGTCTACAAATACTAGGGGACGCAGCGGTACACAATATTTTCGTGAGCTGCAGGTCGTTTTTCGCATGGCCTTTCCAAAAGCGATGTGGAGTACAGGCTAGAGCGATGTGAAGTACAAGCACGTGCGATGTACGGTACAGGTGAAATCGATGTGAAGTACAAGTTGGGCAGACTTCGCACGGAGAAAAATATCTGGTTTGCTTTGCTTTGATAATTCGGAAAGTGGTCCAGCGCCGCCCGTATTGCGCAATTTCGGGGTTGTCGTTTGCGCATATACACATGCATCTCCAACTCGCATGTGTTCATCATGAGCAGCCTAGTGACGTGGATTCACGCTACCAGCATCGCCGGACTCGCCGCGCCAATCATCTGCATCCTTCCTGACGCGTTCCCTCCCGATTACGCAAGGCCGGATTTCATTGACTTCGCGGGACCGTCGACATCGACGGAACCCGTCGGCCATCCCGCGGAGCGGCGCCATGGCTAGGTCGCATACATCGAGGAACGCCCGGAGCGACGTCGCTGAGCTCCGCGAGCTTGCAAACCTCACATCCAAAGCGGCACTCACCGCCGCCCCCGACCGGCAAATGACCGTACTCGATGCAGCCGAGCGACTCGACCGTTTCGCTGACGGCATTGAACGTCGGGCGAAGAAAGCGCTCACGGAACCTGCCGTCGCCACGTTGCCGTCGAACGCCACCGCGGAAGAGGTCCAATACGCAAGGCGCCGGCAGGCCACCCGTCGAGGCTCGGAGGTGTATCTGCCATGCTGGTCAGCGATGGCACGTGCATTACCGAACGCATTTCTCCGGTCCGCCCTATTTTCTGCTGGGCGTAGTGTGCAGGCCGATAACGCGAACGTGCTTTCTGGCGCTCCAACCCTGCTTGTCGCTGGGAAGGAAATTGCCTCGCTCAGAAACATGACTCTGATTTTCAGCGGGTACGAGCTCTGTCAGTTCGACAGGATGGTCTACGCAACCTGTTTGGATTACTACCGGGATGCGCCGCTTTCCCCGGAAGAGAGTCCTCGGCATGTCCGAACCAACTTCTATGAGTTCGCACACCGCATGGGAAGCGAATACAGTGTTAAGGCACACAGGGCCATTCGGGCAAGTCTGCTTCGCCTGAGTTTTGCCCAGATGCGCGTGCGCTACAACCGCATGAACATCGAGGTGCCGAAGCTTTTGTCGGTGACTTTCGAGGACGGCAAAGTTGGCGAGGATTTCAGGGGCAGTGACGCGCTGATGCTGCGGGTAACAGCGTCCGTGGCAGAACTGTTCGGTCCCGGCGCCTGGACAGCTGTCGAAAACGAAGCGGTAGGGTATGACGGATTGAGAGGCTGGCTTGCAAATTTCTACGCGGGACACGCTTGTCCGAAGTGGTTGCCGGTTAAGCGGCTATATGACTTCTCGGGCTACGAGTCCCACATGCGCAATTTCAGGGCCAGTCTTGTTCGTGCTCTGGAAAAGCTCAAGGACCCCCAGACGCCCGCACGCAGCCGAGTGGCGCGTTACGACTTTTCCAAAGACGGCACAGAGATTCGCGTCGTCCGTGCAGAATGGGGTGCTTGCTGCATCGATTGACCGCGCACATGACCATTCCTTCGTCTACCGTCGTGACTGCATACGAACGCAGTAGCGAAGCTGGATTTCCCCCTGATGGTGGCTGCATTGCGGGCCGACCTAGGTGGGGTTAGGCGTTCCTGCTCGGGCTTCGCCCAATGCAGTGAGCGCTTGCAGCGGCGTAGACGAGTCTCCAGCGTCGCAGCATATCCATGGCTACGACGACAAATCGGCGATTGAGGTTACGACAAGAGCGCCAATCGCCTGTCTGGCCTCGAATCCGGCTGCAATGCCCCTCTGCCTGGGCAGACCATCATATTCCCAACGGGTCGTTTTCCTCGGTCTGGGAATCCTGATACGCTATTCGCGCGGCATCTCGCGCCGCCCAGTACGCTTCCAGTGAAAAGTCGTCTACATCGCGCTGGCCCAGATATAGAAAGCTTGCGTTGCGCCCCTTTGCTAACGTTCCGGCGGGGCCCAGACTCCGGGTAACGCTGCAGCCGACACGTCGAGGTCGATGTTGAGCGGGTAGTGCCTGAGGAGACCTATCGCGACCGACTGGACGAGACCGCCGATGGTTATCTCGTCGGCAGACGCGAGCATCTCCAACATCTCTCGCGTATCAACAACGGCTTTCGTTCGTTCATATGGAGTCTTCATCATCAGCTCCTTCAAGCAGGCGTTCGGTGATGTCGGTGTACGACGTGACCTCGTACAATTCGCACCACCGCATCCAGACGTATTCAACATTCAACGACCAGCCTTTCCTGCCGACCAGCTCATAAATACGTCCCGTCTGAGTCTTACCCTTCAAGGTGGCCGGGTCGAACGTTACTATCGGGGAGCTGACACGCGCCGACGAGTCAAACATATCTACGCCAACGAAATGCCGGGTCCCATCCTCCGTCTCGAATATGCGCCATCGAGATAACGGAATCTTCGGCACTTCGGAAGCGGGACGTGGTTTCCAGATAGGCATCGCGGTCTCCTGGTGGTGGAAAGTCATACCCTTCGGTTCCGTCATATGGACCCGGCGGCACTACATGCGAGCCCAGCTATGTCCCGACCGGCGCATACATCGCCGGTCGGGACACGCAGGTGGTTAGACTTATCGCTGGCCCTCTCATGACGTCAACGCTGCGGGCACAAACAGGTCGTGCCCTGCTCTCGCACCGATAACTGCCAGTCGCCCGAGGTCTGCGATGCGGACCAGGCCGCCCCGCATCGCGCCATCAGGAAGCTGTTTCGCACCGACCAGTTCGACGCCGGGTAACAAGCGCGACAGCGCCGAGGACTTTGTACCCATGGCACGCGCCAGGTCTGCCAGCGGAACGTAGGCTTGCCGGAACTCCAGCAACTGATGCGGCAGCACGACGCGGCAAGGCTGGCCACGACGCTGAATCCGTTCCGAAGCCAGCAGTCCTTCGTCCACCCAGTTCTGGATGGACTCCCATTTCCATCCGGTCGCTTTGGCCAGTTGCTGAATCGACATGCCGGCCTCGAGCAGTGGCGTGCCGAAATACTGCGACACGTCCGTCCTCAGGAAGGCCATCTCGCCCAGTGTCCGACCACGCGCGACGGCTATCACCTTGCCGCTTGCGATGGCCTGCATCAGCGACTCGATAGCCCTTCGGTCGCCCATACGCCGGCTGGTCAGCTCCGCCCATGTAAGCGTCGTATCATCGGCCACCGCAGCGGGTTGAGCCCACCGTTCCACACGCTCATGTAAGTCCAGTATGGATTGGCGCTCAACCGGGCCTCCCTTCATCAGGTCTTCGCGCCAGCGCACGTCTGACCGGATAATGCCGGCTGCTTTCATGCGCTCGAGCACGGCGGGTGGAACGCCCGCAAGTTCGCAGGCATCGATGTCGGAAATCCATTCGGCACGTTGCCGCTGGATGCGCTCAACCTCAGCGCACGGAATTTCGAACACCTGGCCACGCGTGCCAACGCGCCGTGCGCGGTGCTTGCACTCGCCAGCGACAATGGAGTCATGCAGACGTGAAACGCTGATGCCGATGGCCCTGGCGGCATCCGGCGCGCGCGTGTATCCGGTCGCATCCTCGGCCATTTCTTTGGCCGAATCCAGGCCCAGGACACAATCGGACTTCCGGGCAGCGACGTCGATGATGATTTGGAGCAGAGGCTCGAGCGTCGTGCCCTGGCAGAGCTTGCGCAGACTGATGTACCAGTCGCCGAGCAACGTGTTCAGCGTGCGGGCATCCTTGCGACCGGCGGCAATGCGCTGCTCGACGTGATTTCGGAAACCCGTTGGCCAATCGGCCAGCAAGGTTTCGAGCGGCGCGAGAAATTCGACCGTTTCGGTAACGGATTTCGGCAATGCCGCGCCGCGCGGCAATCCGGGGCGCGTCGGGTCCGCATATTGGCAGAGCGTGCGGATGACCTTCACCAGCACATTGGTGTCCACGCCGTGCAGAGGCGGTTTCATGCTGCCAGACTGGTGCCCGTTACTCGAAATCAGCATCGACAGCCACTGCTGCGCGCGGGTCGCCGGCACACGCGGCAGGCTACTCAGGTCATGACCGCATGCGCACAAACCAATGTAGAGCCGCTCCGGCGAGAGGTGCTTCCCGCATGCGTTGCACTGGTCGACCAGCAGGATTTGATGTTGCGGACATGCCGTGACATAGGTGTGTCCCCAGTGGTGCCTCAGGTAAGGCGATTCAGCCAGACACGCAGGACACACGGAGTCAGATTGCGCACGGTGCAGACGTCCCCAACCCCGGCAGAGCTCCTCTTTCTGTCGGGTGAATTCGGTCCACGCTGGTTCCAGGCCGAGGTTACGGACCACGTCGTCCGTGCGCGTCAGCAACGCACGGCGGTTGCGCTCGACACCGGCCGCACTCGCGAGGTCACGCCAGCTGAAAAGCGCATTGTCTGCGGCAAGGCGTCGGTAGTAGCCCATTCCGGACTCGTCGTCCCTGGGCGCATAGGTGAGAATGAGGCTCATTGGTTATCTCCCGATTTTTTGCGAACTGGTACCGACGCCGCGTTACTCTGCAGGACGTACACATATGCCTGTTTCAGTGCCGCAGGTTCCACGCCCGCGTCGTCGATGCCAGAGTCCCGAAATGCCAGTCTGTTCGGTGAACCGGCGTGGTTAACGGATTTAGTCGCTTTCTGGCAGTCTGCGTATTTAATGGCCCGCGGAGCTTCGCTTTTCATCGCACGGGCCAATTCACGCATGAAATCAGCGAGCACTCCAATCAGGCCGCCAGTGAGCAAATAGCATTGCTGCGTCAGCACACGGGTGGGTACGTCAATCGGATAACCCGCAGCCGAGAATAGGCGCGCATAGCTCACAACGCACGAGACGTAGGCTGTCATCTCGTCAGCATTGCTTGCGTCGTACGGCCAGAAATTGAGCGAAGGACAGGCGCGGCTGCGCAACTGTTCATTCGCCAAAAAGAGCCGCTCGAGTCGCGGAATGCCGAAGAGAATCAGCGTCATGCCGAGTGTGTCCGAAAGAGTCTTGAGCCAGTCGCTAGCTGCGCGCAGAGGCACCCGTGACCCTTCGTCAACGAGGTGCGAAATCTCATCGAAAATCACGACGCGTGTGCCGGCCAGGCGAAGCTGCTCCACCATCAGGTCGAACATCGCACCCGCGGTCATGTTGCGGGGAACCTGGATGCCCAACGCACCCAGCACACTTTTGGGAAGCAGTTTGGCCGTTGCGGAGGCGGGCACCGCAACAACCAGTACGGGCACATGGCGCCGTCCGTCGATGCGGTTGGCGGGGTAGTCACGCGACAGGCTCGCGATGAGCGAGGATTTGCCCGCGCGACTAGGACCTGGAACGCGAACGATTTTGGGCGCAAACCCAGCGAGGGCGTCATCGATGCGTTGTTTAAGCGCAGTGAGGTGCTCCAAGAACATGCGGTGAGACAGTTCGCACTCCTCGATGTCCTTGCGCAATAGTTGAGCTGGCGTCACAGCAGTTTTTCTCCAGTGTTTCTGTTTACGATGTTCATCGACGGCACCTCGTCGTATGAAATGTCACCGTGCTGAAAATCTTCCGTCGGCAAAGACGGATTGGTCGAAGGTGCGGGCCCAAACGGGGCTGACGCTGAAAGCGGCCGGTCGTTGGCCCGCTGGACGGCCGAGTTGTCTTTGGCGCGGCGCACCGTTTCCTTGTTTTCCTCGCGCTTGCCGCGGGTCTTGCGCTTACTGGCTTTCCCGCTTCCGGTGACCGCCTCGTCCATCTCCCGCTCGAATTGGACTTTTTCTTCCGGGACGGTCCAGTTAGCCATGCCTGAATCGAACTTCTTTTTGGCTTCAGCGAAGGTCCACGCCGGCGTGTCCGGACGAACGTGGTGGTGCGTCAGTGTGACAAGCGGAAGGTCATCGCCCTCGTACACGTACACCTGACGGAAATCGTCGGGGTTATAGACCACACGAAGGTCCGCATGGTCGCCGTACTTGGCCAGCAGATAAGACATGGCTTCGCCGGTGTATCTGAAACCACGTTCAATCGAGATGCCGGTTTTGGCGCTCAAGGTGCACATCTTGTGCTCGAAGAGCGCAGCAATCCATTCATGGCGCGGTGGCGGCAGAGAGATGGGTTGCCCCAACTCCTCAAGCTGGTGAGTCAGGCGCTCGCTCGGTGTCTTTCCTTTGACCGAATCGACCAGAAGTTCGTCCCAACGCAGCCGGTCCAGCGGGGTGTTGACCCAGACCCGATAGAGCCACCCAACAATCCACTTCTCGAGTGCTTCGACGCTCATTAGCTCGTCGCCGTGCGCCACGGGGTCGCGCTTGCCATCCTTCCCTTCGAAGCGTGTGCAGCCCGGGAGACGCTGCAGTGCTTCTTTGAGCGACTTGTTCAGGCGCTCGATGAACGGTTTTCCTTGAGCTTCCTTTGCTTTGCAGTGCTTGACATCCATTCCTAACCGCTCAAGGCGGACGATTCGTCCGCCTTTCGTCTCCGGGCCGTTGTCGAAAATTACCTGCATAGGCGTGCCATAAACGTTCAGCGCGTGAGCGATGCCGAGCTTTCCGAACCGAGCTGCCTTGGCGGGCGTCAGATACATCTCGAGGCATGACAGTGAATCCATCTCGCACGGCGAACCGATGACGATATGCCATCCAACCGGGTATCCGGTGCAGACATCAATCGCCAGCACCAGATAGACTTGCCGGGCGATGTCACGGCCATTGCGTACAACGAATGGCAGATGCACAGCGTCCTGTTCAATTCGGGCGAATGGAAACGCCGCGCGGATACGCTTCTTCACGAATGATTTGCCGGCGACCCTATCGAGCGGGTTCATCCGGTCGTATTCTGAGTCGGCGGTCAGGTCAGCAATCCTGGCGCACACGAACTTGCGACTGATATCGTGCGTGGCAACATGCAGACCACGCCGACGAGCCTCACGGTCGATATATCTCGTCAGGTCGAGGACAGTCCACCTGGATTCCGGAACCAGAAATTCGTTCTCGATTACCTCTTTGACGAATTCGACAAGGTCTTTTGAATACCTGGCCATCGAATTGCCTTTATTTTTGTCACCCTTTAGAACGGGGAGGCCGAGCAGCTGGTTCGTGTGAGCCCGGTACAGGGTTGCGCGCGACGGAAACGGGCAGACAAGTGGCTTGTCCTCGTTTTCCGTGAGATAGGCTTCACGCGCCAGAGTTGTCGCTGCGTTGAACGACAGACCCCGTTGTTCCCGGATTGCATCGATGCGCCGCAGTGCATCGTTCAGCAAACGGACCTTGCCGTGTAATTTCGGGTCGTCTTGCTGGGCGGCAATGCTGACGCGCGGCATCCCCTTTCGATGCAGGACCAGACTGCCTTCCGAAATCCGGGCGCGGATGTCGTCGTACTCGACATACTGGTCCGCAAGTTTCTCGGCATCGAAGAGCTGGATGGTGCCAGCATGCAGGCGACTGTCCCGGACCTCGAAGTAGCTTTCCGGTTTGCCTGGGGGCGCCAGCTTGTCTCCAGTGCGCAGGTCGGACATCATGGCCGCAGCTCCTCAATCAGACAGAGGTGGCTCAGGTCGCCATACGCGGCCGACAGTTCCAGTGTGGCGCAGATATGGTGATGCGCGAGGTCGGCCTGCAGCACGCCCCGGGCGAGCAGCGGTGGAATCAGGCCCGTCGGAATCTCGAGGTCAGCGCACAGCACGCGTTGCAGCACCGGGCCCGATTCGCAATAGCTTTCGACCCGGTCGATGATGTCGGGCGTCAGGTATTCCCGCGCACGCACCATCGCCGGTTTCAACAGTTGTGCGTTGACGACGACCGGGTGCCGCTCATCCGCAGGCACGACTACCGTGGATAGCGGATAGCAGTACGCCTCCATGATTGCCCGAGCCCGCTCGACCTTGGCCCAGTAACGACCATCGCCCTCGAAGCCCTGGAGCTTGACCTCGTATGCGCGCTGCAGGCCGTCGGTCTGAACGGTGGCGAAGTCTGGCGTGTACTCTGCCTCTCCGGCGCGACCACCGCGCACCTTGCGCGCTTCGGACAGCTCCTCGCGCGTGAACAGGAGCCGTTCGCCGACCAAGTCGACGGTGAACGGTTGCTGCCTGAAAGAGCGCACGCGCGGGTCAACGCACAGCATGTGCGCAACCAGGCGTTCCGCGTCGGATTCGATGGTGATGTGGCCATCGGCCTTTTCGGCATAGGTGCCGATGCGGGCCTTGCCATACGTTCGCGCCGTGAGCCGGACCCCGGCGTTCGCAGCACTCCGGCGACTACGGACGCCATAGGACGGTGCGCTTCTCATTTCGCCCCTCCGTCCGAAGTCTGCAACCGACAGCGCGTCTGGGTCGTCTGCGGTGCAGTTGCGGCCCGTCGGGCCGGCAAACTGGCTTGTAAAGCTATTGTCAGCATTCTGTCCTCGCAAAAAAATGGCTTGCTAAGGACGTGTAGTGCGCCTGCCCTGAAATCAGTCGTATACGACCGAAAATACCCGTGCGAGAATCGCGGTACCAGAAAAGCAGAGGCTCGAAAAAGGTCGAGGGGGAACGATGGAAGGACTGCCGCACAAGCGTGGTCGGCTGCCGGCTGAGCCATACGGGCAGTGGGAAGAAGAAGCGAAGGGTTTGATAGAGGAAGAGATGATGCGGCGCGGCATCCGCTACAAACAGCTTTCCCGGATGCTCGAGCAGCTGGGCGTCTTCGAATCGGCCGACCAGCTCAACCGCAAAATTAATCGAAAGCGGTTCTCGGCAGCCTTCCTCATCGCCTGCCTGCGTGCCATGGGCGTGGAGACCATCGCGCTCCATCAATTCACACTGGGACAGAACAAAGAGGGGTAGTTGACTTGTTACCCACGTCGCCGAATTCGTCCGCAGCCAGACCTGTTTCATCGCCTGCTCCCGCCGTACCCTCTCATAAAACGGGGCCTGACCTGGCGGGCGGTCAACGCGACGAATAAAGGCTCATTCCTGGTACTGCGTGCCGGCATTGCGCCGGCTTGGGTTTACAAACGTAGGCAATCGTGGGGGGATTTTCAAGCTTGCCAAAGTTCCGGCGGCAAAGTGAAGACTCCTATCGCGCCGCCGTGTGTCCGCGCATAGCGGCAAAGATGCCGAGTGCGTTTTCCGGTCGTCGAGACTTACTGGCGAAGACGAGCCCGCTGGTGACGCTATGCAGACGTCAGTCATCCCGACCTTTGTGGGCATTTTTCAACTCTGCACAGCGATGCGAAGTGGCGTTGTATAAAACTTCTCCAGTGACCATGCTCGCCCCCTCTGAGCCTATCAGTTGGTCCAGAGCTTTATCGGCGCCTAGCGTCGTTAGCCACCACATAGCCTATGTGATAGGCCTGAGGTGCCGAAGGGCAACCCGAGAACAAACTGCGTCTGCGCGGACGGAGACATTCCCGCGCTATTTTTTTGCCCTGCAGATGCTGGATTGGAGGCCGTCAGCATCGTCGGCTTGGCGTGCGAGCACCATCTAGTTTCCAGGTTCATCCCTCGCGTCAACGCAGCGCCTATTGTTGGGCTGGCAGTTGCTTGGTACGCTTTACGCCCTAATGAGTAACCTGTGCCGGTAAGCGCCGGGTGCTCCTAGATATACCCGTCGGGACGCGAATGGGCCAGCGCGTATCGTTCATTAGATAACTAGCAAGTTTTCACTGAAAAGATTGACTCAATCGTGAAAGAAACAACAATACTTCACTTGTCGGACCTGCATTTTGGTCAGTGGTTTCAAACACACAAGTGGGAAGAAATTAAGGTGGAGGCTAAAAAA
The DNA here is from genome assembly GCF_030464795.1 of Paraburkholderia sp. SECH2. Taxonomy (NCBI): domain Bacteria; kingdom Pseudomonadati; phylum Pseudomonadota; class Betaproteobacteria; order Burkholderiales; family Burkholderiaceae; genus Paraburkholderia; species Paraburkholderia sp. SECH2. The sequence goes on from NZ_JALPRH010000011.1 coordinate 129,899, forward strand.
ATACAGCCCGACGTGGTGATTATCACGGGTGACCTGGTGAATACACCTTGGTTTTGGAAGCTGCGCAAAGCAAAGGCTGAGCTGGAAAAATTCCTCGGAGAGATAAAGCCACGTGCCGACGCAGCCGAGGCTAAGCTTTTTATCGTCCCGGGGAATCACGATACGCGGGTTAGCGGCCTGTTTGCAATAAAGTGGCTGAAATACGCTTTTTTTATCAGTTTCGCAATCGGCGTATTGATGCTCGCATGTTCGCATCAATCCCCTGTTTCGTGGCTGTCGCTGCGGGCGTACTCTGTAACTGCAATTATCGCGGCGGGGATTTGCGCAAGTGTTGCGCTCGTTTCCATGGTTCTCAGGATGTTGACGTCGACCAGGCTGGACGCCGTGCTTTCGCCTTTTCTGGTGCGTGATGTCCAAATACTGGCCGACATGGGTCTTGGGGTCCTTCCTCTGGATTCTGCGACAGCGAGTAAGCTGGGCGCGCATGGTCGAGTTCCAAATGATGTCGCCGTTAAGTGCCAAAAGGTTGAAGAAAATGCTCAGCTTTTCTGGATTGCCGCGGTTCATCATCATGCGCTTCCGCTGCCGTATGACTCGGAGCACGAATCGCTAATGATTATGGAAAATGCCGGAACGCTTCTTCAAGAACTATTAAAACGAAAAGTTCCTCTAATCTTGCACGGCCACAAGCATCATCATCATTTTGCACGACTCTCGACGAGAACGAAAGACGGAGAGGACCGCGAAATCGCGGTCCTTTCGGCGGCGACGCCAACTGAAAAATATAATCAGGGGGCGTTTCATCATGGATACAATGTTCTTCGACTGGCAAACAGCCACGAACTGACGATAACTACGTTTGAAGCTGAAGCCGGCGGTAGCTTTAACAGGAAGAACACCATCAATATAACGACGGATGCGGAGTACGCTCGACGTCGATTCGAGGGCAATTCGAAAGAATTGGGCTTGAGTTGTGCAAAAATGGTTAGCTCGGTCCAGATTGATGAATACGGTGACGCTCTGCTTAGCAGAGAATTTGCGGGACTCGAAACTCAAGCAATACTTACAGAATTTCCATGCGAACTGGCTGCTTCGTCGGTCAGTGGTGAAATAACACATGCATCCGTGCAGGTTACTTCGGACAAGTCTCCGAGCGCGAGCTTGGAGATAGTCGACCTTCAATCGCGCTCGGCAAAATTTAAAGTGCAATTTTCGGGTGATGTCTTGCGGCCGAACTCGTTTCCACTCGACCTTAATTTCCGAGCACTTGCAACTAATGCTTTTGCGTTGACGTCAACGCAGCATCGTTTAATGCAGCCACATGCGAGGAGCACGGACGAAGAGATGATTTTCACCGTGCCGGATTGTTTAGCCGTCCGGGAGCTTATTCTTCTGCTTTCTTTTCCAAAGACTGCGGCGTTTCCGAAATCAATCTCGCTTCAAGTATCGACTCCGGAAGTTTCGAGAAATGGCCAATGGCACCCGGTTGACTCGCAAAGTGTCACGTATTCCCACAGCACGCAAAGCGTAATTGCGCAGATAGCGTCGCCACAACCAGGAGCGCGCTATAGATTTTACTGGCACGTCGGGCAAGCACAATCGGTTCCAGTCGGAAAGTTACAGTCTCGGATGACCGGCTTGACGGCAAAACGTGGGCAACAACAACTTGCCGAGGCAATCAAGAAAATTTTCGAATTTGCCGTTGACCTGCTTGGAACCCAATCCCTAAAAGAAGAGGATGACTCTGTCAGTAATATTAATGTGACAGTGTTTCGTTTTAATCACGATACGGCGCAGCTGGCTCCGGTCGTCACGACCCTGCGGTCATCCACGTCGGCTTTCAATTACCCATATGGAATTGGGTTGCCGGGCCGGGCGTTCAAGATTGGCAAGGTGACAGTGTACGACCGGAGTGATGCCAAAACGCAACAGCTAGCCGAAAGCGAACGCAGCGGGCACTCCATTAACATAAAAGACATTCCGGCTATACATGGAAAGATGAGCTCCGAGGTCCAAGGCACACGCACTACCGTTGTCAGGCCCGGAGACCCGACGTCAACCGTTGGTACGGCTATTGCGTTCCCAATCTTCGAAAGTGGGGCAACGAACCGTCAACCGTTCTGTGTTGTGGAAGTCTCGGTGAAGGGTGAGGGCGGTCAGCTCAAGTTGTCAGATACGCAGGACGACCGTGCGCATTCAAACTTCCAGCAAGAAGCATTTAGAATTTTACAGGCCGCTTTGAACACCTCTACAATGGCATCAAGCAAGAAAGGAGCGAATCATGGCACCAGCCGCAGGTAAGATTTTCAGCCCTCCGCAGCTTGGACCGTCATCGAACAGCGAACAAAAGAGCCGCGGTCGTGTGCGCGTCCATGTCTCATCGTCAGGTATTCGTAAGAGTAGCGACGGGGCGAGCAGCGCAGTTGAAGTCAAAGAATCTGTCGTGAAGCATGGCACTGTGTTTGTAACGGTAAGCTTCAAGAAAAAATAATGCTGCTTGTTTGCGGCGCCTCCTTCGCTGTAGGCGGTGCCGCGGAACCCTCTAGCAACTATCTGCTAGTTTGCGGATTCAACCGTGTGATGGTGTCACTCCTTCACGGTATATCGCTGCGAACGGTCCTTGCCGCCGGTCAATACCCCTCTCAATTTCCGCCTTTCGGGATGTGCTAGTTTCTGGATTGTGCCTTCGCCATAACTGGGGAACTGCGATGTGTCACCTGAAACGTTGCGACTTGGCTAGCTCCACGCCTCCCCGAGCGCTTGGGCCTGCTGCAGTACCAACTCCACGGCGCTGTCCTGCTGGTCCGGCGGGTACTTGTATTTACGGAGGATGCGCTTGACCATCAGCCGCAGCCTGGCTCGCACACTCTCCCGCTCCGACCAGTCGACTGTGATGTTCTGGCGCAGGTTCTCGGTGAGTTCGTGTGCAATCTTCTTGAGCGTCTCGTCAGTCAGCTCGCGGACGGCCGACTCGTTATTGGCGAGCGCATCGTAGAATCGGATTTCATCTTCCGTCAGTCCCAGTTCCTCGCCCCGGGTCGCGGCTGCGTGGAACTTCTTGGCCATGTCGATGAGCTCTTCAATGACCTGGGCAGTTTCAATCGCGCGGTTCTGGTAACGCGTCACGACGTTGGCGAGCATCTCAGAGAACTTCTTCTCCTGCACGACATTGCTTGCAAAGCGGCTCTTGATTTCGCCTTCCAGCAGCCGCTCCAGCAGTTCCACCGCGAGATTGCGTTCGGGCAGGTTGCGGACTTCAGCGAGGAAGGCTTCATCGAGAATACCGATGTTCGGCTTTTCGAGCCCGACCGCCTCGAACACATCGACCACCTTCTCGGACACCACGGCCGAACTGATGATTTGCCTGATGGCGAGTTCGCGCTCCTCGTTGGTCTTCTTCTTGTCGCTCAACTCGCGCTTGGTAAGAATGACCTTCACTGCCTGTAGGAAGGCTACTTCCTCGCGCACGTCCTTGGCCTCGTCGAGCGTGCAGCACAGCGTAAAGGCCTTACTCATGGCGAGCGCCGTGTCGGCAAAGCGCTTCTTGCCGTCTTTCACGCCCAATACATGGTTGGCCGCACCAGCGAGGCACTTATGTCCGCCGGTTAGAAAACCGCTATAGTCGTAACCGTGGAGCATGCCGCGCAGGATGTCGAGCTTTTCTGCGAGCACGGAATACGCCTCGGCCGCGTCGACCGTCGGACGGCCACGTCCATTGCTGGCGGTGTATTCCTTCAGCGCGCTCTTCAGCTCGTTGGCGATGCCAATATAGTCAACTACGAGGCCGCCCTGCTTATCCTTGAAGACGCGGTTAACCCGGGCAATTGCCTGCATCAGGTTGTGACCTTTCATGGGCTTGTCCACGTACAACGTATGCACGCAAGGCGCATCGAAACCAGTCAGCCACATGTCGCGCACGATGACGATGCGCAGTGGGTCAGCCGGGTCCTTGAAACGCTTTTCCAGCCGCTTCTTGACTTGGCCACTGTAAATATGTGGCCGCAATAGCGCCTTATCGCTCGCTGAACCCGTCATGACAATTTTGATGGCGCCTTTCTCAGGGTCCGGGTCGTGCCATTCGGGGCGTTGTTTGACGATTTCATCGTAAAGGTGAACGCAAATCTCGCGGCTCATCGCCACCACCATGGCCTTACCGTTCTGAGCCTTGTTGCGTTCCTCGAAGTGCGCCACAAGGTCGGTCGCCACGGCGGCCACGCGTGGTTCTGCGCCGACGACCTTTTCCAGCGCGGCCCAGCGGCTCTTGAGTTTGGCCTGCTGGCTCTCCTCTTCGTCCTCGGCCAGTTCATCCACTTCCGCGTCGATGTGCGGCAAGTCCCCGGCCTTGAGCGACAGCTTGGCCAGGCGCGACTCGAAGTAGATGGCGACCGTGGCGCCATCCTCCTTGGCCTGCTGCATGTCGTAGACGTGGATGTACTCCCCGAATACGGCGCGCGTGTCACGGTCTTCGCTCGATACAGGCGTGCCGGTAAAGGCTACGAAGGTGGCATTGGGGAGTGCGTCGCGCAGGTGCTGCGCATAGCCAACCTGATACTTTTCCTGACCCGGTTTGCCTTTCAGTTGTGCCTCGAACCCGTACTGAGTGCGGTGCGCTTCGTCGGCGATGACCACGATGTTGTTTCGGTCCGAGAGCACCGGGAACGTGTCTTCGTCCTCGCCGGGCATGAACTTCTGGATGGTGGCAAACACGATGCCGCCTGAGGGGCGGTTGGCGAGCTTGGCGCGCAAATCCTGGCGGGTGCCGGCCTGCACAGGCTGCTCGCGCAACAGGTCCTGTGCCAGCGAGAACACGCCGAACAGTTGACCGTCGAGGTCGTTTCGGTCGGTGATAACGACGATGGTCGGGTTATCCATGGCCGCTTCCTGCATCACGCGGGCTGCGAAGCAGGTCATAGTGATGCTCTTGCCGCTGCCCTGCGTATGCCAGACCACCCCACCCTTGTGGCTCGCACCGGGGCGCGATGCCGTCACCACTTGCTGGATAGCCGCGCGCACCGCGTGGAATTGATGGTAGCCGGCAATCTTTTTGACCAATGCACCGTCATCCTCGAACAGCACAAAGAAGCGCAGGTAGTCCAGCAGGTAGGTCGGCGCCAGCACACCGCGTATCAATGTTTCCAGCTCGTTGAACTGGCCGAGTGGGTCCAGCGTGGCGCCGTCGATGGTGCGCCATTGCATGAAGCGCTCCGCGTCGGCCGATAGCGAACCCATGCGCGCCTGCGAGCCGTCCGAAATCACCAGGATTTCGTTGTACTGGAAGACGTCCGGAATCTGCGCCTTGTAGGTCTGAATCTGGTCATAGGCCTTCCAGATGTCGGCGTTCTGGTCGGCGGGGTTCTTCAGCTCCAGCAGTACCAGCGGCAGGCCGTTGACGAACAGCATCACGTCGGGCCGTCTGGGGTGATGCGGTCCCTGAATGCGGTACTGATTGACGGCCAGCCACTCATTGCCCGCCGGCCTGGCCCAGTCGACGAGCCGCACGAAATCGCCGCGTGTCTCACCGTCGCGTTGATATTCTACCGGTACGCCACCAACCAGCAACTGATGGAAGCGCCGGTTAGCCGAGAGCAGCGCGGGAATGCCCAAGTCCTGCACCCGTTGCACGGCATCCTCCCGCGCCTGAAGTGGGATTCCGGGGTTGAGCCGCGCAATGGCACTGCGCAGACGTTCGACCAACAATACCTGACGATAGTCGGCACGCTCGGCGCTGGCGCCGTCAGGCGCGAGGTCCGGGCCGAAAAGGCAGGTGAAGCCTACATCGGCCAGCCAGCCCAGCGTTTCCTGTTCGAGTTGGTCTTCTGTCATGGTCGTTCTCAGGCGACAAGCGCCTCGGCTTCGGGCAGACGGAGTTGGCCGGAAATCAAGCGAGGAAGAAGAGTGTCGCGCAAATTCATAAGTGTTTCTATTCGCATGTCCTGCATTCGAATTTGCTCATACAGAGGGGACACCATCTGCGAAAACTTCCTAAGAACTGCCTCTGATGGAATTACCCCCAGCTGTGCCCCAAGGTCTTTTTGCGTCAACAATGGCTGAGTCGAGCCCCGGTTGAGCGACAAAACATCAATCAGTCGCAAGCGATGAAGAACGAACCAAAATAAAACGTCGTCATTCGGCTCAAGAACGAGAACATTGTCTGACGCCCAAAAAGGCGGGTAAGCCACATGTATTTTTCCAAGCGTCCCCACTCGGCCGGTCAGGATTCTCGGACCATTGAAGAGCGACGCTGAGGTGTATCCCATAATTCCAGCCCCGCCATACAGTCGAACTGAACAGCTTTGAGACAAAGTGTCTCCTCTGTCTGATGGCCGTTTCCCGCTCGCAATGTTGCACATTTCTTTGAGCGAGCCGACCCGCCACCCCATCGGCACCAATCCCAACTCCGATTCCTCGAACCCGCTCGGAAACCGCGCCGCGGCAGCCTCGTCCATCCCTTCAGGCGAGCGCCCTTCCTGCTTGGCACGAACGGGGTCGAAGTCCACGAACCAAGATTTGAACAGAACTCGGGCAATGGATTCCAGAGTAATGTTTGTTAAGCGCAGCAGGTCAATGCGGGCATCGAGCGCCCCCAGGATACTAACGATTGCGTCCTGTTCGGCGACGTTTGGCAATGGAAATAACTGTTGACCAAACGCGGCGCGCGATAACGTGGGATTGGAAGTGCCGTCTTTTAGATGGTTCAGCCCAATGTACTTGATTAGGTGATACAGGTATTTCAAGCGGACATCCGGTGTCAGAGTGCTTCCGTAGTACGCCGTGTCGATGACCCAGTAGTCTGCGTCGCACCATTCAACACCAAGTGGGCCCTGTCCCTTGCGCCCGAGAATAAGTCCTGGACCTTTTGCGAGCGGCGTATCGTGCCATCCGCATTGGCCATTGGTGCCATACACGGGAACCGCCCCAGCTACCCTCACGTCAGCCCTCAACGCCTTGCCGTAGTGCAATTCAATGAGCTGACGAGCGGGCACTAGAGGCCACTTCCATGCAGTCCGTGTCGAGAATCCGCGCGGATACGCGGCCGGCAGACCGACGACGTTTTTATCAAACCGCATAACCCATTCCCGCTAGATTCACGCGAATCGCTTCATCCAGCTGCACACCCTTGGCAATTTGCTCGGCCAGCTCCTCGGTGAGTTTCTGCATTTTCTCGGCAAAAACTTCGTCGTCGTCTTCGACCTCTTCAGCACCCACGTACCTCCCTGGAGTTAGCACGTGGCCGTGCTCAGCAATTTCTGCTAGCTTCACACTCCGGCAGTAGGCGGGGATGTCCGCGTATTCGCCAACACTTTCTTCACCCCGCCAAGCGGCGACAGTAGTGGTGATGCGTTCGATTGTTTCCTCTGTCAACTCCGCCTGGACGCGGCCAATCATGGTGCCGAGCTTGCGGGCGTCGATAAACAGCACTTCGCCCTGGCGGGTTGTCTTCTGCTTGGCGAGAAACCACAGGCAGGCCGGAATTTGCGTGTTGAAAAAGAGTTGGCCCGGCAACGCGACCATGACCTCCACCACATCGGCTTCGACCATGGCGCGACGGATGTCACCCTCTGAGTTCTGGCTGGAGGTCATCGAGCCATTGGCCAGCACAATGCCTGCGCGTCCATTGGACTTGAGGTGATAAAGCATGTGCTGGAGCCAGGCGTAGTTTGCGTTGCCCTGCGGCGGCGTGCCGTAGACCCAGCGCGGGTCGCCTTCCAGGCTGCCGTGCCACCAATCGCTTACGTTGAAGGGCGGATTGGCCAGCACGAAGTCTGCGCGCAGGTCCGTGTGCTGGTTGCGCACAAAGGTGTCGGCCGGTTCGCGCCCGAGGTTGTAGTCGATACCCCGGATAGCGAGGTTCATTGCCGCAAGCCGCCAGGTGGTGGGGTTGGATTCCTGCCCGTAAATGGACACGTCCCCTAGCTTGCCGCCGTGGGCTTCGATGAATTTTTCAGACTGCACGAACATGCCACCGGAGCCACAGCAAGGGTCGTAGACTTTGCCGTGGTGAGGTGCGAGCACAGCCACAAGCGTCTTGACGATAGAGGCCGGCGTGTAGAACTGCCCACCCTTCTTGCCTTCGGCACTGGCGAACTGGCCGAGGAAGTATTCGTACACCTGCCCGAGCACATCGCGCGCCTGGCTGGCGTCCTCGCCAAAGCCGATGGTCGAAATCAGGTCGACCAGCTCGCCTAATTTGCCGTCGGGCAACTGCGAGCGGGCGTAGCGCTTGTCTAGGATGCCCTTGAGCTTGGGGTTCTCGGCTTCGATTTCTGCCAGCGCCTCGTCAATGCGCTTGCCGATGTCGGTCTGCTTGGCCGCGCCGCGCAGGCTCTCCCAACGCGCGGTTTCGGGCACCCAGAATACGTTGACCTCGCGGTAGTAGTCACGGTCTTCAAGTTCGTCGGCGAGCAGTTCGTCGTCACAGCCGTGCAGGAAGTATTCGTCGCCTTCGTCGGCAAAGCGGCGTGTCAGCTCGGTGCGCCGGGCAGCAAAAGTATCGGAAATGTATTTAAGGAAAATGAGGCCGAGCACGATGTGCTTGTACTCGGCAGCGTCCATATTGGCCCGTTGCTTGTCGGCGGTTGCCCAGAGGGTCTTTTTGATGTCATCAAGCATCAGAACTGGTTCGTCCGGTCATGGTCAGGTGTATCTCTAGGCACAAGGCCCGGCATCTCGCCATCAAGAAATTGGAAGCGATTCTATCTTGAATGACGCACGGACTCGCCAACGGCCTTCAGTACGGCGCCGCGGGGTGCCCAGACGTATGGCGAGCGGTAGATTTCGCCGGTAGGGCTAATGAAATTCTTGATGCGGCGCAAGTGTCTAGTCGACGCGACGCAGCGTCCGAGCCGACCGAAAGCGACGAAATTCTGGAGTTCAGTTCGCAGCTGCAGGAGTTGCTGGACGAATATCGTAGCGCGAGCCATATGTCCGGCACGACTGCAGCGAAGCCTGTCGTGACCTACAAAAAGCAACACAGAATGGCCCCCGACATCGTACCGCCGAGGGTCCATTAGCGTGCTGCTCCCTCATGACTTGCATCTCGTTTATATAATGGACGCTCTTCGCAATTACGAGTTATACCTCGACGTCACAGTCGTCTTCATCCATCTCTGGGGAGGATGCTTGCTCACACTGTTGCAGTAAAGGCCCGAAACAATTCCGCATTGAACGGCATTCGTAATTTTGAAGTACTGTCCGCAAAGTCACCTCGGCGTACCAGCGGCTCAGCGTCTGCCCGCGCTTTCCATCCGTTGAACCCAGTTATTCAGTTACCCTTCCTGCGACCGACCCGTGGTCATTTCGCTCAAGGCTGTCCTGTAACAGTTCGGACATGGTGCCCACCTTTATTCTCCGCGGGCCGAACATCGCGGACCGACGTTTGAAACTTAGAGGAGGAACATGCGCTTCAGCAATCTTTTCGAAGATACCTTCGGCTTCGACAAACATAGTTATCTCGCCTTGGTTCCGCGGATTGTTGATGAACGCCTTTCTTGTCTCGTCAAAATACGATTGGACCTTTTCTCGCTCCAGCTTTTGCTCGCTGCGAAGGAACGTCTTTATAAGGCATGGCACGTCGAGCAAGTATCTTGTTTGGTCAGGAGAAATTTGCAGTTCCTCCGTTTCCAGCAATGAACCAACTCCCCTGTTGAGACTACTCACAACGAGCATAAGGTTCACCCACGCCAACGGCCATTTATCCATCAGACGCGTGCGGCCAACCGTATGGTCGGCGTCCTGCTCGCGAATCAACGAATCCAGCGTCTTGCTTACGTGCAAGCTACCCTCGGCAAACTTGATTTCGCATTTCAGCCCGGAACGATAGCCTTCGTACGCAGCACGCACCCAAACCTGAGAGTAGTAGCGAGCGCCGACAGAGCCTTCGACGACAGCGACGTCTCCCTCGATATCTCTTGCTCCCAACGCGCGGTATTCCAGCTTGTTACCGCAATCAAATACCCAGGCATCTAAGTCGGCCTTGGTCTTGAACGCAATGGGTGGATGAACACCATTCTCGACCAACGTTTGAAAGTCCATTCTTGACGAATTGACGCTCAGGAGGATTCCTAGTCCTTCGTCTTGCAGATTGTCCATGCTTTGCCCAAAAAAATGCTTGTCGGCGGTATTATGCGACGGTGTCAACCAAGTATGCGAGTCGCTGATTGAGCAATCGGTGAATCAGCCATTTTGACGACCGTTCCAAGGAACGCAATGCTTGACCGACATCTTCGCCTAACCGTTGGTATCGACCCAGGCGCGCGCCCATGAATGGCCGACCGCGCGAGCTTCATCCGCTGTATCGTATGTGGCGAGCACGCCGGAGCCTTCGATAAGCTTCGGCCCCGAAGTTATTGGTCCACTGGCGCCATATCGACCGTCTTGCGGAATCGCGTGCCCCCAAACCTCAAAACCCCTACAAATTTCTGGTTCCATCCCGTGTGCGTCGCGCTTCGGGCGGGTTGCCCGAAATTCCTGCGATGTCAACAAAGACATATGCCCTCCAGCCCTTGGCGACTAGGGGTGAAGCGAAATTCACCGTCATCTGCGCCGTGAAAAGTTGCCGCGCGGAAACCGGACCGCCGTCGGCAAGGCCATCCCGAGCAAACTCCTGCGCAATGGCGCGGGCCTAGCCGGCAATGGTCACCCGCTCGAGCCACGCCGCGACGGATGCGCTCTTCGCGAGTCAGATGCGCGCAGACTCCACGCGATTCTCCAAGACAGCCAGCTCTCTTGAAGCTGATAAGCGACAAGGTCACTCACCGCGAGATAGCGGCGGCGGACGGCGGCATGAGCGTCCGTCATAACCGGCAGCCCGATGGTGCCCGCATCAGTAAGATATGGAATTCGGCTTCGTGGAAATGCCAACCGGTCCCTTCTTCAGGCGCATTCTTCGCCCGTACGACCTGCGCGATGCCCCGGCCGTTCGTGGCAGCCGCAATTCCGAGGTCGCGGTACTGGGAGAAATCGCGTAGTCCTTCGTCCCTGAACTCGGTATTCGCTCCACGCTGTTTGATGGAGTGACAGGATGGTACGGACGAGGCTCTGGCTCGACGAGGTCATTCGGGGATGTAAACGTGGTTGGAAGCCATATCCAGTAAGCCTTTCGGCCCTTTACCAGCGCTTTCAGTCAAGAATTCAGGCAATTACAGGTCCCGGTATTCAGTCAGCGTTTACCGGGTTCGCGAGTGCGGTAGTGCGAGACGGTAGCACGATGGCGAGGCGCACGAGTAAAGCGGACAATCCTCTGCTTATAATGTCTCCGTCAGCGGAAAACTAATTATGATTTCGTCTACGGGGCAGACCTTGACGCCGCAATCACCGAATACGATTGAGTACGCACGAGGCATCGCGGATGCCGCCAACTTCGAGACTTTTGTTCTTGAGCTTATACGCGTCCACGTCGAATCGAAGGGAGAATCACTGACGCTAACGAATGGCCTTTATGACGCAATTGCATCCGGAGGCTTAGCAGCTCTCAAAGGACCAGTGGGTATCAAATGTCAGGCGTCTCCCTCGTTCGAAAAATTCCGGCACAATTTGAAAAAGTTCGGCAGCTTTTTGAAATCGTCGGATGTGTCGACTGCTAAAGAAGTTATCTATATATTCGATGCGCCATCAATAAATAGCCTGCGATTTCCAGTTAACCTTCTTCGGGAAATCGCGGAATTGGGCTACACATTTACCTTCTGGACTTGGGCTGAACTCGAAGCGCTAATCGATTTACATCCCGGCGAAGCCCGGAAAATCAAGGAAAACCTGCTTCCTCTTCGCGTCAGGCAAATCGTCGACACGACAGACTCCGATTGGAAATCCGAGCGCCAAACGCGTATTCTTGGTCTTTCGGAACGTGTTGCGTATGGACCGTCGTCGCTGTTCCTGGGTGCCGGCGTTTCAGCGAGTGCAGGCATGCCCGACTGGACCAGCCTTCTAAACGCCCTGTTCGTGTCCTACCTTGAAGGCGTCGACCCAGCTGGTGAGCCGAACGAGGAAGAGACACTGCAGCTCGTGCAGCGGATGAATGAGCTAGATGCCCCCTCTGCGCTCGTCTCCGCGCGATACGTCCGAAAGGCCCTTGCCCAATCGAGCGGCGGGTCGAACGCTTTCACCGAAGCAATCCGGACGGCGCTCTATAGCCTGCGTCGAGATAAGAAGGGAGCGACCTCCCCACTCATCGAAGTTCTTGTCGAGATGTGTATTCCGCGCCGCTCCGGGACCTTGATTAGCTCGGTCGTAACCTACAACTTTGATGACCTCTTCGAGCGCGAGCTTCTCGGAAAATCGGTGTTGCACAAGTGCATCTACAGCGCTTCCGAGCCTCCAGACATTGACGATTTGCCGGTCTATCACGTTCACGGTTTTGTTCCTGAAGACCCTCGCACATACATGGATGTCGATAAGAATCCGCTGGTTTTTTCGGAGGAAGGATATCACCATCTGTATACAGACGCCTATCATTGGTCAAATCTCGTGCAGTTGAACGCCCTGAGAAACTCGACGTGCGTTATGGTTGGTTTGTCCATGGCAGACCCAAATCTGCGCCGCATGCTAGAAATCTCGCAGCGCGGATTTTCTGATTCAAGGCATTTTGCATTCATGAAGCGCACGACAATTGAGAAGTTCTGCGCCGAAGATAAACATGGCGAAGCGTTGAAGGCTTCCGAAGAAAAAGCTGCAGTTTTTCTTAAGCGTCACCACGCCACATCAGAAGCACTGATGAGCGAATTGGGCGTGACCGTCATCTGGTACGAAGACTACGACGAAATCCCAACGATGCTGAAATCCATCGCGTTTCCGGCGAAGTCCGCCTCCGGAGCAGGGGCGCAAGTTGGCAGTGCTACGGATTGAACTGACCGCGAGGGTTGTTGAACCCGCCCGGCTGCGTCATGCGGATGGACCTCCGAGTATCCTCTTGAGGATATCGATGCTGACGTACTTGTGCAGCCGATTCTTGACCATCACCATCTCGTCTCTGAGTGTTGAACACGCATTGAGTATCTGCGGGCAATAGCTCGAGTGTTCGGGCCAACCCCAGTTTGCGCGAACGAAACAGTCGCGCAGCTACGCAAGAGTGAGCCAAAAAAACGCGGTGCGTAGAACGTCTTCTTTCTATACTCGACTGGACATGCCATCCGTTGTGTCCGCAGAACTGTTGTATTATTCGGCGCTTCACAAATTTCGCGCGCCTTATCGCCGCGTAAATATTACCTAATCAGCTTCGGCCCCATGCAAACCATGTACGCGCATATCGCGGGCGAAGTCCGCGAGCTGAGACTGCCGCCGGTGCAGGAAGAGGTGCTTCCCGGGCTTCCGTGGGGAGCGTTCGACGAACTGATGACGCCTGCATATTGGCGTGGTCAGGCATGGCAACACACTGAGTCTGGGACGTTCTGCGATTTCCGCCTCGGTCGTACCTTGCAGGAAGAGGTTGCGGCATGCCTGCTCGGTGGCTGGGGTATGCCAGCAGAGTTGGCGCTGGCGGCCTATTCGCGCGTTCGCGAGAAAGACATGCTGCGCGCGGGGACGACGGCGCAAGAGCTTGAAGAGGTTCTGAGCGAACCGTTCACCTTCCACGGGCGAAGCCGTAAGTACCGATTCATCCGACAGAAAGCCAAGTATCTGAGCGGCTGTCTTCTGCGGCTGCACTCTTTCACCCCGCCTGAGGACGATATCGTCTTCCGGGACCAGTTGAATGAGCTTCCCGGTATCGGCCTAAAGACGGCTTCGTGGATTGTTCGCAACCTACGTCCGCAAAGTGAAGTCGCAATTCTCGATATTCACATCTTGCGCGTAGGTCAACATCTGGGCCTATTCCCCGAAGAATGGCAACCTGAGACCCACTACCGGAAACTCGAGGCGCGCTTCATCGCCTTCGCGCGCGCAATCGATGTCTCGGCAGCTACCCTTGATGGATTGATGTGGGACCACATGCGCCAACTGTCAGTCATCTTAAGGAAGGCGCAAGGGCAAACGGCCGAGCAACTCGACCTGTTCGGCAACGCTCACTGACCGACGTTGCCGCGCCACTGCGAGTCACGCAGGTAGTCCGATAGCAGCCGCACCGACAGCGAGTAGCTGGTCGGCCTTAGGCAGCGCATCAACGACCTCGTTGCCAAGGATTCCCAGCGGGCAAAATCCGAGCCCGTACGATTCGGCAGCGAGCGCGAGTGTCTGAAGCAGCGCTCCCGAATCACGCCACACCAGCGACTCGCTATTCTCGTATGCAGCCATTGGCCTCGCCATGTCGGCGATGAGCACAATGAACGCTCCATCAGCGTCCGGGAGGACACGTTGGCATTTGCTGACCCAGCTTACGCGCAGGTCGGCAGAGACGTTCAGCTCTTCGAGAACAGACTCGGCTGCGTTCACTCGATAGACCGCGGCGCCCGCGAATAACAGAACTGAAATTGCGTGCAACGCGCCCCCTGAAAGCGCGGGACGACGACTCCGCCGCAGCGGGTCGCCTTCCTTCCAGAGCCGGGGCACCAAAGCGAGACGTAGTGCATCAACGAGTGCTTCGAGCGGCACTGACATCAGCGCTCGAACCGACCGTCGGCCTTCGAAGACATCGAGGAACGACCGCTCAATCGGCGCGCAATACTGCCCGAACGGAATGGCCCGTAAAACTGGCCAGACGTAGTCCTGGAACGGACCATCGTCCAGAGGCTGAGGGTCCTCAGTATGGGTCAACGCCGAGTTCCTCCAACACCTCGTAGTGCTTCGCACACCCCCGGCACATTCCACACGCCTCATTCGCAATATGGCAAGAGTGGGCCCATCCGAGGACGTCAGGGGGGACACCTGAAGCCTTGATAAGCTCCGCGCCGCTTAGCTCAATTGCCGGTGCCGCGAGTGTTATCGCGCCTTCCTGGCAAGCCAAAACAGCGTTCATCGCCGCCAAGAAATCGGGCGTGCCGTCGGCATGCATCCCATCGGTACGCAGTGTTCCGATTAGCAGGCTGTTCACGTTGAGTGCGACCGCTTTCATCGCAGCGAGCGTGACCAACATCTGATTCCGAAACGGCCACCACTCCGAAACCGGCGCAAGCTCGGAAGCTGCCTGGCCGGCCATGTCGCCGCTTCCGAGCGCCCGAAGGTCAGCTTCGATGATGTGGTGTTCAATGCCCAAGGCTTCACACACCGCGCCGGCCGCACGTACTTCCGCCTGCGCGGCACTTTGACCATATGCAATCGTGATGGCAACTTCGGGCTTCTTCCAGTACGCGATGGCTATCGAATCCATCCCACCGGATAACAGCAAGGCGGTTCTCATGTTTTCCATGATGTGTGATGCAACGCGGTGACGAAGTCGAAGAAGACTTTGCAGTTGGAACCCTCGACCATTTTCAGGTCTTCCTCAGTTACGGACTGGGCAAGGACGTAAACCGGGAGATTTTTCGCTCTGGCATATCCAACCTCGAAGACAGTGCCTGCATCAAGGCCATCCAGTATCGCGAAGACCCGGTCGCACGAATCAAGCGCAGTCAGGTCCGCAGGGCCTACCACTTCTGCGGGACCAGCGCCGATGTCGTGCACTGGAGAAAACACAGTCAACCCCAACTCCGTCAGGCAGCGGCGAGCTTCGTCAACGAGCCAGCGCTGCCCAAGGTTGAAGAAGGGGCTTGCCAGGTATACCTTGCCCGGTACCGTTGACGCCGACACGCGCCGAGCCCGTGACAACTCGGCAGCTGACGCGGATGACAATCCCATTGTTTCCGCATACGACGCAACAGCGCGCGAAGCCATTTCTGCTGCGTCCTCGGGGCGCTCACGATGTACAGCCCATCGTGCTGCAAACACAGCCGCAAAGACGTCCCCAGACCCGATGGTCCACACCATCTCGCTACGGTACGCGGGAATCAGCACCGGTTTGGCAGTCCTGGTATGGACATATGCGCCTATCGGACCTGATTTGACGACCACGACCTCAGCGCCGCTCTGAATCAGCTTGGCGGCTGCTTTCGCGGGGTCGGGCTCATCAGCCATCGCTTCAATTTCACTGCGGTTGCCCACGATGGCAAGATGGTCGGCCTTACTGCCGTTTTCCCAGAACGGGGCTGGGTCAAATGCCGATTGCGGGTCGTAGACACACCACTTGGCGTCAACTTTTGCCGACCCCTCCAGCATGCCGAACCGCAACACCGCGTCGGCTTGCACTTCGATTGGTTCGAGCATCGGGAGAGACGACAGCGCCGGCCGCAACACGGGCGTCGACATGCAATGCACGTATTCGAATGAAATTCCGGTCTCTGTTGGCGTGGTAATCAGGTCGAAGTTGAAGACCTGCGCTGCCACACGAAACTCGACCTCGGTATCCTTGCGCGCGTACGTGTACAGCGTCACCTTGTCGACGTGACCGACTATCGCCGTCGCCGCTCGACCACCGGAACCCCAAATCTGGTCCCACGCCGGCCAGAGGCACTGTTCGTGATATACGCCGCCGACTACGGATATCGCCTTCCGCGTCATTTCAGCCTCACCTTGACAGTGCACGTTCCGCCGTGAACACCAAGGACCTCCGCGACATACTGCCGTCCGCCCTGAATGCACTGGATGAACTGCAACATCGAACGCGACGTGATGGAGCCTACGATATTCCCCGTAGCGTCCTGTGCAACAAGGCGAGACGGGTTAGGAATAAAGGCCACATCCAGAACAATGCCCGGTCGAACGCCACGGAGCGCGGCTGGATTAACCGAATTCAGACTGGTGACTTCTTCAATGACGCAGGGGTCGACGCCCCCGCCGACTCCGCCCCCAGCGCCAGCCAGGTTCGGCGTTGTTACAGGTGCCTTCGGTTCAGGCCGCCAATCTCCACCACCACCGCCGCCTCCAGACATACAACACCCTCACGATTTTGTGTATTAGAGCGTCCAACCGAACAGCTGACTCAAAAAGCCCCGACCGCCATATAGGATTCGCTCGAATCCAAGGCGTTAAGCGCATGTTCGTCAGATGAAAATCCGACAACGATTCTAATTATTACCGGCCGGTAGTCAACGAAAGTTTCTTTGTGGATGAAAGACAACGCAGACTGCTCGATAATCTGACAGCCGCAGGAGAGCCTCCCGGTTTCATCCGTAGTACCGAATTTACAAAATGTGTAGCGCTGCATTGCAGCTTCGCCAGAGCTAATGCACGACGTCAGCCCCCGCTCGCGCGGATGTATCCGTCACCCACAAAAATACTGAAAGAGAGGAAGAGTTATGGCGACCGCCAAACTTGATTTTGAACGCTTTGTAAGCTGGCTTTATGCCGCTGGCAGGCCTGACGAGCCCAAAGTCCGCAAACTTGCGCACCTCTGTTTGCGAAACTTTGAAGCCTTGGCGGCGACAACACGAAATCGCAGCCAGCGCTCCGTCTATCTGGTAGCGCTTGCGCGCAACTCGTTGAATCAAATCGAGGACGTTGCTCCTGCGGAGGCGCAGGCTGCGGCGGTTGACGCATGGCCTTGGAAAAGACTACGCGAATTCACCCTTGGCCCATTCCGGGGATTCAGAACACCCGAAGCTTTCGACCTTACAAAACAGGTTGTATTGTTTTATGGACCAAACGGTAGCGGAAAAACCAGTTTATGCGAGGGGCTTGAATACGCCTTGCTCGGTGAAGTCGAAGAGGCCGATAGCAAACGAATTACTCCGCGCACATACCTTGCAAATCTGCACGCGCGGCGTTTCGTCGAACCGAGACTGTCAGCGACGGACCATCAGGGCAATTCTTTTAACGTATCCGCGAATCTCGATGCGTACAGGTTCTGCTTTGTCGAAAAGAACAGGATTGATGCGTTCTCGAGAATTGCTGCGCGCCCAACTGCCCAGCGTGCAGAACTGATAGCAACGTTGTTTGGCATGGACCAGTTCAACGAGTTCGTCGGTCATTTCAATGAGAACATCGACGGCCAACTTATCCTGGTCGGTTCGAAGCAGGCTTCGTTGGACGCCAAGCGCACTGCTCTTGCAAACGACCAGCAAACCGTAGCTGCGGAAGCTCAGGCGCTGGCGGGCCAGTCTGGCGAGGAGGCTGCACTGGCAGTTGAGTATGCTGCCGGCGTCACCTATATAGGACTCAAGCAGCTCATCGGCTCTGCCGATGCGCCTGGTCGCCTTCAGGAACTCGATGCGATTCTGGAGCGTGTGCCGCTGGCTGCTGTTGGAATCACACGCCAGAAACTAGTAGATGCGCTGGATATGGTGTCCCGGCACCAAGCCGTGGTAGACGAGACCGAAGCAGCTCTCCACGCTCGCAGCAACCAGGTCTCCTTCAAAGGCCTTTATGACGCAGTGCTCGCCTTGCAGGCGGCAACCGGGGACCGTTGCCCAGCTTGCGATACGCCTTTGACCGGCACGACGCATGTACGGACGAATCCGTACGAGAGGGCCACCGCTGGGATTGCAGAACTGCGAGAGCTTGGTGTGCTGCAGGAAAGGCAACGTACCGCTCAACGCGACGTAGAACAGGCAGCGCGCGAATTGCAGCAGTTGCTCAACAGCGTCGACAACTTCCTGACTGCACAACAGGAGCAACACACGGACGTCGCCCAGTTTATCTCCGGCTTGCCCCCAATTCCGGCCGGCAAGTGGTGGGGACCGCTGGTCACACAGCAAGTCGCGTCGGACACTCAGTCAAGTCTTCTTGATGAATTGTTCGGTGTTGCGAACCGCATCGAGGCGCAGGATGCAGTCACGAAACAAGCTCACCAAGACCGCGAGCCATTCGCGAATGAGCGCAGGCGGCTGAGTGACTTCCAGTTGAAAGTTCAAGCGATGGACTTGCGACGACGGCAACTCGTGGAAAGCATTGCTGCTGCGCGAGGACGAATTTCAGCGTTCGATGAAGCGAATGCTCAATTGATTGCTGAGGCGGCGCAGGAACAAATTGCCATCGACTGTGGCACGCCGTTGAAATCGACGTACGACAGGTTTCTTGCGCAGCTGAAGGCCTATCGCGACCAACTTCCAGGCCAGTTGATGGCGGGTCTCAACGAAACCGCGTTGAATCTCTACAACGCTTTCAATCGCAACGACCTTGACGCAGACAAACTCACCGCGCTCCATCTACCCGTCGCGGCGGAGGAAAAAATTGAAATAGCGTTCAGAGGTGCTCCTGACAGGCGCGTGGATGCGCTGCATGTGCTCAGCGAGGGCCACATTCGTTGCCTAGGACTGGCTATCTTGCTCGCGAAAGCCTCGAACATGGGGTGTCCTACGATTGTTTTTGATGACGCAATCAACGCTATTGACCACGACCACCGCGGGGGCATACGCGAAGCCTTGTTCGAAAGCGAGACCTTTGCCGAGACCCAGTTTATCGTCACCTGCCACAGCAATGAATTCATCAAGGACATCCAGCAACACCTGCCAGCCGCGCGGCGCAACGAATGTATCGTCTATCTGCTCCGACATCACATCGGAGACCATCACCCGCGCGTCTCGCGAAACATTCAGAACGCGAACTACATTGGCAAGGCCAGAGCTGCGCGCGAAGCGCTAAACGACCGGGACGCTTTGGGCGCATCACGGCAGGCGCTTGAGATGCTATCGGAGAAGATTTGGGGGTGGCTGGGCAGCCACGACTTGGGCGTGCTGACTTTACCCCTTGCCGGATTCGGTGCCGAACCAGCGCTCAGAAACCTGTGTGAAGCCTTAACGAAAAAGCTGCGCGACGCGAAGACGTTCAATCACCCAAACAGAGACCCGCTCATCACTGCGTTCGAGCGTATCTTGGGAATTCCTGCGAACAATCTTGTCTGGACATATTTGAACAAAGGGACGCATGAAGAGGCCGACCGCGATGATTTTGACGGGGAGCTGGTTGAATCTGTGGTCAAGACGCTCGAAGAAATCGACAGATTGGACCTTCGCCGAAATCGGTAGCAAGCTACGGAAGCCGTGGCGCGAAGTGCATGATGTACGACTTGACGCAGGGCGGGAGCAGCTTCGGTCGTGAGTATCTGGCTGAGGGAGTGGTGAGCGGCGCACACGCAGCATGCGCCGTGACACGCATGGTGGCACGACCTTGCCTGCGCGAAAAGCCGGTATTTGATGAGGCACTCGCAAAAAAGGGGCACTGGAAAATACTCCACCACCTCTAGTTCAATAGTTTTCTTGTACGCCTTATGCACCAAAGGTTTGCCGGCGTCAGTTAGGGCCGCATCAACCGCCATCGCCGCCTGGAGTCTTTCGGAGGTGGTGAGCGCCTGCGTCTATCTACAAGAAGCAGAAGCGCATTCGCTACAGCAGCAAGCCGGGTCACCCCGACTACGGATGCTCTGGCGACCAACGAAGCCGCTGTGCGTGAGCTGGGCGATGCTGTCGCAGGCTGAATCGCTTTCAGTACATTGGGCCCAGAACCGCGAACCAGCGAAGGCAGCAGAAGTCGGGCTTAAAACCCCCTCGACTGTTGCCGAAACTGAGAAAACGAGGGCCACCTCAACACTAAGGCCCTCGTTCCTGCGGCTGTGACGTTAGTTAGATGCCGTCATGTGAGCTATCGGAGTGCATCCGTCAATAAATGTCTCAGTGGATGAGTCCCAAAATCTCAGGTTATGGTTCCCGCTACAGACAGCATCAAACGTCAATATTCCCCGCCCTCAACGCATTCGACTCAATGAAAGCCCGACGCGGCTCCACATCATCCCCCATGAGCGTCGTAAAGATGCCATCAGCCGCAATAGCATCCTCAATCTGCACACGAAGCAAGCGACGCACGGTCGGATCCATCGTCGTCTCCCAAAGCTGCCCAGGGTTCATCTCACCGAGGCCTTTGTAGCGCTGCTTGGAGATATTGCGTTCAGCATCAGCCAGCAGCCACTTCATAGCGCTCTTGAAGTCGGTAACAGCCATACTCCGCTCACCACGTTTAATGACAGCACCAGTCCCAATCAACCCCTTAAACGTATTAGCGGTATTGATCAGCTGTTGGTAATCAGCGGTCAACTGAAAATCCTGATCCAGCACCGAAATCTTCTGATTACCGTGATGAGTCCGAGCAACGCGCAGAGAGCGCAGTTCACGCACCGGGTCATACATCGTGGTGACCTTAACCTCAGGCTTCAACGCATCATCACGCAACTTGGCTTCGAGAGCCGCCGCCGACACCGCAGCCGCTTCCTCGCTGGAGAGGTCAATCACAACCCCATCCATCACAGCCTCAAGCGCCCCAGCGTCATACAACCGGCTCAAACGGTTAACTACGGCCTGAGCCAACAAGTAAGCCCGAGCCAACTCACCAAGCGCATCGCCAGTGATAGGCGTAGCCCCTTCCGAAGCCAACAACTCCGACCCCTGCAACGCCAGCTTCAGGATGTGAGCATTAACCTCAGCCTCATCCTTCAAATACCGCTCGTCCTTACCCGCCTTGATCTTGAACAGCGGCGGCTGCGCGATATAGATATACCCACGCTCGATCATGTCCGGCATCTGACGATAGAAGAACGTCAGCAGCAGCGTGCGGATGTGCGCGCCGTCCACGTCAGCATCGGTCATGATGATGATGCGGTGATAACGCAGCTTGTCGAGGTTGTAGTCTTCCTTGCCGATCCCGCAACCCAGCGCCGTAATCAGCGTCACAATCTGCTCCGAAGAAAGCAGCTTGTCATAGCGCGCCTTCTCCACGTTGAGCACCTTGCCGCGCAGCGGCAAGATCGCCTGAAACTTCCGGTCACGCCCCTGCTTCGCCGAGCCGCCTGCCGAGTCGCCCTCGACGATATAAATTTCCGACTTCGCCGGGTCCTTCTCCTGGCAATCCGCCAGCTTCCCAGGCAAACCAACGCCATCCAGCACGCCCTTACGACGCGTCATTTCACGCGCCTTCCGAGCCGCATCCCGTGCCCGCGCGGCATCGACAATCTTGCCGCAAATGATCTTCGCGTCGTTCGGCGTTTCCAGCAGGAATTCTTCGAGCGCCTTCGCGACCACATCCTCCACCGGCGCGCGCACTTCCGACGACACCAGCTTGTCCTTGGTCTGCGCGCTGAACTTCGGCTCCGGCACCTTCACCGACAGCACGCACGAGAGCCCTTCGCGCATGTCGTCGCCGGCCGTCTCGACCTTCGCTTTCTTCGCGACTTCGTGATCGGTGATGTACTTGTTCAACACGCGCGTCATCGCCGCACGCAACCCGGTCAGGTGGGTGCCGCCGTCGCGCTGCGGAATGTTGTTCGTGAAGCACAGCACGTTTTCGTTGTAGCTGTCGTTCCACTGCATCGCCACTTCCACGCCCACGCCGTCTTTCTCGCCGCTGATGTGGAAAATGTTCGGGTGCAGCACGGCCTTGTTCTTGTTGATGTACTCAACAAAACCCTTCACGCCGCCCACGAACGCGAAATCTTCTTCCTTGCCCGTGCGCTGGTCGGTCAGCTTGATTCGCACGCCGTTATTCAGAAACGACAGTTCGCGAATCCGCTTGGCCAGAATGTCGTAGTGATATTCGACATTGCCGAAGATCGTCTCGTCAGCCAGGAAGTGCACTTCGGTGCCGCGGTTTTCGGTGTCGCCAATCAGCTGAATCGGCGAGACAGCCACGCCGTCGATCTCTTCGATCACGCGGTTCTGCGGCACGCCACGGTGGAATTCCATGAAGTGCTTCTTGCCGTCGCGGCGAATGGTCAGGCGCAGCCACGCCGAAAGCGCGTTCACGCACGAGACGCCCACGCCGTGCAGGCCGCCGGACACCTTGTAGCTGTTCTGGTCGAACTTGCCGCCGGCGTGCAGTTCGGTCATCACGATTTCAGCGGCGCTGCGCTTCGGATCGTGCTTGTCGTCCATCTTCAGGCCGGTCGGCACACCGCGGCCGTTGTCGGTGATCGAGATCGAGTTGTCCGCGTGAATGATCACCTGGATATCGTTGCAATGCCCCGCCAACGCTTCGTCGATGGAGTTGTCCAGCACTTCGAATACGAGGTGATGCAAACCGGTCCCGTCTGACGTATCCCCGATGTACATCCCCGGCCGCTTGCGTACCGCCTCCAGACCTTCGAGGATCTGAATCGAGGAGGCGCCGTAGCTGTTATCGGGTTGCGAATTGTTCGTTTCAGTCATGGATTTTTTCCGGTTCTGCGTTGCTGCTTGGTTGCTGCTCGGGACTTTTCAAAACACCATAAAAACGCCAAAGGGGCGCTGCGCCCCTTGGTGTGTTCTTTGGTTTTGGACGCGTTAGATGCGCATCGGCATCACGACGTATTTGAATTCGTCGTTCTCGGGAATCGTTATCAACGCGCTGGAGCTGGCGTCGCCAAGGCTCACTTGCAACATATCGACCTTCAGGTTCGCGAGCACGTCGAGCAGATACGTGACGTTGAACCCGATATCGACGCTGTCGCCGTCGTACGCGATTTCCAGTTCTTCCTGCGCCTCTTCCTGATCGGCGTTGGTCGACATGATCTTCAACTGGCCCGGCTCGATGATGCAGCGCACGCCCTTGAATTTGTCCGACGTCAGAATCGCGGCGCGTTGCAGCGAGCGCTGCAGTTCTTCACGGCCGATCACGAACTGATTCTTGTGCGACTTCGGAATCACGCGCTGGAAGTCGGGGAATTTGCCTTCCACCAGCTTCGACACCAGTTCGACCTGGCCGAACGTGAACTTCACCTGCGTCGGCGCGATGTCGATCTTCAGCGTGTCGTCGATGTCTTCCAGCAGACGCTGGAGTTCCAGAATCGTCTTGCGCGGAATGATCACTTCCTGGCGCGCGAACGAGCCTTCGATCTTCATCGACGAGAACGCCAGACGGTGGCCGTCGGTTGCGACTGCCATCAGTTGGTCACCATCTACCACCAGCAGCATGCCGTTCAGGTAGTAGCGGATGTCCTGCTGGGCCATCGAAAAATGGACCATGCCGAGCAACTGGCGGAACGTTTTCTGGGGAACCACCAGGTTCGCGCCGTAGTCTTTAGCCTGAGCGACGGTCGGGAACTCGTCGGCCGCCAGGGTTTGCAGCGCAAAGCGGCTCTTGCCGGATTGCACGGTCAAACGCTTGTCGTTCAGCGTGAGCGTGACCTGCCCGTCGGGCATGGCGCGCAGAATGTCGAGGAGCTTTCTTGCTGCCACCGTGGTCGCGACCGAATCGCCGCCCACGCCAAAATCGGCACGCGTGGTGATCTGCAACTCGAGGTCGGTCGACAGGAACGACACTTCAGGGCCGTTCTTGGTAATCAGCAAATTGGCGAGGATCGGCAACGTATGGCGGCGTTCGACGATGCCGCTCACGGTTTGCAGCGGCCTGAGGAGGTTATCGCGTTCGGTCTTGACCAGTTGCATAGAGTTCCTTCGTTGATATAACGGCCTGCGCGCCTGACTTGCCAGCCTTACAG
Source organism: Paraburkholderia sp. SECH2 (assembly GCF_030464795.1). NCBI lineage: Bacteria > Pseudomonadati > Pseudomonadota > Betaproteobacteria > Burkholderiales > Burkholderiaceae > Paraburkholderia > Paraburkholderia sp. SECH2. Next base: position 154,200 of record NZ_JALPRH010000011.1, read on the forward strand.
CGCGCAACCGCGGCTCCCCGCCGGCGCCACGCAGCGCCTGTCACGGCGTGAATTCCGCCCGCGGCCGCCGGGCGGTTAAACCTGTATTGTGCCTGAAAACGGAACCGCTCCACTAAAATGGGGGCGAGTTTGGAAATAAACAGGTCGAATTTCCCGCCCGACCTGCTTAACCTTTCAGCGTTTGCTCCAGCACGTGCAGTTCGTGGTTCAGCTGCGCGTCCGTGCCGCGCTCCGCGGCGATCTTGCGCACCGCGTGCAGCACGGTGGTGTGGTCGCGCCCGCCAAACAGCTCGCCGATTTCCGGCAAACTCTTCTGCGTCAGCTCCTTCGCCAGATACATCGCGATCTGCCGCGGCCGCGCAATGTTCGCCGGACGCTTCTTCGAATACATGTCCGCGACCTTGATGCTGTAGAAGTCAGCCGTGGTCTTCTGGATGTTTTCCACCGAAATCTGCCGGTTTTGCACCGTCAGCAGGTCTTTCAGCGCTTCTTTCGTCACTTCAATCGTGATTTCGCGGCCGTGGAACTTCGAATACGCGAGGATCTTGCGCAGCGCGCCTTCCAGTTCACGGACGTTCGAGCGCAGATGCTTGGCGACGAAGAACGCGACGTCTTCATTCAGGCTCACGAACTCGGATTGCGCCTTGCGCATCAGAATCGCGACGCGCATTTCCAGCTCGGGCGGCTCGATCGCCACCGTCAGGCCGGAGTCGAAGCGCGAGATCAGGCGGTCGTCGATGCCGGAGATTTCCTTCGGATACGTGTCGCTGGTGATGATCACCTGCGCCTTGTTCGCGACCAGCGCCTCGAACGCGTAGAAGAATTCCTCTTGTGTGCGCGACTTGCCTGAGAAAAATTGAATATCGTCGATCAGCAGCAGGTCGAGCGAGTGGTAGTAGCGCTTGAAATCGTCGAACGCCTTGCGCTGGTAGGCCTTCACCACGTCGGACACATACTGTTCCGCGTGGATGTAGCGAATCCGCGCGCCGGCCTTGTCCATTAGAAGCTGGTTGCCGATCGCGTGGATCAGGTGGGTCTTGCCGAGACCCACGCCGCCGTACAGAAACAGCGGGTTGTACGAGATGCCGGGGTTGTCCGCGACCTGTATCGCCGCAGCGCGCGCTAACTGGTTGGCCTTACCGGTCACGAAATTGTCGAAGGTCAGCACAGGGTTGAGCTTCGAACGCTCGTACATCGAGTCGTTGTCGCCGTTGCCGTTCGAGCTCGCGCTTTGGCCCGGACGCCACGTGCGGCGGGCAGCGGCGGCTTCGTTCGCGTCGAGGCTGGGGAGATCGAGGTCGGCGGCATCTTCAGCGACCGCGCGTGCGTTCGCGTTGTGGTCAGCCGCAGCGCGTGCATTCGCGTTGAGCGTCGCCATCGCGCTGTTCGCGCCATTGGCGCGCGCGGCTTGCGACGCTTGTACGGCACCGACGGCTGCGTCCACGGCGGCCCCACCGCCGTTTGCACCAGCCGAATGGCCGCCGCCCATTGCGCCAGGCGCGGAAGACGGACGCGACGGAGCCGGCGACGACGTCGCCGCAGGGGCGCGCATGCCTGCTTTCGGGTCCAGCACGAATTGCACGTCGACCGGAGCGTGCCAGAAATCGCGGGCCATATCCGCGATGCGGCCGGAGAACTGGCTCTTGACCCAGTCGAGCTTGAAGCGGTTCGGCGCAGCGATGCTAAGCGTGTTCGCAGCGGCGTCGAAGGCGACCGGGGCCAACGGTTTGATCCACGTCACGTACTGCTGGGGCGTTAGCTCGCGCTCCAGCAATGCGGAACAGTGTTGCCAGAAATCGTTCATCGAGTTGCTGTCGTTATGATGTGCACGGCGGTTCGCCGCTGCCCCTGTCGCGCATACGCAACAAGGCCCTGAGCAGTCAGGCCGAACCAGGCGTAATGGCTCCAGGCGCTTGTGCCACAAGGGTTTGCGGGGCAAGCGAGCCGGAGCGGCGTGCAGAATTTTTGGGAAGTAAGGCGAGATTCTAACGCCAAATCGTCGGCGAAAGGGAGTTATCCACAGGGACGGATCATCTGGCGAACTCCTCTTGGGGTCAGGCCGAAGCAGGCTAAACTATTGACGGCCAAAAGAAAACCGGTTTAAATAGCGGGTTCCGCGAAAACCAATTCTGTAAACCTCCGGCCATTGCCGCTTCAGCGATGATCGTGCGGTTAATTTTCGATCAGTCGATCAAGTGAGAGCAACATGAAACGTACTTACCAACCTTCCGTTACCCGTCGCAAGCGCACCCACGGCTTCCGCGTTCGCATGAAGACCGCAGGTGGCCGCAAGGTCATCAACGCACGTCGCGCGAAGGGCCGCAAGCGCCTCGCCATCTAAGGTTGGCGAGCGGATTGCGCGCTCTGTCTGTGCCTACAGGCGAAGCCCGCGGTGAAGCGGGAGCGGCTGGGGCGCCGCAACTGGGCTCGATTCCGTTGCGAGCGCAAGCCGCCTTCCCCAAAGCCGCAAGGCTACTGAAAACGGATGAATTTTCATCCGTTTTTCGTTTGCGCCCGTGGCGCCGCACCGCGCACTTCGTGGTGTACGGCCGGCCCACCGGTAACGACGCTCGCTTAGGTCTCGTGATCGGCAAAAAGTATGCGCCGCGCGCGGCCACGCGTAATCTGGTACGTCGACTCGCGCGCGAAGCCTTCCGGCTGCGTCGCGCGGAATTCGGCGGTTGGGATGTGCTGTTGCGTCTGCACACGCGCTTCGACAAGAAGGCTTTGCCGAGCGCCTCGTCGCCGCCGTTGAGGGCGCTGTGCCGCAGCGAAATAGAGACGCTGCTCGATAAAGCAGCGCGCGAAATTGTCCGTCGCGAGGCGCCGCCCGCGGAAGCGCCCAAGACGGAATGACGCTCAAGTGACCGCCCGCTTTGCAGTACAGGCCGCCAAAGTAGCTCGGGCGGCCAGGCTGCGCGGGCGTCGCCCGGTACTCCACGTTGCGCGGCGCCGTTAGGCCGCACCAGTCATGCAAACGGTACTCATCGCTTTATTGCGTTTCTACAAGGTTGCCGTCAGCCCCATGCTCGGCAACCGGTGCCGTTTTTACCCTTCCTGCTCTGATTACGCGCGCGAAGCAATCCAGTATCATGGCGCCGCGCGCGGGACTTATCTCGCCGCCAGGCGTATTTGCCGCTGCCACCCGTTTTCCGCGGGCGGCATCGATCTCGTCCCGCCTCCCACTTCTGAAAAGCGCTGACGCGCCGTTCCATCGACACTGAGACAACGCATGGATATCAAACGCACCGTCCTATGGGTCATCTTTTTCATGTCAGCGGTCATGCTGTTCGACAACTGGCAACGCGACCACGGACGCCCGTCGATGTTCTTCCCGAGCGCCAACCCGACCAAGACCGTCGGTAGCGCCGCACCGGGAACCACGACGCCGGGAACCCAATCCGCCGATCTGCCGGCCACCACTGCTGCTGCGCCGGGCACTGCGCCGGCTGCTGCGGCTCAGGGCCAGCTGATCAGCTTCAGCACCGACGTCTATAACGGCGAGATCGACACCCGCGGCGGCACGCTGTCGAAGCTGTCGCTCGTCAAGCAAGGCGACGGCAAGCAACCCGATCTGGTCATCACGCTGTTCGACCGCACCGCGAACCATACGTATCTGGCGCGCACCGGTCTGCTCGGCGGCGATTTCCCGAACCACACCGACGTCTTCACGCCGGTGCCGAACCAGCCGCACGATCTGACGGGCGACGCCAAGTCGTTCCAGCTCAGCCTCGAGTCGCCGGTTAAGGGTGGCGTGAAGGTCATCAAGACCTACACGTTCACGCGCGGCAGCTATGTGATCGGCGTCGACACGAAGATCGAGAACGTCGGGACTGCACCGGTCACGCCGTCGGTTTATATGGAACTGGTGCGCGACGATACGCCGGTGGAAACGCCGCGCTTCTCGCACACGTTCATCGGACCGGCTGTCTACACCGACCAGCACCACTTCCAGAAGATGACGTTCAGCGACATCGACAAGAACAAGGAAGATTTCGTCAATTCGGCCGACAACGGCTGGATCGCGATGGTGCAGCATTACTTCGCGTCGGCATGGATTCCGCAGCAAGGTGCGAAGCGCGACATCTATGTCGAGAAGATCGATCCGACGCTGTATCGCGTTGGCGTGAAGCAACCGGTGGCGACCATCGCCCCGGGCCAATCGGTTGATGTGTCCGCGCGCCTGTTCGCCGGTCCGGAAGAAGAGCGCATGCTCGAAGGCATCGCCCCGGGCCTGGAACTGGTGAAGGACTACGGCTGGGTCACGATCATCGCGAAGCCGCTGTTCTGGCTGCTCGAGAAGATCCACAGCTATGTCGGCAACTGGGGCTGGTCGATCGTTCTGCTCACGCTGCTGATCAAGGCCGTGTTCTTCCCGCTGTCGGCCGCGAGCTACAAGTCGATGGCGCGCATGAAGGCGATCACGCCGCGTATGCAAGCCCTGCGCGAACGCTTCAAGGGCGATCCGCAGAAGATGAACTCGGCGCTGATGGAGCTGTACAAGACCGAGAAGGTCAATCCGTTCGGCGGCTGTCTGCCGGTCGTGATTCAGATTCCGGTGTTCATCTCGCTGTACTGGGTGCTGCTGTCGTCGGTTGAAATGCGCGGCGCGCCGTGGATTCTCTGGATTCACGATCTGTCGCAGCAGGATCCGTTCTTCATCTTGCCGGTGCTGATGGCCGTCTCGATGTTCCTGCAGACCAAGCTGAACCCGACGCCGCCGGACCCGGTTCAAGCCAAGATGATGATGTTCATGCCGATCGCGTTCTCGGTGATGTTCTTCTTCTTCCCGGCCGGTCTGGTGCTGTACTACGTGGTGAATAACGTGCTGTCGATCGCCCAGCAGTACTACATCACGCGGATGATGGGGCAGGCGAAGACGAAAGCGGCCTGATTGATGTCTTGCCTGCAGCGGGTGGTGGTAGCGCCCGCTGGCTGACAGGCAGAAGCTGGCTGTGAAAAAGCCGTCCGGTTTGCACCGGGCGGCTTTTTTTATGATTCGGCCGATTGGCCCTTATCTTTCGATGTCGTTGTCGATGTCGATGCGTCTTCAGGCGTGGCGTCGGCGTCCTGTTGCGTGCCGCCGTCAAACTCCGTCATCAGTTCTTCCACCAGATTGCGCTGCCTCGGCGACAAACCCACGAAGCGGTTAGCCATCTTCGTGACAAGCTCGATCGTTTCCGGCGTCATCGGATACTTCTCGCCACGGGCAAGCGGCTTAGCCTTGCCGGAGGGCGTCGGCCCGTAGTGCAGCCAGTGAACGTCCTTCTGCAGCCACGTCGCTAGAACCTGCAACTTGTCGCGCTTTGGGATCGTCGTACCCGCGAGCCATTTGTGCGCGGTTTGTGGTGAGACAGCAGGGCCACTGCTATAAAGCAGATTGAATTCCCTGGCTAAATCGGTCCCACCCTTAATATCTTTGGGGAGTGAGTCTTTCAGCCGTTTGGCGAAAGCTGCTTTTTCTTTGGAGGTCGGCATGGGCCCGATTGTGCAATTCGGCGCATTATCAGTGGACAACCAAACACGCAATTTTATTGCTTAAATAAGCTATTTTTAGCCTGAAATCGGCAGCTAATAACGCGTTTCACGATTTTATAGAATTCCGTCTTTTCCTTGTGCAGCGTGCGTTTTAGGCACTTTGATACGTCAGCGAGTCGCAAATGCGTCTTAAGCTATCTTAGCTTGTGTGAGATAAATCCTTATTTGTCTTATGCGGCTCATGCCGCCTTGGGAATCGGGCCCGAGTCCAGAGCCGGTGGATGCCCCCGCGTTACAATGCCCGGCGCTTACTCGTGCGCATTCAATCCCTTCTGACAGCCTCGCTCCCATGCTCGCCACCGATTCCGATCCGATCGTCGCCATTGCCACCGCTCCCGGCCGAGGCGGAATCGGAGTCGTGCGGATTTCGTTCGGCCGTGCCGGTGAAGCCGCTGCGCAGCCGTTGATGCAAGCGCTCACCGGCCAGGCACTCGCGCCGCGCCATGCGAGCTATGTGCCGTTCCTCGATGACACCGGCAGCGCGCTCGATCGCGGCATCGCCCTGTACTTTCCCGCGCCGCACTCCTACACCGGCGAACACGTGCTCGAGTTGCAGGGTCATGGCGGTCCGGTCGTGCTGCAACTGGTGCTGCAGCGGTGCATCGACGCCGGTCGTGCGTTCGGCCTGCGTCTGGCGGAGCCGGGCGAATTCACGCGACGGGCGTTTCTCAACGACAAGCTGGATCTGGCGCAAGCGGAAGCCGTCGCCGATCTGATCGAGGCCAGCACCGAAGCCGCCGCGCGCTCGGCGGGCCGCTCGCTCGACGGCGCGTTTTCGCGCGACATCCACGCGTTGGTCGAAGAGGTCATCACGCTGCGGATGCTGGTCGAAGCGACGCTCGATTTCCCGGAAGAAGAAATCGACTTTCTCGAAGCCGCCGACGCCCGCGGCAAGCTCACACGGATCCGCGAGCGCCTCGTGCACGTGCTGAGCGAAGCACGCCAGGGCGCGTTGCTGCGCGAGGGTTTGTCAGTGGTGCTGGCAGGGCAGCCGAACGTCGGCAAGTCGTCGTTGCTGAACGCGCTGGCCGGCGCGGAATTGGCCATCGTCACGCCGATCGCCGGCACGACGCGCGATAAGGTCGCGCAGACCATCCAGATCGAAGGCATTCCGCTGCACGTGATCGATACGGCCGGCCTGCGCGATACCGAAGACGAAGTGGAAAAGATCGGCATCGCGCGCACGTGGAGCGAGATCGAACGCGCGGACGTCGTGCTGCATCTGCTCGATGCACGCACCGGCATGACCGCCGAAGACGAAACGATCGCTGCGCGGTTCCCGAGCGGTGTGCCGGTGGTGCGCGTGTTGAACAAGACGGATCTGACGGGGCTCGCGCCGTCGGTGACACCGCTCGACGCGGATCTCGAGCTCAGCGAAGTGGGGCTGTCGGCGAAACGGGGCGATGGCGTTGCGCTGCTGCGTGAGGAATTGCTGCGCATCGCCGGCTGGCAGGCCGGCGCGGAGAGCGTCTACCTCGCGCGTGAGCGGCATCTGATTGCGCTGCGCGCGGCCCAGGAGCATCTGGCGACGGCGGCTGCGCACGCCGATCAGAACTCTCAAGCACTCGATCTGTTCGCCGAAGAACTGCGCCTCGCGCAGGATCAACTGAACTCGATCACCGGTGAATTTAGCTCCGATGACCTGCTCGGAGTGATTTTCAGCCGGTTTTGTATTGGCAAGTAAGACGGGTCGGCAGCTTTCGGACAAAAGGCTTACCTGTCATGCCTGACAAGTCCTTTCCGAGTAACCATCAGTACAGGCGTCAAACACCTTCTGTTGACCCAAACTCCCACATTTCTTTGGTACACAAAAGACAACCGGTTTAAAATCCCGGCTGTCCGTGCATCAAACGATCCGCCATGCCAAAACTAGCCGCCCCCCTCACCGAAACGCAGATCCGCGCGCTCGAACCGCGCGCCACCCGATATTGCGTCGCAGACGGCAACGGCCTCGTCATCGAAATCATGACGACGGGCACCAAGGTCTGGCGCTTCCGCTATTCACTGAACGGCAAGCGCCAGCCGCTCGTCACGATCGGCGATTACCGGATGATTTCGCTGCGGGTCGCGCGCGCCAAGGCGCAGAAGTACGCGGAGATGGTCGCGAGCGGCGTCTCGCCAGTGGCGACGGCACGTCGCGACCGCGGTGCGGAAAGCAAGGCAGAGGTACTGCGCGAAGGCGCCGAGCTCTATCTCGCGACGGAGATGGCCGGTAAGTCGGCGGAATATCAGCGCACCACGCGGCGCGCGCTCGAAAAGGACGTCCTGCCCGCCATCGGCGCCAAACCGATCAAAGCCGTGACGGAAGACGACATCCGCGCGATCTGCGACCAGATCAAAAGCCGCGGCTCGCCCAAAATGGCATTGCACACGCGCAACGCCGTCAAGCGGCTCTACGAATACCTGATCGCCCGGCAACTCGCTACGACCAATCCGGCAGAACTCATCCCGGCACGCTTCATCGCAATGCCGGACAGCCGTACCCGCGTACTCGATCCCGACGAAATAGGCGCCACGCTCCGGGCGATCTACGCATCGAGCATTCGACGTCCGCTGAAATTGGCTTTACACCTGCTGGTGCTGACGATGGTGCGGAAATCTGACCTCGTCGAGGCGGCCTGGTCGGAATTCAACCTCGACGCGGCACGATGGACGATCCCAGCTGAGCGCATGAACAAGGACCGCAAGCACGTGGTGCATCTCTCGCATCAGGCGGTCGCCCTGCTGCGCGAGCTTCAGGACACGAAAACCAGCCGGAATTTCGTATTCCCGAGCGTCAGGGGCGACGACCGGCCGATCGCGAAGAGCACGCTCAATCAAGCCGTCAAATCGCTCGGGCTCGACGTCGAGCATTTCGTCCTACATGACTTTCGACGCACCGCCGCGACCCACTTGCGCGAGATGGGACAGTCTGCGGACGTGATTGAGAATGCGCTGGCGCATGCCGTCAAAGACGCCCCGGACGGAGGCCATCCCGCTGAACACGCCGCAGAACGGCGTCGGACGTTGCAACTATGGGCAGATTTTGTCGACGCCCAGATCGAGAGCAACCGACAAGGCGTGACAGGCTAAATGCGTCCGGCGCTGTAAACGCCGCGGGCGTCAGCCACCCGCCGCAACCCTCCTCGCCCGTGGCCAACAGCACACTTTTGGTACACAGAGAAAGAAGGGCAAGACGCAAATGCCCACCCAGAAAAAGAAAACCACCTCCCTCACTAGGTTCTCAATCCTCCCACACCACGCCCCACAAGCCCAATCACGTCAATCCAGCCGCGCCAACAGCCAACCGTTTAAAGCGACCTTTTTTCTCGCCGTTCATCGACTAAACTAAAACATCGATGCACATCGGGACGGAGGCTCCCATGTCTGAACCGTTAATGGCTTATTTGCTGGGACCCCTGGTGATGCTGGTGGTCGGCGTGGCGATCTGGGCCGCGTCCCACTATCACGAAAAGACGAAGCCGGAGCGCCTCGAACGCTGGCTCGACACGCATTATGCGGAGTGGTTGCATCACAAGCACTGAGCAGAGATACCCAACAAGAAAAGGCCGTCGCACCCTGCGACGGCCTTTTTCTCTCTCTAACGCGCGAGCATCAAAGCTGCGCGTGTCTGCTCACGTCCTTTACCAGCCCTGTTGAGGCTGTTGCGGATACCCATACTGTGCGGGCGGCGGCGCACCGCACGCGACATACGCACGCTGGTACTGGTCATAGCAGTATCCCGGCGGCGGCCCCGCGTACACAGGCGCCGGCTGATACACCGGCTGCGCATACACCGGTTGCGCATAGACCGGCTGCTGGTAAGCGACCACGGGCGCCGGATTCAACACGGACGTCACCACCGCGCCCAGCACGGCGCCGCCGATCAGCGCACCGACCACATCGCCGCCATTGCCATGCGCCGACGCTTGACCCGCCACGCTCAGGCTCCCCACCACCAACAACGCCACCGCAATCTTTTTCATGTTTCTCTCCCGCCGTTCAGGCATGGAACAGATTGTGTATGGCGCGCGCAGAAATAGATGCTGCAGTTGGTAACCGGCCATTACGGGTGTAACGCGTGGCTGGGCAACCGCCTCATCGACCGCCATCCATTCCCACGATCAATGTAAAATTCGCCGCATGACCCGTCGGACAAATCCGACGTCCGCAAAGCTTTCCGATCCTTCGACCCCGAGACCCACAAGTCGACATCGGGCGTCGAGCCCAAGCAAAAAAGTTAAGGGGCGTGCGCGTGAAACAATGGACCATCCGGCAACGGATTCTGTGCAGCTTCGGGATCGTGCTGATCGTGATGCTGGCAATGGCAATCGTCACTTTCGAGCAACTCAGCGGAATCGATCGCGACGCGAAGAGTCAGCAGGAAGACTCGATGCCCGGCCTCTACTACGCGACTGCGATGCGCGCGGCCTGGTTCGAGAACTACACCGTCACGCAGCGTCTCATTTACGTTGATACGGACCCCGAGTCCGTCAAGCGCGACACCGCAGCTTTGCAGGACACCGAGCAAACGCTTCAGAAGCTCCTCGGCGACTACGGCGCGACCATCTTCCGCGACAACGATCGCGAGTTCTTCAACGACTTTCGCCAGCAACACGCACAGTACCTGCCGGTCCAGGCATCCCTGTTGAACGTCTTGCCGAGTTCGAAAGAGAACGCCGCGCACCTCTTCAACACGCAACTCACGCCGATCTGGGAAGCGGGCCGTGTCTCGGCGCGCAAGCTGGTCGAGAACAACAAGGCCGACGCCGACAAAGCCGCCGAAAACATCCGCAGCTCGGTTGAGGCGACCCGTGTCGTGCTGCTAGTCATGCTGCTGGTTGCCGCCATCGCCGCCGTGCTGGCCGGCTACTGGCTGCTGCGCGCGGTCACCACGCCGATGGCGAAGGTGCTGCAAGTCGTCGACGTCATGCGCACGGGCGACCTCACGCAACGTCTGCAGCTGAATCGCGCGGATGAAATCGGCGCGCTGGAAGCGGGCTTTAACCGCATGACCGACGAGCTCACCGCGCTGGTCGGCCAGGCGCAGAAATCGGCGGTTCAGGTCACCACGTCGGTGACGGAGATCGCGGCAACGTCGCGCGAACAGCAGGCCACCGCGAACGAAACTGCGGCAACTACCACTGAGATCGGCGCCACGTCGCGCGAAATCTTCGCGACCTCGCGTGACCTGCTGCGCACGATGAACGAAGTCTCCGAAGTAGCAGGCCAATCGGCCGCACTCGCCGGCACCGGCCACGCCGGTCTCGCGCGCATGGAAGACACCATGCGCCTCGTGATGGAAGCGGCCGGCTCAGTCAACGCGAAGCTCGCGATCCTCAACGAGAAGGCCAGCAATATCAACCAGGTCGTCGCCACCATCACCAAGGTTGCGGACCAGACCAACCTGCTCTCACTGAACGCGGCGATCGAAGCAGAGAAGGCCGGCGAATACGGCCGCGGCTTCGCGGTCGTGGCAACCGAGATTCGCCGCCTCGCCGATCAAACCGCCGTGGCGACCTACGATATCGAACAGATGGTCAAGGAGATTCAGTCGGCAGTGGCTGCGGGCGTGATGGGCATGGACAAGTTCTCCGAAGAAGTCCGGCGCGGCATGCTCGACGTGCAGAACGTAGGCGGCCATCTCACGCAGATCATTCAGCAAGTGCAGCAACTCGCGCCGCGCTTCTCGATGGTCAACGAAGGCATGCAGACGCAAGCCACTGGCGCCGAGCAGATTACCCAGGCGCTGACGCAGCTCTCAGAGGCCGCGCAGCAGACGGCGGAATCGCTACGCCAGTCGACCCAGGCCATCGACGATCTGACGCACGTCGCCAATAGTCTGCGCACCGGCGTATCGCGCTTCAAGGTGGTGGCCTGACGCGCCGCGGCGGGCTCACCGAAGTACGCCGACGCCGATCCACCCATACGCCTCTCCTACAGCCCAGCCCACGCCGATGCTCTTCATCCTCTTCACGCTCGATAACGAACGCTACGTGATCGACGCGACGCAGGTGGAGCGTCTGATGCCGCTCACGCCGCAGTCGCCGCCGAAGACGATCCCCGGCGCGCCGTCGTGGGTCGCGGGCGTACTCGAACACGAGGGCGCGCCGCTGCCGGTGATCGATCTGCCGGCGCTCGCGCTCGGCCGTCCCGCCGCGCAGTTGATGTCGACACGCGTCGTGCTGGTGCGCTATCCGCATGCGGGCACGGTGCGCCTGCTTGCGCTCCTGCTCGAAGGCGCAACGCGCACCATCCGCCTGGACGTCGACGCGTTTCATGACGCCGGCATCGACATGCCGAACGCGCGCTATCTGGGCCCGGTCGCAAGCGAAGCAGGCGGTCTGGTGCAATGGATTCGCGTCGAGCATCTGTTGCCCGACGACGTCAAAGCCCTGCTGTTTCCCGAGGCGCACGCATGAACGCGCATCACGACAACGCGCCGCTCTATCGACGCTTCGCCGATCTGCTGCATCGAACCATCGGGCTCGATGCGGCGTCGCTCGGTCATCAGTCGATCGAGCGCGCGGTCGATCAGCGCGCCGCAGCCTGGTGCGCGGACGGTCACGCCGACGCCACGCTCGCCGACTACTGGGAAGCCACGTACGCGTCGCCTTCGATGGTGCAGGCGCTGGTCGAAACGGTGGTGGTGCCGGAGACCTGGTTCTATCGCGATGCCGACGCGTTCAGAGCGCTCGCGCGTCTCGCGCACGAACGCCTCGATGAGCGCGGCACCGCACTGCCGCTGCGAATTCTGAGTCTGCCCTGCTCCACCGGCGAAGAGCCGTACACGATCGCCATGACGCTGCTCGACGCCGGCATCGACGCGGCGCACATGCGCATCGATGCAATGGATATCAGTGAGCGCTCGCTGGCTCTCGCGCAGCGCGCCGTGTACAGCCGCAACTCGTTTCGCGGCAATGCGTTCCCGTTCCGCGACGCCCACTTCGCGCGCACCGAAGACGGCTGGCGTCTCGCGCCGCGCATCGTCGATGCGGTCCGGTTTTCGCGCGCGAACCTGATGCAACTCGATGCCGCGGCGCTCGGCGTCTACGACTTCGTGTTCTGCCGCAACGTGCTGATTTACTTCGACCGCGACGCACAGCAGAAGGCCCTGCATGCGCTCAACAGCGTGCTGGCTGAAAACGGCACGCTGTTCGTCGGCCCTGCGGAAACCGGGCTGTTGATGCGTTATGGCATGCAGTCGGCGAAGATTCCTCTGGCGTTCGCATTCCACCGCGCGATGCCTGCTGAAGCGCAGATGAACAGCTGGCATACCGCGCCGCTCGCCACCGCCGCTGCACTCGCAATGACGCATTCGCCAGTGCCCGCGCTCGCGCCGTTGCAAGTGTTTTCTGCCGAGCCTTTTGCGTGGCCCGATCCGGTTGCGCGCACGCCGTTCAATGGTGGTTTGTCGCAAACGCCGTTAAATGCAAAGTCGCCGCTCACGCCGTCCGATGGAATCTCTCAACGCGCGTCATTGACGGGTATTTCTCAAAACGTGCTGTCGAATGACACTTCACAGCGCACGTCTTTAAGCGGTATTTCGCAACACACGCCTACGACGTCCAAAGCCCCGTCGCCGTCGCACGAGTTTGCGTCATCGCCCATCACCTCGCCGACCAACGCCGCACGCGACACGCTGCAAGCGGCGCACGCGCTAGCCGACGCAGGTCGTCTGACGGAAGCCGCGAACGCGATCAACGTCTATCTGGAACAGCACGCGCCGCACGCCGACGCGTTCTACCTGCTCGGTGTGCTCGCCGACGCCAGCGGCGATACGAACCTCGCTCGCGGCCAGTATCGCAAGGCGCTCTACCTCGACCCGCAGCACACCGAGGCGCTCGCACATCTGGCGACGCTGCTCGAGCTCGAAGGCGATCGCAACGGCGCGCGTCTATTGATGGACCGCGCGTCGCGCGCACAGGGAGCGCAACGTGGTTGAGGAGCGCTCGGTGACCTTCGACGATTGCTGGAACCGCATCGGCGTGCGCGGCGATTCGTCGTGCGAGCGGCTGGTCGAATACGTGCGCTGTCTGAATTGCCCCGTGTTCGAAGCGGCCGCGGCCAAATTGCTGGAGCGTCCGATTCCGCTTGTGGATCTCTCGCTGAATGACCCTGACACGCCGGCGCGATTGCAGCGACATGATCAGCAAGACGCGAGTGAATCGTTCCTCATCTTCCGTATCGGCGGTGAATGGCTCGCGCTGCCCACGCCGATCTTCAAGCGCATCGTACAGACGCGGCCGATTCATACGTTGCCGCATCGGCAGCATCGCGCGGTGCTGGGCGTCGTGAACGTGCAGGGCGACTTGCTGGTCTGTCTGTCGCTCGCGCATCTGCTGGGTTTCGAAACCGACACCGCTGCAGGCGACGACAAAGCCCGTCACGATCTGCCGCGTTTGCTGGTGGTCTCGCGCGCAGAAGAGCACGCGGTGTTTCCCGTCGATCAGGTCGACGGCGTGCATCGGATCGCGATTTCCACCTTTTGCCCACCGCCCGCGACGCTCTCGCATGCCGCCGCTGCGCATACGCGCGCCGTGGCTCCGTGGCGCGGCATGACGGTCGGCCTGCTCGACGCCGACGCATTGTTCGACACTTTGAACCGGAGTCTCGGATGACGGACGACCCGCGCCGCCCGTCGCTGATCGATCTCTTCCGCGAAGAAGCGCGGACCCAGGCACGCGTGCTCAACGACGGCCTGCTCACCCTCGACCGCGCGCCGAGCGATGCCGCCGCGCTCGAGGCCTGCATGCGCGCGGCGCATTCGCTGAAGGGCGCAGCGCGTATCGTTGGTGTGCAGGTCGGTGTCGAACTCGCGCACGCTATGGAGGATTGCTTCGTCGCGGCGCAGGAAGGACGCGCATTGCTCGATGCCGCCTGGATTGATGAGTTGTTGCGCGGGGTCGATATCGTTGCGCGCATCGGTAATGACGAGGATGAATCGGCACGTGATGCGGTCAGCGTGTGTGTGGCGTCGTTGCAAGCGCGGATGGTGGGTGTGGTGCCGCATGGGGCGGCAATGCGAAGGGACGCTGTGCCACCGGCTGCTCCTGCTCGTGTCGACAGTTCTGCATCTACACCCAGCGCAGCGACCAAACCGCAAAGCACATCGGCCGAAGCCGACCATGACCCCGACGCCGCATTCAATCTGCTAGCCAGCGCCCTGCGTGCAGAAGCGACGCCTACGCCAACCGCATCGGCCAGCACGACTGCAAATGGGTCCACCCTCGCCTCTACAATCCAGTCCGCGCCTGCAAGCGCCCTTGCACCCACCTCGCACGAATCAAGCGCCCCAGCAACAGACCCCGGCCGCATGCTGCGCGTACGCGCCGACAACCTCGACCGGCTGCTCTCCCTATCCGGCGAATCACTGGTCGAATCACGCTGGCTCAAACCCTTCGCGCAATCGATGCTGCGCGTCAAACGCGTCCAACGTGACGGCACACGCGCGCTGGATCAGTTGCACGAAACGCTCGCCGACCTGAAGCTCGACCCGCGCGCGCACGCCGCGCTCGAAGAACTGCGCCGCCTCACAGCAGAATCGCAACACCTGCTCGCCGAGCGCCTGGCCGATCTGGAAAGCTTCGACCGCCGCTCGACCCATCTGTCGCAGCAGCTTTACGACGCCGCACTGCAATGCCGCATGCGCCCCTTCGGCGACGGCACCGGCGGTCTCGCGCGCATGGTGCGTGACGTCGCGCGTTCGCTCGGCAAAAAGGTGCGCTGGCAACTGATCGGCGAATCGACTCAGGTCGACCGCGACATTCTCGATCTGCTCGAAGCACCGCTCGGCCACATGCTGCGCAACGCGATCGACCACGGCATCGAAGCGCCTGAGGTCCGTCTCGCGTGCGGCAAGCCCGAAGAGGGCACGCTCACGCTCGACGCACGTCACACGGCCGGCGCCCTGCTCATCAGCGTCTCCGACGACGGCGCGGGCATCGATCTCGACGCACTGCGCACGTCGATCGTTCGCAAGAAACTGGCGAGTGCGGAAACGGCCGCACGTCTGTCTGAAACCGAACTGCTCGAATTCCTCTTGCTGCCCGGCTTCTCGCTGCGCGATCAGGTCACCGAGGTGTCGGGCCGTGGCGTCGGACTCGACGCGGTACACGATGTGGTCAAGCGCGTGCGCGGCACGGTGCGCATCACACACGAACCCGGCGTCGGCACACGCGTGCAGTTGCAGTTGCCGCTCACGCTCTCGGTGATTCGCAGCCTGCTCGTCGAAGTCGCGGGCGAGCCGTACGCCGTGCCGCTCGCGCATGTGAACCGCACACTGCACGTAAGCCGCGCGGATATCGAATTGCTCGAAGGCCATCAGCACATCGCCTTCGACGGCCGCCGCATCGGCGTCGTCACCGCGCATCAGATTCTCGACACCGCGCCGCCCACCAACGAAGGCGAAACCGTCAGCCTGATCGTGATCGGCGACGGTGAAGAAACCTACGGCGTGGTGGTCGATCGCTTTCTCGGCGAGCGCATGCTGGTCGTGCAGCCGCTCGACCCGCGCCTCGGCAAGATCAGGAACATCACCGCTGGCGCATTGATGGAAAACGGCGACCCGGTGCTGATCGCGGATGTTGACGACTGGCTGCGCTCAGTCGAAAAGCTCGTCGCAGGCGGCGATCTGAAACATACGCAGCACGGCGCTGCCCTCACCGCCCGGCGCGTCACGCGGCGCGTGCTGGTGGTCGACGATTCGCTCACCGTACGCGAGCTCGAACGCAAGCTGCTGGCGACACGCGGTTACGACGTGACGATCGCTGTCGACGGCATGGACGGCTGGAATGCGGTCCGCGGAGAGCGTTTCGACCTCGTGATTACCGACATCGACATGCCGCGCATGGACGGTATCGAACTCGTCACGCTCATCAAGCGCGATCCGCAGCTGCAGTCGCTGCCGGTGATGATCGTCTCGTACAAGGATCGCGAAGAGGACCGCCGCGCCGGTCTGAACGCGGGCGCGGATTACTATCTGGCGAAAGGCAGTTTCCACGACGAAGCACTGCTCGATGCAGTGCGTGATCTGATCGGCGAAGCTTACGGTTAAACCCACGGGTAAAACGGATGAAAATCGGAATCGTCAATGACCTGCCGCTCGCTGTCGAGGCACTGCGCCGCGCGCTTGCTGCGCGCCACGACTACGAGGTGCTATGGGTCGCGCAGGACGGCCAGCAGGCGGTCGATTTCTGCACCGCGCAGCGACCCGACATCGTGCTGATGGACCTCGTGATGCCGAACGTCGACGGCATCGAAGCCACGCGCCGCATCATGGCGAAGGCGCCGTGCGCGATCCTGATCGTGACCGTCGACGTGGGCGCGAATGCATGGCGCGTCTACGAAGCGATGGGCGCAGGCGCGCTCGATGCGGTGGATACGCCCTCGCTGAGCGGTCCCGAAGCGAACAAAAGCATCGCCACCCTGATCGCCAAGATCGACAGCATCGCCGCGCTGGTCACTGAACGCAGCGCGCCTGGCGCAGCAACTGCGTCGGCGCCCAGAACCGCGACGAACCGCGACACGCCGCTGGTTGCAATCGGCGCCTCGGCAGGCGGCCCGGCGGCGCTCGCCACCCTGCTCGCCGGCCTGCCGAAGGACTTCCCGGCGGCAATCGTCATCGTCCAGCACGTCGACGCAGCCTTCGCCGCCGGCATGGCCGATTGGCTGAACCAGCAGTCGGCATTACCGGTGCGGATCGCCAACGAAGGCGACCGGCCGCAAGCGGGCATCGTGCTGCTCGCCGCCACCGACGATCATTTACACCTGAAGCTGCCCAACGTACTCGGTTACACGAACGTGCCGGCGGAAACACCCTACCGGCCTTCCGTCGACGTGTTTTTCCATAGTGTCGTGGCGCGCTGGCCGGCGCGGGCGATCGGTGTGCTGCTGACCGGCATGGGCCGCGACGGCGCGATCGGGCTCAAGGCGATGCGCACCAAGGGCTATCACACGATCGCGCAGGACGAAGCGACCTGCGCCGTGTACGGCATGCCGAAGGCGGCCGCGGCGCTCGACGCCGCCGCCGCGATCCTGCCTCTGCCCCGCATTGCAGCGGCGCTCGCTGCGGCCGTCGGCACACGTTAAGCCCCGATAGGCGCACACTAGCCGCACATTAGCCCGCTACGACTCACTGACATTCATTCTGGCTGACCAATATGGACACTCCTAAACCGCATCAGACCGCCACCGCGCCGAAGCTCGCAGAACAGGACGCGAACGCGCAGGCATACGCGGAGGACGAACCCAATAGCGCCATCGATGACGCGTTAGCGCGCATCCTCGGCAATCCGCCCGCAGCCGAGTGCCCGATCATGGTGTTGCTGGTCGACGATCAGGCGATCATCGCCGAGGCGGTCCGCCAGGCGCTGGCCGACGAAACGAGCGTCGACTTCCACTACTGCGCGTCGCCCGAAGAGGCGGTGCGCAGCGCCGAGGAAACCCGCGCAACGGTGATCCTGCAGGACCTCGTGATGCCCGGCACCGACGGCCTCACCCTCGTGCGCCAATACCGGCAGAAACCGGCAACGCGCGATATTCCGATCATCGTGCTGTCGACCAAGGAAGAGCCGCTCGTGAAAAGCGCGGCCTTCGCCGCCGGCGCCAATGACTACCTGGTGAAGCTGCCGGATCGCATCGAGTTGATCGCGCGGATTCGCTATCACTCGCGCTCGTATCTGAACCTGTTGCAGCGCGACGAGGCGTATCAAGCCCTGCGCCAGTCGCAACAGCAGTTGCTTGCAACCAATCTGGAACTGCAGCGACTCACGCATTCGGACGGATTGACGGGTTTGTCGAATCGACGCTACCTCGATCAGTACCTGGCCGCCGAATGGCGTCGCGGCACGCGCGACAAGACAGCCCTCGGCTTTCTGATGATCGATGTGGATAACTTCAAGGCCTACAACGACACCTACGGACACGTTGCCGGCGACGAAGTGCTTAAGCGCGTTGCGCACACCGTCGAGTCGTGTCTGGGACGTTCACCCGATCTCGCGGCCCGGTTTGGCGGCGAAGAGTTCGCGGTGGTGCTGCCGGGAACTTCATCGGGCGGCCTGCACTTGCTTGCCGAGAAAATCCGCCTCGCAATTGAAGGGCTCGCGATTCCGCATGCGGGATCGGCGGCGGGCGTCGTGACGATCAGTATCGGCGCGGCGAACCTCGTGCCGTCCGCTACCGAACCCGTGACGACGTTGATCGAAGCCGCGGACGTCGGACTGTATCGGGCGAAACGCGACGGGAAGAATCAGGTGTCGGTGAGCGGCTGATCAGCATTGCCACGAAGCGGCGCCCACGGGCGCATCGCTTCGATACTTGCTGCGTGCTTCGGCGAGCACGCTTGCATCGATTGCGCCTTCGTCCACCAGCGCCTTCAACGACGCGATCACGATCGACTTGCGGTCCACTTCGAAGAACTCGCGCAACGCCTGGCGCGTGTCGCTGCGGCCGAAGCCGTCCGTGCCGAGCGTCACATAGCGGCGCGGCACGTAGGCCCGGATCAGTTCGGGCACCGCGCGAACATAGTCGGTCGCGGCGATGATCGGGCCGTGCGATGCTTCGAGCGCTTTCGTGACGTACGGCGCCTCTGTCGGTTCGCCAAGGCGCGCATTTCTCTCCGACGTCATCCCGTCACGCTGCAACTCGGTGAAGCTGGTCACGCTCCACACCGCGGCTTCAATTTGCCAGTCGTCCTTGAGCAGCTGCTGCGCCGCGATGACTTCACCGAGAATCGCGCCCGCGCCGAGCAACTGCACCTGCGCTGAAATTGCCGACGTTACCGCCTGCGCATCCCCGCCAAGGGGATAGATGCCCTTAAGAATGCCCTCACGCAGCGCCTGCAAATCACCACCCGGCACCGAAGGCTGCGCGTAGTTCTCGTTCATTACCGTCACGTAATAGAACACGTCGCGTTGCTCTTCGACCATCTCGCGCATGCCCTCGTCGACGATCGCGGCAGCCTCGTACGCGAACGCCGGATCGTACGCGCGGCAATTCGGAATCGTCGATGCCGCCAGATGGCTCGTGCCGTCCTGATGCTGCAAGCCCTCTCCACCGAGCGTCGTCTTACCCGACGTCGCGCCGATCAGAAAACCTCGCGCGCGCTGATCCGCCGCCGCCCAGATCAGATCGCCGATCCGCTGGAAGCCGAACATCGAGTAGTAGATGTAGAACGGCAGCATCGCCAGGTTATGCACGCTGTACGACGTCGCCGCCGCAATCCACGACGACACCGCGCCCGCTTCCGAAATCCCCTCTTCGAGAATCTGCCCTTTGGTGTCCTCGCGGTAGTACAGCATCGAGCCGAGGTCTTCCGGCTCGTACAACTGCCCGAGCGGCGAATAGATGCCGACCTGGCGGAACATGTTCGCCATGCCGAAGGTGCGCGCTTCATCCGCGACGATCGGCACCACACGTGGACCCACTTCGTTGTCCTTGAGCAGCGCGGTCAGCATGCGGACCAACGCCATCGTCGTGGACATTTCGCGGCCATTCGAATCCAGCGCGAATTGCCCCCAGGAGGACATCGGCGGGACGATCAGCCCCGTCGATGCCACTTTCCGCCTTCTGGGCAGATAGCCTCCCAGGGCAGCCCGGCGAGCGTGCAGGTATTGCATCTCCGGGCTGTCGTCCGCTGGCTTGTAAAACTTCACCTGTTCGACGTCCTCATCGGTGAGCGGCAGGCGAAAACGATCGCGAAACGCCTTGAGGTCGTCGAAGCCGAGTTTCTTCTGTTGATGCGTGGTCATGCGGCCCTGGCCCGAGGTGCCCATGCCGAAGCCCTTCATCGTCTTCGCGAGAATCACCGTCGGCTGGCCGCGATGGCCGAGCGCCTTCGCATACGCCGCATGCAGCTTGCGCACATCGTGGCCGCCGCGGCGCAAGCGGTCGATGTCGTCGTCGCTCAGTTGCGCGGCGAGCGCGGCAAGCTCCGGGTTCTGGCCGAAGAAACGCTCGCGGTTGTACGCGCCGTCATTAGCCGAGAAGGTCTGAAACTGGCCGTCGACGGTGTGTGCGAACGCGCGCAGCAACGCGCCGGTGCGGTCGCGTGAAAACAGCGCGTCCCAGTCGGAGCCCCACACCACCTTGATCACGTTCCAGCCGGCGCCGATGAAATGCGCTTCGAGTTCGTCGATGATGCGGCCGTTGCTGCGCACCGGCCCGTCCAGGCGCTGCAGATTGCAGTTGATGACGAACACGAGGTTATCGAGCCCTTCCCGCGCCGCAATCGAGAGCGCGCCGGTCGATTCCGGCTCGTCCATCTCGCCATCGCCGAAAAAGCCCCACACCTTGCGGCCTTCCGTTTGCACGAGGCCGCGATTGGCGAGATAGCGCATGAAGCGCGCTTGATAAATCGCGTTGATCGGACCGATGCCCATCGAGCCGGTGGGGAACTGCC
Source organism: Paraburkholderia sp. SECH2 (assembly GCF_030464795.1). Taxonomy (NCBI): domain Bacteria; kingdom Pseudomonadati; phylum Pseudomonadota; class Betaproteobacteria; order Burkholderiales; family Burkholderiaceae; genus Paraburkholderia; species Paraburkholderia sp. SECH2. The sequence continues at coordinate 175,117 of NZ_JALPRH010000011.1, forward strand.
AGAAGTCCGGCATCAACCACGGATGCGGATACGAACACAACCCCGGCCCGCCGATCTCGCGACGGTAGTGCTGCAAATGCTCCTCGGAGAGAAAGCCTTCCAGATAAGCCCGCGCATACACACCCGGCGACGAATGCGGCTGGAAGTACACGAGGTCGCCCGTGCCCTCCTCTCCGCCCGGCGCCGCGGCGCGAAAGAAATGGTTGAAGCCGACCTCGAACAGATCCGCCGCCGACGCGTAGCTCGCGATATGGCCGCCGAGTTCGCCGTACGCCTGGTTTGCGCGCACCACCATCGCCAGCGCATTCCAGCGCAGCGCGCCGGCCAGACGTTCCTCGAGGTCGAGATTGCCCGGATAGCGCGGCTGCTGATCGAACGGAATCGTGTTCTGGTACGGCGTGACGTTGGTCCGCGCCGATTCCACACCCAGCGACAGCGCATGCCCCGCGAGCTTGTCGAACAGAAACTGCGCGCGATCACGGCCGACATGCTCGACCACGGCATCGAGCGCTTCCAGCCACTCGGCGGTTTCCTGCGGATCGGCATCTTCCGGCTCCGCACGCTCCGCGCGCTGGAGATCCAAAGACTGCAACTGCTTGCTACCGCTGGACAAATCCGTCATGGCACCACTCCCGCATCAACGCGTTCGGCTCAAGATCAAGTGAATCAATGGTAATCACGTGCTCACAAAATGAGCATCTCATTTGCTTGTGATCCCGCACTGGGATAGGCTATTTATTCCGGATTTGGCCCACATGACAGAATATTTACTCTATGACCACGCCACCCAGACGACTCGACCGCATCGACATCGGCATCCTGAGCCAGTTGCAGCAAAACGCGCGCATCACCAATGCGGATCTGGCCCGCTCGGTGAATCTGTCGCCCACGCCCTGCTTCAACCGCGTGCGCGCGCTCGAAAAGCTCGGCCTGTTCAAGCAGCAGGTCACGCTGCTGAATCCGGAGCCGCTCGGGCTACGCATCAACGTGTTTATTCAGGTGAGTCTGGAAAAGCAGGTGGAAGACGCGCTGACTCGCTTCGAGCAGGCGATTTCGGAGCGCCCCGAGGTGATGGAGTGCTATCTGATGACGGGCGACGCCGACTATCTGCTGCGTGTGGTGATGCCGGATATGCAGACGCTGGAGCGCTTCATCGTTGATCATCTGACGAAGATTCCGGGCATCTCCAACATTCGTTCGAGCTTTGCGCTCAAGCAGGTGCGCTACAAGACGGCGTTGCCGCTGCCGTCGTCGGGACTGACGCTGGTCGATCCCGACGACGTTTCAACCGACTGGCGCTAGGCGCTCGCGAGGCGCACACCAAGCCAGCGATTACCCGCGTGTGTAACGCGCAGCCGGCAGGCTGTGCGACAGGTTCGGCCCGAGATGCTGGCGAGCGGTGTTGAAGCGCTCCCAGTCGGCCGCGTCCGGCAAGGACGGAATCGTCACGAGTTCATGCTGGTCGAGGCCCACGAGCGCGGCGTCCACCATGTCCTCGGCGGTCATCACGATCTGCGACGGCAGATGTTCGACCGCGAGACCGGCGCGGTCCCAGAACGCGGTGCTGGTTGCGCCCGGCAGCACGGCCTGCAATTGCACGCCCTTGCCGCCCACTTCGTGATGCAGCGACTGCGTCAGGTTCAACACGTAGGCCTTGGTGCCGCTGTAGGTGCCGTTCAGCGTTTCCGGCGACAGCGCGACGATCGACGAGATATTGATCACGATACCGTTGCCGCGCTCCACGAAACCCGGCACGACTGCAGCCGTCAGCCGCGTCAGTGCTGTCACGTTCAGCTCGATCATGCCGTCGAGGTCATCGATATTCGAGTCGATCAACGAAGCCGTCGCGCCGACGCCTGCGTTGTTGACCAGCATGGTGATGCCACGGTCGGCGCGCAGACGTTCCTCAATACGCCGCTGGTCGGCCTTGACGGTCAGATCAGCGGCAATGGTCTCGATAGGGCGGCCGGTTTCCGCGGTCAGACGCTCGGCGACGCCCGTCAGACGTTTGACGTCGCGCGCCACCAGAATCAGGTCGTAACCGCGCCGTGCGAGGCGGTCCGCATAAACCGCACCGATGCCCGACGATGCGCCCGTAATCAATGCCGTGCCCTTGTTTGCTTGCGTTGCCATGGTGAATCTCCTTGCGGGCTTGGCGCGTCACGCCTGAGCCCTGATCGATGAATGGGAAGACTGAAACCTCCGCCGCTGTGCCTTTTTTTGTGGGCATCGCGGTGTTGACGAGTGAAGTCTAGGCGCGTAGCCTCTTGTCTCAAATGTCGTATTTACCTCGTTTTAGGACATCGCAATGAAGCGCGTCGGCGTGGTGGTTTTTCCCGGCTTCCAGATCCTCGATATGGTGGCGATCTCCGTGTTCGAGCTGGCCAACCTCGAGGTCGGTCAGCCGGAATACCTGGTGGAAGTCATCTCCGAATCGGGCGGGATGGTGCGCAGCTCGGCGGGCGTCGAGGTTGCGACACAGGCGTTCGGTGACCCGGCGTATGACACGGTGGTCGTGACGGGCGCGATGCAGATCGAGCCGTCATCGGCGGGATTGCTGGGATTTCTGAATGACGCCCTCGCCGCCTCGCGCCGCACCACCAGCATCTGCACCGGCGCGTTCGTGCTGGCCGAAGCGGGCATTCTTGACGGCCGGCATGCCACGACCCACTGGTTCCATGCCCGCGACTTGCAGCAGCGCTTTCCCGATACGCGTATCGACGAAGACCGCATCTTTGTCGCCGACGGCTCGGTGTGGACCTCGGCCGGCATGACGGCCTGCATCGATCTGTGTCTGGCGCTGGTCGAAAGCGATCTCGGCGTCGAGGTGTCGCGCGCCATCGCCAAGAAGCTCGTGGTCTATCACCGGCGCACGGGCGGCCAGTCGCAGTTCTCGGCCATGCTCGACCTGGAGCCGAAGTCCGACCGGATTCAGGACGCGCTGTCATACGCGAAGAACCATCTGCGCGAGCCGTTGACGGTCGAACAGCTCGCCGACGTCGCGCATCTGAGTCCGCGCCAGTTCAGCCGCGCCTTTCGTGACGAAACGCGCCAATCGCCGGCCAAGGCCATTGAGGCGTTGCGTGTGGAAGCCGCCCGGGCCATGCTCGAAGCAGGCCGTCACTCGATGGAAGCCGTCGCGGCCGAAACCGGCTTTATCGATACCGAACGGATGCGGCGCGCCTTTCTGCGCGCGTTCGGCCAGCCGCCGCAAGCGATCAAACGCGCAGTGCGCGCCGTATAGCAGCGTGTTGTAACAGAGGTGGTGGACAATACGTCGGCAGCATCTCCACCTTGACCCGTACGGCATTTTGAGGACGCGTGATGAACTACGACGACAGCAATCCCTTCGCGAAGATTCTGCGCGGCGAACTACCCTGCATCAAAGTGGCGGAAAGCGATGCCGCGCTGGCCTTCATGGACCTGATGCCGCAAGCCGACGGTCACATGCTGGTCGTGCCGAAGGAAGCGGCGGTTGAGATTTTCGAGTTGTCGGATGCGTCGACGGTGGCCTGCATGCGCATGACGCAGAAACTCGCCATCGCCGTTCGCGCGGCCTTGCGCCCCGACGGCGTGTTCATCGGACAGTTCAATGGCGCCGCGGCGGGACAAACGGTGCCGCACGTGCATTTTCACGTGATCCCGCGCTGGGAAGGACAGCCGCTGCGCATGCATGCACGCGATGTCGCCGATGCGGCCACGCTCGAAGCGCTCGCCACGCGCATTCGCAACCATTGGCGCGCCCCTGCAGACGGCGCGAAGGCCGAGGACGACGCAACTGGTCACGCCCCGTAATATGTGTAATGGCCGGTGAAACCAGCCGCACGCGCTAGACGGCTAGACTGGCGTCTGCCTTGTACCCGCAAGGCATTGAGTGTGGATCTCTTTTCAGCCTGCCCGAAACGGCAGGCTTTTTTATTTGCGGGTCTGATTGTGGGTCTCGTTCGTGGGTCTCACACGAAGCGCCCTCGCCTCGCAGCGACGCTTGCAGCGCGATGATCGATGCATTCCCCTGAAAGGGTCAAACCCGATGCCGCGAGCGGCGCAGCGGATGCCGCCAGTCACGGCGCGGCTTCGTGGGCTCAAGATGCAGGTCATGCAGATGCCGATGCTCCTGCCACAATTCGTCGGAGAAAAGAAACGCGACGATGAGCAGCGGGATGACCAGAAAGGCGCCTAATATCAAGTGCTCGATCACGGTAGCCTCCATCGCAAGAGCATGATTTTCATTGTAGAGCACCGCATGTGCCCACACGGTGCCAAGCCCCTCACAAATTTGCGATAAGCGGCCTGCGACAACGCGACGCCCCTCCCTTGCCGAACCCGCGCAACGTCTCGCGCTTCGCAAGAACGCGCTGCGCGGGCGCGAGGCGTTGTAAGAACTCCCTGCGCTGAGGCCTGACTAACAGGAAACGCAAGCCTGAGCTCTCACGCTGAGCCTGCGCAATCAAACCAATAATTCTCAAGGGGAATCCAATGACTATCGAACGCAGCAGCGAACTGACCCTGCGCCCGCTCGAGCGCACCGATCTGCGCTTCGTCCACGAAGTGAACAACAACGCAAAGATCATGCGTTACTGGTTCGAAGAGCCTTATGAAACGTTCTCCGAACTGACCCAGCTCTACGATCAGCACGTGCACGACCTGCGCGAGCGCCGCTTCGTGGCGATCGACAACGACGGCCAGACCGTCGGTGTCGTCGAATTGATCGAACTGGACTATATCCACCGGCGCGGCGAGTTTCAGATCATCATCGCGCCGCATGCGCAGGGCCGCGGCTATGCCACCGTCGCCACGCAGCTCGCGATCGACTATGCGTTTTCGGTGCTGAACCTGCGCAAGGTCTACCTGATCGTCGACAAGTCGAATACCGCTGCCATCCACGTCTATGAGAAGTGCGGTTTCCGGCACGAGGCCGAGTTGATCGAGGAGTTTTTCGGCAACGGCCGCTATCACAATGCGTTGCGCATGTGCATGTTCCAGTCCGAGTTCTTCAAGACCAATCAGCACGGCTGAGTACCCTAAACCGCGTCGCCCAGGCACGCCATGCTGCGTCGCCTGGGGCACCTGGCACCTTTTATCTTCTGTATACACACCGTTATTTCGTGATTTTTGATTAGTCGGGTGAATGACTTTGTGTGCAATGCACCAAACACCTGCATTAATTGTAGTAAATCACTTAATTGGTGCCTCGCGTTTACGCCAATACGCGCCGCAAAGCTTTACTGGTTAAAGCGGCGCACCCTGCCCGTCTTTTAGTTATCCGTTTCAATCAGCCCTGTTTAAGCGACTGCTCAAGGCTTAAGCAGGTGCGGCAGGTGGTGCGACAATTCGCCGCTGTTGCGACCGCACACAAGATGTGCTTGTCGTTCTTGCGCGTTCTCCTAAAGTGCAAGGTGCGGGTTCGACGTTAAAGTTAAATACATAGCTAACCTGAGTAATTCAACCCGCACCGGAGGAAAATATGAAAACGCGAATCGCCCTTGTTTTCGCCATTGCGGGATTGGCTGCCGCTTCTGTTCAGGCTCAAGACTCCATGGTCAAGCCGCAGCAAACAATCCAGTTCAAGGCCAACGCGTATGGCTGTCTGTCGAAAGATAAACTCGACGCCGCCGATGTCCACGCGCAAGCCGGTGAACAGCAAAAGATGCAGGAATTCTTCTCGGGATATCAGTGCGTTTCGACGCCGGAAAACTCGAGTTTCCGCGTTGTGCGCGTAGTCGGCCATGACGTCGAATTCGTCAATGCCGGCAATAGCGATACGCAAGGCCTCTGGGCAAACGATCGATTCATCAAACAATAAGCTAAACGCCAATACCCCGGGTAAACGCCCGGTTTAATTTTCGCTATAAACCCTCTGATATTAAAAACTGAGGGGCTGCGAACCTGTGAGTTAAAAATCGGCTGGGCATTGCGTGCCCGGCCGCTTTTTATTTCTACGCGCGCTTTCCATGCGCGTTTTCCATAACGTAACGCCGATAAAAAAGCCGATGCGGGCTTTCGATCCGCATCGGCAATACGCCTTCTCGCAAAGCGCAGGGAGAACCGGCTAACCGTTAAAAAACAATCAATGCGAGTCGCGCGGCACCGGCGCGCCGCTCGATCCGACCAGGAAGTCCAGATCCGCCCCCTGGTCCGCTTGCAACACGTGCTCGACGTAGAGCTTGTAGTAGCCGCGCGTAGGCGGCGCAGGCGGCTGCCAGGCAGCGCGCCGACGCGCGAGCTCTTCGTCGGTGACATCCAGATGCAGGCGGCGGGCGCCGACGTCGAGTTCGATCATGTCGCCGGTCTGCACGAACGCGAGTGGGCCGCCTGCAGCCGCTTCCGGCGATACGTGCAGAACCACCGAGCCGTATGCCGTTCCGCTCATGCGGCCGTCCGAAATACGCACCATGTCCGTGATGCCTTTCTGCAGCACCTTCTTTGGCAGCGGCATGTTGCCGACTTCAGCGAAACCCGGGTATCCCTTCGGCCCCGCGCCCTTGAGCACCATGACGCAGTGCTCATCGATATCGAGCGAGTCGTCGTCGATCTTCGCGTGCAGCTCCTCGATGTTCTCGAATACCACCGCGCGGCCGCGATGTTTCAGAAGATGCGGCGTTGCCGCCGAGGGCTTGATCACCGCGCCGTTCGGCGCCAGGTTGCCCTTGAGCACCGCAATGCCGGCCTTCGGCTTGAACGGCTCGGCGAACGTCGTGATGACCTTCTCGTCGTGATTCGGCGCGTTGCGCACGTTGTCCCAGATCGTCTTGCCGTTCACCGTCAGGGCTTCGCGATGCAGCAGGCCTTGCTCGCCGAGTTGCTTGAGCACGGCGGGCAAGCCGCCCGCGTAGTAAAAGTCTTCCATCAGGTACTCGCCTGACGGTTGCAGATTCACGAGGCACGGCACGTTCGAGCCGAGCTCCCAGTCTTCCAGCGAAAGCTCCACGCCGATGCGCTTGGCCAGCGCGATCAGATGCACGACCGCATTGGTCGAGCCGCCGATCGCCGCATTCGTGCGGATCGCGTTTTCGAATGCCTGACGCGTGAGGATCTTGTCCATCGTGAGGTCCTCGCGGACCATATCGACGATGCGCCGGCCGGCCAGATGCGCGAGCACTTGCCGGCGTGCATCGACGGCGGGAATCGCGGCGTTGTGCGGCAAACCCATGCCGAGCGATTCGACCATCGAAGCCATCGTCGACGCGGTGCCCATGGTCATGCAGTGGCCGCGTGAGCGGTTCATGCACGACTCGGCTTCGGTGAACTCTTCCTGTGTCATCGTGCCGGCGCGCACTTCCTCGGACATCTGCCAGACGCCCGTACCCGAGCCGATGTTCTTACCGCGGAACCGTCCGTTGAGCATCGGTCCGCCCGACACGGCCAGTGCGGGAAGATTGCACGACGCCGCGCCCATCAGCAGCGCAGGCGTGGTCTTATCGCAGCCGACGAGCAAAATCACGCCGTCCATCGGATTGCCGCGAATCGACTCCTCGACATCCATCGAAGCCAGATTGCGAAACAGCATCGCGGTAGGCCGCAGATTGGTCTCGCCGAGCGACATCACCGGAAATTCGAGCGGCAAGCCGCCCGCTTCGTGCACGCCTTTTTTCACGTACTCGGCGAGCTCGCGAAAATGCGCGTTGCAGGGCGTCAGCTCGGACCACGTATTGCAGATGCCGATCACCGGGCGTCCGTCGAATTCGTCGTGCGGAATGCCCTGGTTTTTCATCCACGAGCGGTGCAGAAAGCCGTCGCGATCTTTGAGGCCAAACCACGCCTGGCTGCGCAGCGGCTTTTTAGTCTGGTTGGAATCAGCCATGAAATCTCCTGTTGACAAGCATGTAGTGCGGGGCGCGTGTCAGTGCACGCGCTTGCTGCGGCGGTACTGATCGAACAACACCGCGAGCAGCAGAATCCCGCCGCGAATCAGGTATTGGTAGAAGGTCGGCACGTTCATCAGGCTCATTGCGTCCTGCACGGAACCCATGATCAGCACGCCGACCAGCACACCGGAAATCGTTGCGACGCCACCCGTCAGCGAGACGCCGCCGAGCACGCACGCGGAGATCACGCCGAGCTCGAGACCGACCGACGTTTTCGGGTCGCCGAGACTCATGCGTGACGCCAGCATCACGCCGGCAAAGCCCGTGACGAGGCCCTGCAATACGAACACTGTGATCTTGATTCGGGTGACCGGCAAGCCCGCGAGCAAAGCGGCCTCGCTATTGCCACCCACGGCCAGCACGTTTTTGCCGAACACGGTTTTCTTCAGCAGAAAACCGAACAGCACGAAGCCGACAATGTTGCTCCAGATCGGATAGGAAATACCGAGGAACGCGCCGCCGCCGAGGTCGAAGAAACGCTCTTCGGAAATCATCACCGCGTCGCCGTTCGACGTGATGAAGGCGAGGCCACGCACGACCTCCATCATCGCGAGCGTGACGATCAGCGAGTTGATCTTGTAGCGCGCAACCAGCACGCCGTTGACCAGTCCGACCGCGCCGCCAGCGAGCACGCCGGCAGCGATGCCGAGCGTCACGCTATGCGTCGCGGTAATCAAGGTGGACGCCACCACGCCCGCGAACGCGACGATCGACGCCACCGACAAATCCACTTCGCCCAGCGCGAGCACGAACATCATCGTTACGGATATCGAACCAATTAGCGTGACGGAGAGCAGCAAGCCTTGGATGTTTCGCGAGCTCAAGAAATCCGGCACGGTGAACGACAAAGCCGCGAACAGGATGATGAACACCATCACAATGCCGGACTTGTTGATCAGGTCCCAGGTGCGCGCCGCGCGCGCGCTCAGGCCCGAGGAAGCGATGGCTGGCGTGGAGGAGTCGGTTGAGGGTGTCTGCATGATGTCTATTCCGTTTTCGATGGCGTGAGGCAGTTGCCGTCGGTTGCATTCAGTGTTCTTCGGTTGATTCGCGAACGCGGTGTCCTCAGCGTGGCAGCGCAAGCTTGATCAGCGCATCCGGCGTGGCCTGCGCCTTCGGCAGATTGCCGACGATGCAGCCTTCCTTCATCACGATCACGCGATCCGCCACGCCGATCACTTCGGCCAGATCGCTCGACACGACGATCACCGTGCGGCCCGCTTCAGCGAGCCCATACAGCAAGCCGTAAATTTCGCTGCGCGCGCCGACGTCGATGCCACGCGTGGGTTCGTCCATCAGGAACACATCGATGTCTTCGGCGAGCCAGCGCGACAGAATCACTTTCTGTTGATTGCCGCCGGAGAGGGTGCCGATCGGCGTTTCGCCGTTACGCGTTTTGATCGAGAGCTTGCCGATGAACTCTTTGGCGGTTTGCGCTTCCTTGCGACCGTTGAGCACGTTGAAGCGGCTGAAGTGACGGCGGCAACTGATGTTGAGGTTGTCCGACACAGAAGCAATCGAGACGATCCCTTCCTGTTTGCGATCTTCCGGACACAGTGCGACGCCGGCACGCACGGCATCGCGCGGCGTGGCAAACCGCACGCGCTTTCCCTTCAGCGTGATCTCACCGGCGCTCGGTTTGACGGCGCCGTAAATCAGTTTCATCAGCTCGGAACGGCCCGCACCCACCAGACCGAAGAACCCGACGATTTCACCTTTGCGTGCGGTGAACGAGGCCGGTTCGCACAAGCCGCGTCCCATCAGGTCCTTGACTTCGAGTTGCAGGCCGCCCAGTTCGCGTGAGCGGTAGCCGTACACGTCGGCGATTGAACGCCCCACCATGCAACTGATCAGGCGATCGCGATCAAGTCCGTAGCCGGCTTCGAACGTATCGATGCGGCGACCGTCGCGAAACACCGTCACGCGGTCGCATAGTTCGTAGACTTCATCCATCCGATGTGTGACATAGATAATCGCGCGGCCCTCGGCCTTCAATGCGCGAATGATCCGGAACAGCTGCGCGGTTTCGCGCGACGACAACGAGCTCGTCGGTTCGTCGAACGCAATCACACGCGCGTCGCGCATCAGCGCCTTGCCGATTTCGATCATCTGCCGCTGACCGATCGAGAGATTCTTCACCTGCTGCGACGGATCGATTTTTTCGCCGAGTCGTTCCAGCTCGCGCACCGCACGTGCAACCAGCGCCTTCTCATCGAGCACGCCGAAGCGGTTGGGCAGGGCGCCGAGCATCAGGTTTTCTGCAACCGTCAATTCAGGCACCAGATGCAGTTCCTGATAGATGATCGCGACGCCCGCCGCGATGGCCGCCTTGGTGGTGACGAACTGCTGCTCGACACCATCGAGCAGCAAGGTCCCCGCCGCCGGCTGGTTCACGCCGGACAGCACTTTGAGCAGCGTCGATTTGCCGGCGCCGTTTTCACCCATCAGCCCGTGTACTTCGCCGCGCCGCACGTCGAGCGACACCTGGTCGAGCGCGAGCACGCCGGGAAAGCGCACGGTGATGCCGTCGAGTTGCAGATACGGATCAGTCGACGCAAGCGTAGGCGAGGGCGCTTGCGTGGGCGACGCCATTTCGCCAGTGTGAGAAACCGTCATCAAAAGCCTCTAGCGGGTGGACAAGCTGTGCGGGCCGATCTCGCGTTGACGTCAGCGTGAACGTGAAAAAGGCCCGCAGTGTGCAAACTCGAATACCGCTTAAATTCCGAGCTCTTTACGCACGTCCTGCCAGTTGCCGCGCACCATCAGCTTGCCGGTGGTTTGCGTGTCGGCGGGCGGCTGCTTGCCGTCCTTGATCCACTCGACGAGGTTCTCCGTGCTCTCCTTGCCGTGCATCGTCGAGCTCACGGCGATCGTGCCGTAGAAGCCCGTCGGTTCCTTCTTCTGGAACTCGGCAAACGCTTCGCCCGCACCGTTGATGCCGACACCGATCACGTCCGCCGCCGGAATGTGCAGTTGTTCGGTCGCGCGAACGCCGCCCAGCACGCTTTCCTCGTTCAACGCGAAGATCACCCACTTCTTGATGTTCGGATGCTGCGCGAGTACCGGCGACGATGCGTTGAAACCGCCTTCGTCATCGGTGGTCTTTTGCGGCGCGTCGAAGATGTTTTCCTTCTTGAAGCCGCCGGCCAACAGCGATTCCGTTGCGCCGTCGGTGCGCAGTTTGGCGGTCGGCAGTTCGTAGTTCGTGATGCGCAGCGCGCCGACTTCTTCCGGCTTCCAGCCGCGGCGCTTCATCTCTTCGGAGATCGCCGTGCCGACCTGATTGCCGATCTTGAACGCGGACATGCCCAGATGCGGCACGTTCGGCAGCGGCTTGCCGGTGGAGTCAACGAGTTGATCGTCGACCGTGACGAACTTCATGTTGTAGCGCTTCGCACGCGCCTGGATCGCCGGTCCGAGCCGCACGTCGGGCGCGCAAATCACGAAGCCTTTGGCGCCTTGCGCGCCGAGATTATCGATCGCGGCCAGCACTTTTTCGCCGTCGGGCGTGCCGATGTTGACCACCGCGAAGCCGTCTTTCTGGCCGAGCGCGCTGGCGGCTTTCTGTTCGTTGATGAACCACGCCTGTTCCGGCATCTTCACGAGGAAGCCGACTTTCAGCGGCTGATCGGCGTGCGCCGAGAATTGTGCGGCAAAGGGTGCGGCGAGAGCCACGGCTGCGATCGCGGATAGCGTCAAACGGCGAAGCTTGCTGGTCATACTTGTCTCCTGAGGTTGGAAAGCTGCATTGGTTTCGTTTATTTGCAGCGGGGAATGCACGGCGGCGTCAGCCGGGGCGTGGATGGGCGATGGGGTGAACCGTTCGGATCGCGGCAGCGGGCGCTGTGCAATGCGCGGCATGCTGAGCAATGAGATTCGCGGCCGAGTGAACAGCGAGATACACGGCAGCTACAGCGCTGCAACGGGCAGCGGACTGAGCCGTGGGAGATGTGGCGTGGTAAGCGAGTCTCATGGCCATCAACCCGCAACGTAGGCCGTTTTCACGGCCGTGCAGAACGCTGAATCAGTTGCGCCGTAGGCCGATGCCTTGCGGCCGCCACCAGGCGCGCAATGCTCGACGGTGGTCGTCGGCAGATTGATCGTGACGAGGCCGCATTGCGCGTGGCGGCGGAAATGCCGCGCGCGACTCAAGGAGCGCGTGCAGATGCCGGCGCATAGACCGTAAGCGGAGTCGTTCGCGAGATGCAGTGCGTGGTCGTAGTCGTCGGCTTTCAGCACGACGGCGAGCGGACCGAAGATCTCTTCCCGTGCGATGCGGTGTTCGGGTTCGCCGATAAACAAAGCCGGTTCGAAAAAGTAGCCACGTGTCGCGCGCTCGAGCTGTCGGCCGCCGTGCAGCAGTTGCGCGCCTTCCTCCTGACCAACTCGCACGTAGTCGAGGTTGCGCTCCAATTGCGCGGCGTTGGCGACCGGACCCACATCCGTGCCGTGCTTCAGTGCGTGATCGACGTTGAGCCTGGCGAGCTTCGTCCGCAATGCGTCGACGAACGGCTCGAACACTGCACGTTCGACGATCAACCTCGACGCAGCCGTACTGCATTGGCCGGTGGAACCATACGCGCCGCTGAGGGCTGCATCGACAGCGCTGTCGAGGTCGGCATCACCCAGCACCACGAAGGGATTCTTGCCGCCCATTTCCAGCTGCACACGGGCTTGCCTGGCAGCGGCAACCTGCAGGACACGTGTGCCGGTTTCTGCCGACCCGGTGAAGCTGATCGCCGCCACCAACGGATGCGAGGCGATCCGCGCGCCGACCTGCCGGCCGCTGCCCATCACAAGATTGAATACACCGGCCGGCAAACCTGCGCGGCTGACAATCGATGCCAGCGCCGCCGCGCAACCTGCTGCCGATTCGGCCGGTTTGAAGACCACGCAATTGCCGTGGGCGAGGGCAGCGCCGATCTTGGCGGCGGCAATCACCAGCGGCGCGCTCCAAGGCGCGATGATGCCGATGACGCCGAGCGGTTCACGCGTCACATCGATCTCGACGCCGGCGCGCGCCGATGCTACAGGTTCGGCAAACACGCGGAGCGCCTCAGCAGCGAACAATTTGAAAATCTGTCCGGCGCGCGTAGCTTCGGTCAAGGCCTCGGACAACGGCTTGCCGACTTCGCGCGCGAGCAGCCGGCCCAGTTCGTCACGTCGCGCCAGCATCTCGCTGCCGATCGCATCGAGCGCATCCGCGCGGCGCTGCGCCGAACCCAGCGACCATTCGCGGAACGCCGCGCTGGCCGCTTCGATGGCCATGTCGGTTTGCCTCGCATCGGCGCGCACGTAGTCGCCGACGGGTTCATCCAGATCCGACGGATTGAGCGACACGCCGGTGGTCGCGCCCGTCTCCCATCCGCCATTGATGTAATGGCGAAACGGACTGGCAACGAGCGGGACGAGCGGATCACGATTCATCGACGGGAGGGCGCCACATGGGGAAGCTCAGAAAGTCCACGAATGGTATGAGCCGCCCCAATAACTTTCCAATCCCTTTTTCGGCCATCCCGATATCAATTTCGATATGGCATGATGGAGACTCAACGACGGCAAATCGTCCGATAGACGGCATCGAACCGCATAGGGAGACAGGCCATGACGCGTAGCTACTCGAACTGGTTCGTGCGGGCGCGGCTTAAAACACGACAGTTGCTGCTGCTTGCGGCAATGGAAGAGGAGGGCAACGTCCGGCGCGCCGCCGACGTGCTCGGCATGACCCAGCCCGCCGCGTCGCGGCTTCTGAAAGAGCTGGAGGACATGCTGGAGGTGAGTCTGTTCGACCGCACACCGCACGGCATGCACGCCACGCTGTACGGCGAAGTGATGATCCGTCACGCGCGCATGGTGCTCTCGAATCTCAGCCACGCACACGATGAAATCTCGGCCCTGCGCGCCGGTCTGGCCGGCCAGGTGCGGATCGGCGTGATCGCCGCGGCGGCTGCGACGATGGTGCCGCGCGCCATCGCCAGCGTGAAGGAACGCTATCCGCAGTTGCAAATCTGGGTGGAGGTGGAAACGTCGGATGTGATGCTGCCGAAGCTCGCCGAAGGCGAACTGGACATCATGATCGGCCGGGTACTGGAGCGGCAGAACCAGTTCAAGGCGGAAGTCCGCTACGAACCGCTCGCCGACGAGCCGCTCTGCGTGGTGGCGCGTCCCGGCCATCCTCTCGAAAATGAAACAGGTTTGACACTGCGTGGAATCGTCAACGCGAGTTGGGTTTTGCACCCGCCGGGCAGCGTTTTGCGTCACCGCTTTGATCTGATGTTTTCGCAGATCGGACTGAATCCACCCCAAAACGTCGTCAATACCAACAATTTTTTGGCGATTTCGAGCTTATTACTTCAAAGCGACATGTTGGCGGTTTTACCTGACGAAGTGGCGCGTCAGTACCAACAGTACGGTGTTCTCAAGCAGGTACCGATCGATTTACCGTGCAGAATGGATACATTCGGTATCATCACGCGCCAGTCGCATCTGCTTTCGCCAGCGGCCTCCGTCGTGCTCGAAGCCTTACGGGCAGCCGCTGCCGAGGTGTATGGCACGGCTTTCGAGCCAACAGTGGCGCGATAAATGCTTCTCCCGTTGCGATAGTCGCAATAGCAGCCGGTTTTTTCGGCCCGGGAGGAACACGCGATGTACAACAAACACGGAAAACGGCAACGCGCCGTCGACGATTCTTTTTCTGTTCGCTCCGGCTCCGGTGGAGTGAGCGCCTGGTTTAGTAACGGCATGGCTCTCAAATCGACGATTTACAAGGCGGAACTGCAGATCGCCAACATGGACCGGCACTATTACGCCGACCATTCCCTGACGATCGCCCGCCACCCCTCGGAAACCGACGAACGGATGATGGTCCGCGTCGCCGCGTTCGCGCTGTTCGCGCAGGAACGCCTCGAATTCTGCAAAGGTTTGTCGGATGTCGACGAGCCGGATCTGTGGCAGAAGGACCTCACCGGCGCGATCGAAACCTGGATCGAAGTCGGCCAGCCCGACGAACGGCGCATTGCCAAGGCGAGCGGCCGCTCGAACGAAGTGATCGTGATCGCTTATGGCGGCCGCACGTCGGATATCTGGTGGCAAGGCGTGCGCAGCAAGGTCGAACGCATGCGCAACGTGACGGTGTGGACGCTCGGCGAAGACGTCGCCGCCGCGCTTGGCTCGCTGGCTGAACGGACCATGCGTCTGCAATGCACCGTGCAGGACGGCGAAGCATGGCTCGGCAGCGCTGATGCCGATGCGGTGAAGATCGAGTGGACGGTGTTGAAGGCGCCCGCCAACGCCTGGTAGGCTGACAGACTCATGGCCTTCTAACGGCCTTGGCAGCGCGCCCGCTACAGCGACGTCACACGCGCCGCTTCGGGTGGCCCCTTGAGCTCGACCATGTTCCCTTCCGGGTCGAACAGATACAGCGACTGCCCAAACCCATCCGCGCCATAGCGCAAAGCCGCCTCGCCAGGCCGCGCGCCGTGTTCGGCCAGATGCGCCTTGAGCGCCTCGGCGTCGAACGGCTCGACTCGCAAACACACGTGATCCATGTTCCGCCCCGCGCCCGGCACGCCGTTTTCGGGGTGATCGAGCTTCGCGCCGACCTTTAACAGGTCGATCAGCGAGCGCCCCGCGCGCAACTGCGTCAGGCCCAGATCGGGCTGCTCCTTCTCGACGCTGCAACCGAGCACCTCGCAGTAAAAGCGCGTCATCTCCGGAACGTTCGACGCCCGAATGACAATGTGATCGATCTCGCGAATGTGGATTTTCATATCGAACGCCCCTTGCGTGGCCCGCAGAACGGATGAACAGCCACCAGTGTAGGAGAAAGGACGGCGCCGCGAGAGTGGGCGATGAACCTGCCACGAGGGGCAGATCGGAAATGTTCAGACGAAAAAAAGCCCGCTCTATGTGGAGCGGGCTGAATCCATATCAGGAGGAGACATGGAGGAGACAAGTACTAATATACACATGGGGTTGATGCGACGCAATAACTTTTTAAGGGAAAACCCGATATCGGGCCAAATTGTCGCAGTTTGAGGCGAAACGGGCGCCCGGCGGGGCTTCCGGCCCTACGAGGAAGCGCAATGACAGAGCAAGAACCGGGGCGTAGTGTTTCAGCATGCGGCCTACATTGGTGAGCATCGACACCGACTTTCCGGGACCATCATGAACCGCACCGACACTACCGAGATCAGCAACGAAGCCGCCACCAGCACGCCGCGCTGGACCACCGACGCCGAACGTTGGGAGGCCGTCACCCGCCGCGACCCGCAGGCCGACGGCGCGTTCTTCTTCGCCGTCAAAACGACGGGCGTGTTCTGCCGCCCGTCATGCGCGTCGCGCCAGCCGCGTCGCGAAAACGTCGCGTTCTTCACGGACGCCAACGCCGCTCGCGCCGCGGGCTATCGCGATTGCAAGCGTTGCCAGCCCGGCGGCCTGCCGCGCGAACTTGAGATCGTCAATCGCGCCTGCGCCGCGCTGGATGCCGATCCGCAGCAACGCCTCACGCTCGCGCAATTGAGCGACGCGGTGCACGTCAGCCCGTTCCACTTGCAGCGTCTGTTCAAGCGCGTGGTGGGTGTCTCGCCGCGTCAGTATCAGGCCGCGCAGCGCGGCGCCGCGTTGCGCGATGCGCTGCAGAGCGGGTCGGACGTGACGCGCGCCACGCTCGACGCCGGCTTCGGCTCGCCATCGCGGATGTACGACAGCGCTTCAGCCGAATTGGGCATGGCGCCCTCCGCGTTTCGCCGCAAAGGCGCCGGGCTCACCGTACGCTACGCGAGCGCGTCGACCTCGCTCGGTTTCGTGCTGATTGCGGCAACCGACAAAGGCATCTGCAAAATCGGTTTCGGCGACGATGCGGCGATACTCGTCGACGATCTGCGCGGCGAGTTCGCCAACGCCGAACTGGTCGAAGACGCAACGCGGCTTGCACCGTTCATCGCCCAGATCGACGCGTATCTGCGCGGCACCCGCCAGGACTTCGATCTGCCGCTGGATATCGCCGCCACCGCGTTCCGGCAACGTGTATGGGACGCGCTGCGGCGCATTCCCTACGGTGAGACGCGCAGCTATTCGCAGATCGCGGAAGCGGTCGGCTCACCGCGCGCTGTGCGCGCGGTGGCGAGCGCGTGCGCGACGAATCCGGTCGCGCTGGCGATTCCGTGTCACCGGGTCGTGCAGAAGGGCGGGGCGCTGGCGGGATACCGCTGGGGCCTGCCGCGCAAGGCCGCACTGCTCGATAACGAAGCCCAGCACGCAGGCGACGTTTCGCGCGACGAACCCAAGCGCCGCGAGCACGCGGCCATCGCAACCACCACCAACCTGGACCATGCCGCGTGAGCACGCTTGACGACGTCGCAACACTCGAACTGCCCTTCAAACCACCCTTCGACTGGCCGCGCCTGCTGCGCTTTTTCGGCGGGCGCGCGACGCCCGGCGTCGAAGCCGTCGAAGATGGCGCCTATCGCCGCGCGATCGATTGGGCCGGCGACAGCGGCACGCTGACCGTACGCCTGCATCCGCGCAAGCGCTGCATCGTCGCGAACATCGACGGCCCTGCGAGCCGTCACGCCGACGCGCTCGCCGCGCCGATCGCGAGGATGTTCGACCTGCACGCCGATCCGAAGAAGATCGGCAACGAACTGGCTGCCGACCCATGGCTTGCGCCATTGATCGAAGCCGTGCCGGGTCTGCGCGTACCGGGCGCGTGGTCGGGCTTCGAGCTGGTGGTGCGCGCGATCGTCGGGCAGCAGGTCAGCGTGAAGGCGGCGACCACCATCATCGGACGATTGGTGCAGCGTGCCGGCGAGCGCATCGAAGGTCATCCGCATGAGAACACCGCGTGGCGCTTTCCGACGCCCGCCGCGCTCGCGGCCGTAGATCTGGAAAAGATCGGCATGCCGGGTAAACGCGTAGCGGCGTTGCAGGGCTTCGCGCAGGCAGTTGCTTCAGGCGACGTGCCGCTCGACAGCAACGTCGCCGATGCCGACAGCCTGCGCGCAGCGTTGCTCGCACTGCCCGGCATCGGGCCATGGACCGTCGAGTATGTGGCGATGCGTGCATGGCGTGATGCCGACGCGTGGCCCGCATGGGACCTCGTGCTGATGCAGTCAATCTGCGCGCGCGATCCGTCGCTCGTGCGGCCCACGCAGCAACGCACTCGCACCGACACATGGCGGCCATGGCGCGCGTACGCCGCAATGCATCTATGGAACGAGGTGGCGGATCGGGCCGGCGCCGCGCGCGGCGGCTGAGGTGGTGTAGCGGTCGGGGGAGGGCAGCACGGAACTGGCGGACCGTGGGCGTGGGCACGCGGCTAGCGTGGCGGCTGCACTCGGGACGCTAAGCGAATCGCGCGTCGAGCGCGCGAAGGGTAGCGTAAGGCGCAGGGCAGCTACTTTCGTGCTGAATCGTGCTGAAATCAGGCCAGCTTGTGTCGTCGGAAGGCCGTCCGGAGCGGCCTCAAGCAGCCGTCGTGGCGAGATGTTAAAGTGCCCGCTACCCGAAAATTCCGCCGAACGTTGTCAACCGCGCAGTGCTGCACCTAAGCAGTGAAGCGGCACATGGCGGCCGACAACGCCCGACTCGCATCAATGCCAAACACGACACCTTCCCGCACGAACGACACGTTCTCGCACCGCTTGTCCGTGCTCACCACAGGCCCGCAGCGCGACGCGCTGATACGCGGCCTGCGCGGCATCGAAAAGGAAAGCCTGCGCGTGACGCACGACGGCAAGCTCGCCATGACGCCGCACTCGCGCGCGCTCGGCTCGGCGCTCACGCATCCGTCGCTCACCACCGACTATTCCGAAGCGTTGCTCGAACTGATCACACCGGCTGAACACGATGTGGCGATCACGCTTGAGAAACTCGATACGCTGCATCGTTTCGTCTACGCCGAACTCGGCGACGAGATCCTGTGGAACAACTCGATGCCGGGCCTGCTGCCTGAAACGGACGAAGGCATTCCGATCGCGCATTACGGCACGTCGAATATCGGCAAACTGAAGTACGTGTACCGCATTGGCCTCGCGCTCCGTTACGGCCGCACGATGCAGTGCATTGCGGGCATCCACTACAACTATTCGCTGAACGAAGAAGTGTGGCGGGTATTGCATGCCGACCAGCAATCCACGGCAAACGCCGTCGATTTCCAGTCCGACCGTTACCTCGCGCTGATCCGCAATTTCCGCCGCACCAACTGGCTGTTGATGTATCTGTTCGGCGCATCGCCGGCACTGGATCGCCGCTTCCTGCGCGATCGCCAGCACACGCTCGAAACTTTCGACGCCGACACGCTGTATCGCCCCTATGCGACCAGTTTGCGCATGAGCGACCTCGGCTACTCGAACACCACAGCGCAAGCCGCGCTCCAGGCCGACTACAACACCTTGCCGGGCTACCTCGACGCACTCGCGAAGGCCGTGAGCCAGCCGTATCCCGCGTATGAAGCGATCGGCACGCAACGCGACGGCGAGTGGGTGCAAATCAACACGAACGTACTGCAGATCGAAAACGAGTTCTATTCGACGATCCGTCCGAAGCGCGTCACGCATCCCGGCGAGCGTCCGCTGCACGCGCTGGCTGCGCGCGGCGTGCAATACGTCGAAGTGCGCTGCATGGACATCGACCCATTTGAGCCGACCGGCATTTCGCTGGAGACGTCGCGTTTTCTGGACGCCTACCTGCTGGTCTGCGCACTCGACGACAGCGCAACGCTGCCACCGGACGCGTACGCAGAGGCGAATCAGAACTTCGGCCGCGTAACGATGGAAGGCCGCAAACCGGGCCTCGAACTGACGCGCAACGGCAACCCGATCGCGATGACGGACTGGGCGAACGAACTACTGGTCAAGATCGACTCGGCAGCGGCTACGCTCGACGCACTACACGGCGGTGACTCACACGCACGCGCCGTGGCGGTTCAACGGGCAAAACTGGCGGATGCCTCGCTGACACCGTCCGCACGGGTATTGCAAACGATGCGCGACAAGCAGCAGAGCTTCCTCACCTTTGGCCTCGAGCAAAGCGAAGCGCACGCCGCCTATTTCCGCGCGCGCCCGCTGGATGCCGCACAGACGAAAGAATTCGCCGACCTCGCGACGCAATCGCTTGCAGAGCAGGCCAAGCTTGAACGAGAAGAGGTGGGTTCATTCGACGCATTTGTCGCCGCCTACAGGGCATACACGCTGAACCGGTTTAGCGTCTAAACGACGACGAACGTAGGCAGCGCGCCGGAAAAAGCAGGCTAAGAACTCATGCCGTTCAGTTATCGCTGAACGGCATTTTCATTTGCGAAGCAGGAAGCGGCCATGAAGGGCCGCTTTTTTATTGCGCCCAGGTAACGTCTACGCAAAGCGCCGCCGTCGGCCCAACTGCATCGGCAAATTCTCCGTCCGTTTAACCATTCGCAAAGGCGTATGAAACACTGTGCTGGGGATACGGTCCAACTTAGACGACACGCTCCAGAGAGGGAGGCTTCACCGCGATGAAAAAAGGTCTGTTGGCTGTAGTGTGCGTAGTGGCGGCGGGGTGTTCGACGCAGGGGCAGGTGAACCCGGACGTGATGCAGATCGCGACGACGCCGTTGACGTGTTCGAGCAAGGCCGAGTGTGACATCTGGTGGCAGCGAGCGCAGACGTGGGTAGCGGGCCATTCGACGTACAAGATCGAGTCATCGACTGACACGTTGATCCAGACATCGGGCCCGGACGGCGGCAAGCGCGCGCTGGCGTACCAGATCACACGCACCCCGAACCCGGACGGCACAGCGACGATCGGTTTCGCCGCACATTGCGACGGCTCGATGGGTTGCAAACCAAACCCATGGGAGGCGGGCGCCGACTTCAAGCAATACGTACGAGGCAACACGCCGGGCACACCGCAAAGCGCCACAAAACCATCGCAACCATCACCAACGGCGATGCACCCCGACGCCTCGCAGGGACAATCGGTCCCGGGAACAAGCGGAGAAGCGATAACGCAGTGAGAGAGGAAAACGCGGTGGCGCAATCAGCGAAAAACGAATTCGCGATCCTCTCGAGGATCGCTTCACCAGACACCGCGTGTAGAACGATCTGATCGGCTTTTGCACAAAAAATCAGACACGCGTACCCACTAACGCAAAAGCACGACGAGTGGTTTTAGGAACTACTCTTCGGCGCGCGGAGCGCCGCCGGAAGTATGACTCCCTTGTCACAAGCACGTGCACGGGCACGAACCCAGATTCCAGATGCACCACTACCCGTGGCAGACCACGGTGCCCACTTAGCAGGGGCTTCTAGCCGCTTTCTTTGCTTATCTTTCTTTGCGGCGGCAAAGAAAGTAAGTGCCGCCCCGCACAGGGGCAACGCTAATAGACCACTAACAAAACAAGGAAAGGCACTACCGCCGAAGGCAAAAAAGAACGCTCAATGCCCCATAGAAGGCCCAACCCCCTTCTTCGGCTTAGTAACCCAAACAAGCACAGCCAACACAAGAAACGCCGCACAAGAAATGCGGAAGAAGTCATTAGTGGCCATCATATAGGCCTGCGCAGTAACAACCTGATTCAACTGAGCGGTAAGGCTATCTCCAGAAAGCCCAATACTCCCCAACGCATTGGTATAAGCATTGGTATTAGCCGAATAGACGTTCACAGAATCAGTCAACATCGCATGATGATAAATAGTGTCATTCTCCCAGTACGTCGTACTGATGGCCGTCCCAATCGCCCCAGACAAAGTCCGAAAGAAGTTGGACAGCCCTGAAGCACTAGCAAGCCGCTCATCCGACACGCTGGACAGCGTAATAGTAGTCATCGGCACAAAGAAACAGGCAACGCCAATCCCCTGCACCAACCGCGGCCAGATCACATGATTGAACGGCACGTCGAGCGTAAAAGTCGAATTCCAGAACGACACAAACGCAAACACGATGAACGCAAAACTCGCGACCACCCGCAGATTCAGCCGATGCATGTTCTTGCCGATCATCGGCGACAAAAACAGCGCGAGAATGCCGACCGGCGCCGTCGCCAAACCGGCAAGCCCGGCGGTATACCCCATCACCGTCTGCAGCCAGAGCGGGAAAATCACCACTGACCCGAAGAACGCCATAAACCCGAATGAAATGATCACCACGCCGAGCGCAAAGTTGCGATCCTTGAACAGCGAAAGATCGACAACGGGTTCCTTGTCCGTCATCTCCCACACCAGCAGGAACGCAATCGACACCACCGCGATAATGGCCAGCGTGATGATGAACGTCGAGTTGAACCAGTCGCGATCCTTACCGAGGTCGAGCACCATCTGCAGGCACGACACGCCGATCACCAGCAACGCGAGACCGACCGCATCGATACGCTGTTTGGTGACCTTGGTTTCGCGGCCACGTAGCAACAGGAACGCGCACACCGCCGAGAACAACCCGATCGGCACATTGATGTAGAAGATCCACGGCCACGTGTAGTTGTCGGTGATATAGCCGCCCATCACCGGACCGAAAATCGGCGCGCAAATCACCGTCATCGCCCAAAGGCCGAGCGCGAGCCCGCGCTTTTCCGGTGGGTACGAGCGCATCAGAATCGTCTGCGAAAGCGGGACCATCGGCCCCGAGACCAGCCCTTGCACGAGCCGGAACGCGATCAGCGACTCGAAGTTGTGCGCGAAGCCGCACAGCGCCGAGGCGATCGTGAAAAGCAGAACGGACAGCGTGAACAACCGCACTTCGCCGACGCGCCGCGCCAGCCACCCGGTCAACGGCACGGCGATCGCCGAGGCCACGGAATACGACGAGATGACCCAGGTGCCCTGACTGGTCGCTACGCCGAGGCTACCGGAGATAGTCGGTACGGCGACGTTCGCGATCGAGGTGTCGAGCACCTCCATGAACGTGCCGAGCGCAAGGCCAACGGTGAGCAAGGCCAGCGCCCCGCCTTTGAGCGGAGTGGGTTCGGCGGCGGGTAGGGCGTCGGCGGAAGCCGTGGCAGCCATGTGTGTTTCTCCTCAGCCGGGAAAGCTTGTCGCGGCAGCTTTATCGCACCCTTCAAGTGGCGCGCATACATGCCGGATCACCCTCTGCCCAGACAGACATTTTCAAACGATGGCGCTTTCAAAAACGCCTCTTGGTTACTGTCCGCCGTGACCTGGCGGAGGCTCTTCGGGTGAGTCTTCCAGCGAGTCCTGCGATGGTCCGACGCCGCAACATGCGCTTCCTCCCGCATCGATCCCATTCGCAATAAAACGGCCGAGCAGGTCGAGCAGGGTGGCGTGGTCGGCGGCGGAAAATCCGCGCAACTGCTCATTCAGCACGGCGGCGCCCAGACTGGGCAATTGCTTCGCCGCTTCGTGGCCCTGCGGCGTCAGCTCGAGCTTGACCATCCGGCGGTCGGCGTCGCTGCGCGTTCGCACGATAAAGCCTTTCTTTTCAAGGCGATCGAGCAGACGCGTCATGGATCCGCTGTCGTATGACATGACGCGCGACAACTCGAACGGCGTGCTCGCGCGGTGCGCGGATAACACCAGAATCACGCCGATTTGCTGGGCGGTCAGTCCTAACGGTTTGACCGCGCGGTCCATCCGCTCGACCAGCACGTTTCGCGCTTTCGTCAGGTAATAGCCAAGACTCGATTCGAGGTGAATCTCGTCCGCGTTGTAAGGGCCGTCGGGCATCGTGTATCCGGGAACATCGTCGAGCAGAACGGATTCTAGCTGCCTAAGCAGACAAGTCAAATTTCATTTCGCGTCGTGCGAACGGCGCAAAAAACAACACCGCAGCCGCGCGCGAGCAAAGTATCTTGAAATTTAATTGCATAGTCAATATTATTGTAGGCAACGAGTTACGCGCGACCCGCGCCACCCGAGACCATGTTCTGACCGATTGTCTGCACGCCGCGATGGCGCCGTGCCAAAAGGATTTCCCTGATGCTGTACCTCAAAAACACCCTTGGCGGCTTGAGCCGCTCCCTGACCGATTCCGCGCTGAGCAGCTTTCAAGGTCCGCATCGCTGGTGGAAACTCGCGTTGTTCGCCGTGCTGTTCGTGCTGCCCGGTGGATCGGTGGGCGTCGCGGTGTTGGCGTGGGTGGAGCATCGGCGAGGGCAGAAGGAGAGCAAGGTCGTCCCGGTGGAGTCGGCGGGGTCCGTCATTGCGACGGGGAGTGTCGTCGCGACCACCGCTGTTGCGGCAAGCCCGCTTGGCCCTTGCCAGGCACGCTCTGGCGCGCCGTGTCGTGCCGCTGCTGGCAAGCAGGCCCGGCAACCCACGTCATCGGATTCGCGCGTTTGATTCTCTAGTCGAGGGACCGGCCTTTGTTGCCTGTGCGGTGTTTTTCCGTCGCCAGCGGCAGCCAGCCCGGTAACAGCACGTAACCATCCCGACACGCTAAGTAACACACCTCCGCCTTCCCCCGCATTACCCTTTCAGTTTCCCGCGCCCAAGCGGTCCCATACGCTAACATTCCGGCAGAGCCATGATCTCGGCCGGCAGTGCCGCCACCGGCCGCACTGCGGCGTCCAGAAGGAATCCATTGCATGCAGTTTGAACGAATCTCGCGCGCGCGGACGCTTGCGCCCCGCGCCCTGACTATCGCGGTTGCCGCGGCCCTCGCCACCGTGCTGGCCGGTTGCGTGGTCGGCCCCGACTACAAACGGCCCGCGGCCGAGATCCCCGCGTCCTACAAGGAAGCCGCGCCAGGCTGGAAAGTCGCTCAGCCGGCCGATCAGCACGACCGCGGCGACTGGTGGACCATCTACCAGGACCCGCAACTCAACACGCTCGAAGACCAGCTGAACGCGTCGAACCAGACCATCGCCCAATTTGCCGCCGCCTATCGCCAGGCACGTGCGCTGGTGGGCGAAGCACGCGCGGCGTATTTCCCGACCATCGGTGCATCGGCAGGCGCCACGCGCTCCGGCAACGGTTCGTCGTCGAGTGGCAATTCGACCGTCTCAAGCCGCTCCAGCGTCAGCAACAGCTTCAACGTGCAACTCGACGCAAGCTGGGAGCCGGACCTGTGGGGCTCGGTCACGCGTTCGGTCAATTCGCAGAAAGCCGGCCAGCAGGGCGCCGCCGCCGATCTGGCGAATGCGCGGCTGTCCGCCCAGGCCACGCTCGCGCAAACCTATTTCTCGCTGCGCGCGCTCGACTCCACCCAGAAGCTGCTCGACGACACCGTCGCGGCCTACCAGCGCTCGCTGCAGCTCACGCAGAACCAGTACGCGGCCGGCGTCGCCGCACGCTCGGATGTGATCCAGGCGCAAACGCAGCTGCAATCGGCACAGGCAGCGGCAATCGACAACGGTGTGCAGCGCGCGCAGGACGAGCACGCGATTGCCGTACTCGTCGGCGAGCCGGCCTCGACCTTCTCGATTCCGCCGATGCCGCTCACCGCCACGCCGCCCGCCGTGCCTGAGCAGATGCCGTCGGCGCTACTCGAGCGGCGCCCGGATATCGCATCGGCCGAGCGCAAGGCAGCGGCGGCGAACGAACAGATCGGCGTCGCGATTGCGGCGTTCTTCCCGACGCTGACGCTGTCGGCCACGGGTGGCTTCGAGAATTCGGTGTTCTCGCAATTGCTGACCGCGCCGTCGCGTTTCTGGACGCTCGGCCCGCAACTCGCCGCCACGATCTTCGACGCCGGCCTGCGTGAAGCAAAGACCGAAGCCGCGCGTGCAGCCTACGACCAGAACGTCGCCGCGTACCGTCAAACGATTCTGACCGCGTTCCAGGACGTCGAAGACAATCTCGCCTCGCAGCGCATCCTCGAACAGGAAATCGTCGTGCAGCAGCAGGCGGTGGATTCAGCGCGTCAGGCGCTGGCCATCGTCACGAACGAATACAAGGCGGGTACGGTCGGCTACGTTAACGTGCTGACCGCGCAGACCACGGCCTTCCTGGCTGAGCAGAAGCTGGAGAACATCGCCGGGCAGCGGATGGTGTCGTCGGTGGGTCTGGTGAAGGCGCTCGGCGGCGGCTGGGACGTGGCGCAAATGAACCGCGAAACGGGCGATATGGCGGCGCCAGCACCGCAGCCTGGGGCGTCGGCGACGCCGGTGGCACAAAGCAGCGCCGCGCCGCAACCGGCGCAGAGCAACTAGGCAAAGAACTCGCCCGGGCAAGGCAAAGCAAAGCAAAAGAGGCATGGCCGCGAAATGCAGCCATGCCTCTTTTTTTTACGACCCGCGGCTCAGCGCCTCAGTGCACGAACGTCAACGCGACCGTATCCGGTCCGCTTGGCCGGCCCAACAGATTCAGCAGTCCCGCGAGGTTGTCGCGTGCTTCCGGGGCGGCGCTGGCTGTCCCACGAAACGATGTCGAGACGGCGGACACCGTGCCATTGCCGGTCAGCATCAGTGGCCCCTTGAGAGTCGTCAGATCCAGCGTGGACGACACACCCTGCGCCTGGAACAGCAACCGGTAAGAACCCAGTGGCTTGACCAGCGAGACGCGCGAACTGACGTCGTTCAGGGTCACGGTCAACTGGCCGAACGCTTCCTGATTGAAGCTGCGCCAATCGGACCACGCGAGGCGCACGTCACCTTGCAGATCGAGCGTATTGAAAGGCGCGCCGAGGCCGCTCAGCAACGAAGCCGGCACCGCCAACGCACCCGGCGTGATGGTCGCGCTGCGCAGGGTCGCATCGACGGTGATCGGGTCGGGCATCGCTTCGCTGTGCCGCATGGTCATCCGCACACGGCCGGTGAAGAGCGGCCAGAACGCCGTGCGCCATTCGATTCGCCCCGGCAGCAGGGTCGCCGCGCTCATGTCGGAACCGGCGGCGAGCATCAGCGTGGCCGAGCCGTGCCACAGTGAGCCGGTCGGATTGACGAGATTGACGTGGCCATGGGTTTGTCTGCCGAACTGCGGCGTGATCCAGGCGGCCGGCAACAACGTGAGCATCACGACTGCGTTCGCCAGCAGCGCGACCGCCAGCCAGGGTAGCGCGACGCGCAGGCGCCGCATCCAGTAAGTCATGCGAAATCCTGTAACGGCGCGGTCATTTCGCGGTAGACGGCTGCATCGACGCCGTCAGATCCACCTGGCCGTCTTCCTTGAGCGCGGTCACGTGCGCCTCGGCGACCTGCACCTTGAACTGCTTGCGCGCATCGTCGACCCAGCTCGTCCACGCAGGGAACGCCACGTTCTTCATCTGGATCTGCACCATGTTGCCGATCACCTGCACCTGGGTCGCGGCGAGGCCGTGATCGCCGAGCGAGGCGGTGAGCGCGTCCTTCAGCGCCGCGCCGGTCGGTGCAACACCTTGAGCCGCGGCGGAGAGCTGGCGCGCTTCGTTCGCCTGCGCGGTCATCTGCGCCAGCTGACGCTGCAAGCTGGGCAGCGATTCACGCAGATGCGCGCGGCCGTCCTGCGCCGGCGCCCACAGCACCGACCATGCAATTACGACAGCCAGCACCCCGCCGCCCCATGCCAGTAGCGTTTTTTCCCGCTCGGTGCGCTGGTCCCAGAATCCAGCCCAGCTTTGGGCAAGTTCAGCTTTCATTGTCCGTTCCTGATGGTCCACTTGCCGGTATTGCTGTCGATCGCGCCGGTCAGGCCGTTGCGCGCGAGACGTTTGGCGAAATCGGGATCGAGTTTCACCTCGGGCTTGAAGGTCACATCGAGACGCCGGTCGTGATAGTCGAGCGCGGCGATGCCGTTGACCGGCACCGGCGCCAACGAACGCGCGAGGCCATCGGCGAGCGACAGGAAATCGTCCGGTGACAACTCACCCGCCGCCACCCGCAACTGTTGCAACTGGCGCGACATCTGGTCGGGCGCATCGAGCACGACCGTCGTCTTGGGGAAAGCGTTGAGGAGCAGCTCGGTCATCTGCGTGTTGATTGCGTCGCGCTGACGCGCGAGCATCAACCACTGCACGTTCGCGCCGATAATCGCGATCACTAGCGCGGCGACCGCCAGCGCGACCGGCAGGCGCAGACGCCGCAGCGTCGCGCGGTCGAGCCGCCACGGCTGTGAGGCGAACTCGAACTGACACAGGTCGAAGCGGCACTCCAGCGCGCGGCGGGCGAGTTGCTCGAACGGCAGCGGGCTGGCCCCGTGGATATGGGCCGCGAGCTTCGCCGGGCTGGTTGCCGCGAGACTCGGCTCATTGCCGGGCACTTCCGTCAGCATGTAGAGCGAAATCGGCGCCGCGCCGGCAAGCGCGCTGAGCGTCGCGTTCACAGAATTAGCCGGCACCGCGAGCCCTTCGCCTTGCACGCCGCGCGCGATCGCCAGTTCGACGCGCGGTGTGCCACTGACCGGCGCGCTTTCGACCTCACTCCCAAGCAGCAATGCGGGCGCGGTCTGGACGACGGCGCCGAGCACGGCCGCCACCATCGGCACCACCGACGCGACGCCAGGCGCCATCACCGGCGCCACGCCCGGCAGCGATGTTGCCACGCTCGCCGAGTCCGCCATAACCGGCTCGCCCGCGTTGACCATTTCCGCGACTTCGGCGGGCGTGTCGAGCGCGACGGCTTGCGGCAGACAGCGCGTAACCGGCACGGCGCGCACGCTGCGGTGACCGGCGGCGGCAAAGGCCTCGCAGATGAACCGGAACCAACCGCGGTCGATGATCGCGAGCAACTGCCGGCCGCCCGCGACCGGTTGCGGATCGACGGCGATGTGACAGGTTTGCGGGTCCTGGATCAGCTGATCCTCGACGACATTCGGCAGCGCCTGACGCAATCTCGGACCGCGCAAGGGCGGCAACTTGGCGGGCATCATCAGCAGGTCGCGGGCGGCGACCATCAGCACCGTCGACGTAGCGCGCGGCAGCAGCGCGAGCGCCGAGCGGCCCGCGCGTTGGGTGCGGCCCGACTTGTCGAGCAGCACGAACGGCAACTCCGGCAGTTGCCATTCCTGCGATGGCACCGCCGGATCACGCGGCGGCAGTAGGACGATCAGTGTGCTCAAAGGCCACTCTCTCTGGGAAAGGCGTTACTCATAGTTGGTCTTGTACCCGCACGATACGCGTAGTGTGAGTCAATGCGTCGCGATAGACGAGGGTCGTGCGGTCCACTTCCGCGCGTTCGTGCTGCACGCGGCCGTGAATCAGAAAGTAGTTCGTGTTGACATCCATTTGACTCGGATCGATCCCGACCGAAGGTACGCCGGCGCCGCTCAAGGCGAGTTGCACGTCGCTGACGTTATGGAAAAACACTGTCTGCCGACGCGCGACGAAGGCTTGCGCGGCGGACAGGTTCATCCCCGGCACGATGGCCGCGATCACTTCGGCGGAGGCCGTATTCATGTTGACCGCCGAGACCGTCGGCAGCACGGTGACGAACGGCCGCAAGCGCGCGACCATTTCCGGCGTATAGCCGGGAATATCGAGCAGCGAATCGACGCTGGTCATTTGCAGCGGCGCGACGGCCGCGTTGTCATCGCCGTCTTCCATACCGGGTTTGTCGGTGAAGCTGCCGCTCGTGGCGCCGCCACCCGTGCTGATCGGGGCTGCCGGCGCGCCGGTAGTGGACGTAACGGTCTGGAAGCGTGTTGCCGATTGACCCAGACTCGCGCGCATCTGGACCGCGGTGTTCTTTGCCAGTTGGCTATTCACGCCGAGGGATACCAGCAGGCGCTGATAGGCGCCGATCTGCTCCGTATTGATCTGCATGACGCCCGGCGCGGGGCTCGAGACGAGATTACGGAGGTTGAATTTGGCCTGAGCGTCTTCGATTGAACCTGAGAGATAGGTTGCCTGGCCTTGGTCGGCTCTGACTTCGCCGATTTGCCCGAGGAAATCCGACAGACGGGTTTTGGCGATGGGAACGCCCCATAGACCGCCCAGGTAGGTGATGCCTGCTGAGGTGTCGCCCTCCGAGCGGAGGATCAGGCGCGTCCAGTCCAGTGCGCCGCGGGCGACCCATTGCGCCTGGGAGAGGAGGCGTTGGTTTTCGATCCTTCGGATTTGGACTTGCTGGCGCCAGAGCATGCCCGAAACTAGGATCGCTGATAGCGCGACTACTAATAGGGCACTGATGATGGCTGCTCCGCGTTGGGTTGCCTGCGCGGCGCTTCGGTGTTTGCCTACGGCGTTGGTCTTTGCTCGGCTCTTTTGCCTGCTTTGCGCTTTTGTCAGTGTTCTTAGGGTGTTGGCCTTTCCTTGTTTTGCTAGTGGTCTATTAGCGTTGCCCCTGTGCGGGGCGGCACCTACTTTTCTTTGCCGGCTGCAAAGAAAAGTAGGCAAAAGAAAGCAGCTCAAACCGCTAATGCTAAGCGGGAACCGTAGCTCAGAACCGCCAGTGGCTCCGTGGAATCTGTGTTCTCTCACATTCAGCGTTGGTGACAAGGGCATCATACTTCCGGCGGCGCTACGCGCGCCGAAGAGTAATTCCGAAAACCAGGGGGCGAACTCCCGCGCCCCGGGAGCCGTCGGCTTCGCCTCGGCGAGGTGCCTGATTGGTTGGTTGCGCGTTGCACGCGCGACCGAAGTGGAAGGTAGCAATTGCGAGTGGGGCAGAATCACGCGAACCACTGGTTTATTGAATGGCTCTTCCGGCGAGCACGCAGTGTGAGACGGGAGGTATGACGCCCTTGTCACTAGCGTATGGAGGTGCACGAATACAGATTCCAGATGCACCACTATCTGTTGCAGGCTACGGTGCCCACTTAGCATTAGCGGTTTGAGCCGCTTTCTTTTGCCTACTTTTCTTTGCGGCGGCAAAGAAAAGTAGGTGCCCCCCCGCACAGGGGGAACGCTAATAGACCAAAAGCAAATCAAGGAAAGGCCAACACCGCAAGCGTGCAGACAAACCCGCCAAGCAGGCAAAGAAGACCAAACCGAAAGGCACCCCAGCACGCACCCAACCAAAGAGCGTCGCGAAGACAACAACAAACCAGAAGACCCAGAGCGTCGCGGAGACAACAAAAAACCCTTCATCTCATTCTCCGACGAGAAAAACCCGCGTTACAGGCCGCGCCAACGACTTAGCCCCCACACTCACTTCCAGCCCAGTCACCGACCGCGGCAGCGGCGCATTCCCCAACTGGGGCACCTTCAAATTATTATCGTTCTCCGTAATCGCACTCTGCACATCCTTCATCTGCGTGGTCCAGCCAACCTTCGGCACATACAGCCGGGCAGAAATAGCCCCGACGCCCCCCATCAAAGGTACCGCCGTCCAGCCATTCCCCTCACCACCGCGCAGCGCACCCCGCAACTCGCCCACATTCCCCAGCGGCGGCGACGCATACCGCACCACGCGCCCCTCGGATATGCGATACCTCACCACCTGCAAGCGCGGCGCCGTCCCCGGCAACACAATCTCCCGTACGATCTGCAGCACATTGCCACTCACCGATACAGCCGCCTGCCCAGACTCATCATCCGACGCGGCCTGCCGCACATCAATCCGCATCTGGTCGAACAGCTGCGCAAAGACGCGCTCGTCCTCCATCGCGTTCGTGATCGTCTGCCTGCCACGAATGATCTGGTCCAGCCCGCGCCACGACAGCACGGCAATCACCGCCATGATCGCAATCGCGACCAGCAACTCGATCAGCGTGAAACCACGCGTGCCCGATCGGCCGCGGCGCTCAGAGCGAACGGTTGTTTTCATTCGCGACCACCGTGACCATCTGGGCGAGATTGCCGGAACGCCCCGGCGTCGTCACCATCACTTCCACCCGACGAAAAACCGGATTCGGCGTCGCCGTCACATGCTCGGTACAGATCAACTCCAGATTGCCCTGCGAGCAGTCAAAACTCGTCGAGCCAACGTTCGGCCAGCCATGCGTCAAATGCAATTGCGCGAGCGTATTGTCGGCGCTCCATCCCGCCAGCAGCCGACGGTGCAGATCGGCTTCGCCGCTCGCCAAACTTCCTACCGCGCGCAACGACGCCGCCAATGCAATCGCGATGATCGCCAGCGCCACCAGCACTTCGATCATCGTAAAACCGCGCTCTGCGCCGTGGACCATCTCGCGAGCGCCCTTATTCCTGCAACGACGCATCTCAGTGCACCTCATAGCGGCCATTGCCGGTGCCGATGATCGTCGCGCGCCCCGCGGCAGAAAACAGCGTGATCTGCACGGGCACGTCGATCGCTTCGGTGCCGAACACGACACGGCTCGGGTGCGAGTCCGACCCGGGGTAATCGATCGTGACGCCGGTCACCCCACCTTCCCAGTTGCGCGGCCCAAGCAGGTCGTCACGCAACGGACGCCAGCCGTCTTCGGTACGCAGATCGAAGCGGAAGCCGCCATCGAGCGGTTGCCATGCGATCGGTCTTGCGCGCACCTGCGCTTCGTCGCCGGCCGACTCGAACAGCAGCGCGAGACGCTGCGCTTCTTCGTTCAAATCGGTACGCGGGTTGCGCGTCATGGTCAGCGCGGTCAGCGATACCAGAATGCCCGCGATCACCAGCACCACCATCATTTCCAGCAGCGTGAAACCCGCCGCACGCTTCCGGCGGCTTACGCTGAAATCACGCGCGCCGACACACGCCGTGCCCGGCAGCGATGCCGTACACGGAGTGTCCACACGGGACTTGCAAGCGGACAGTCGCATAGTGCCGGCCACGAACGATCAACTACCCGTCTATTGCCACGACCCTACGTCGGCGTCGTTGCCTTCGCCGCCCGCTTTGCCGTCGGCGCCATAACTGAACACATCGATCTCGCCATGCACGCCCGGGTTCAGATACTGATAGCTATTGCCCCACGGATCGTTCGGCAAGCGTTCGAGGTAGCCGCCGTCCTTCCAGTTGTTCGGCACCGGGTCCGTGCTCGGCTTTTCGATCAGCGAGCGCAAGCCTTGCTCCTGAGTCGGATAACGGCCGTTGTCGAGACGGTAGAGTTTCAACGCCTGCATTACGGTGCCGATGTCCTGCTTGGCGGCGACACGCCGCGCTTCGTCCGGACGGCTCATGATTTTCGGCACGATCAGCGCGGCCAGAATACCCAGAATCGCGATCACGACCATGATTTCAATCAGCGTGAAACCGCGTTGACGACGGCTGCGCGGACCCGCGATTTCATGACGGCGAAGGGTCGACAGTTGCATAGCTTGCTACCTCTTTTCAGGTGAAATTTCGATCGGGCGGAATTCGCGCGTCAGGCAATCAAGGTGCCATTGAACACGCCCGGCCGGTCATTTTAATGTCATGTTCTTGAAGGGTTGCGTGAAACCGCCAGGCACCCCAACGCAATTTTCACAATAGTCCGTACAATATGCGCATGAACGCTATCCAAATCCGCCTTCTGTCGCTCGCACTGTTCGCCGTGTTCTGCGCGACGCTGACCTACTGGGTCATCACGATCTCCACGACGTCCGGCGCGCCGTTGCCCGCCGCCGCCGCGCATACGCAGGTCTCGACCGATCAGGCTGCCACGCTGTTCGGCGGACAACTCACCCGCAGCGCGAACCAGGATGTGCATCTGTTCGGCATCCTCGCTTTGCGGGAAGGCGCCGCGGCCATCGTCAGCGTCGGCGGTGAACCGCCGCATGCTGTGTCGCTCGGCAGCGCGCTCATGCAAGGCGCCAAACTCTCCGAAGTCCGCGCCCGCTCGATCATCATCGACCGCAATGGCGCGCATTCCGAAGTGTTCCTGCCGGCCAATGCGCCAGGTCCTACCATCTACGTGCGCTGACCCAACCGGGCGTTCTGCCCGGTTTCCGCCTTACTGCACCAGGTTGTTCAACTCGATGATCGGCAGCATCACCGCCAGTACGATCACCAGCACCACGCCCCCCATCGCCAGAATCAGCAACGGCTCGAGCAGGCTCGTCAGGAACATCGTGCGACGCTCGAGCTCACGTGCTTCGCCGTCGGCCGCGCGATCGAGCATGGTCGTCACGTCGCCGGTCGCTTCACCCGAACGGATCAGGTGAACCAGCACCGGCGGAAATGTCTTCGTATTGCCGAGCGCGCGCGATAAGGACGTGCCTTCGCGCACACGCACGATCGCATCGTCGATGTTCTCGCGCATCGCGACATTGCTGAGCGTTTCGGCTGCGGCTTGCAATGCGCGCAGGATCGGCACACCGGCCGCCGTCAGAATGCCGAGCGTGCTGGCAAAGCGCACGGTGTTGTAACCGCGCACGAGTTTGCCGAGCAGCGGGGCGGTCAACAGCCAGCGGTCGAAAGCGAGGCGCGGGCCGGGCTGCTTCAGGATCGAGCGCACCAGATACACCAGCACGACCACGCCGATTAGCATCGCCCACCACCAGTGCCGCACGAAACCGGACAGCGCCATCATCATGATGGTGAGGATCGGCAGTTGCTGTTTGGTGCTGGCGAACACGTTCACCACTTGCGGCACCACGTAGCTCAACAGGAACGTGACGATACCGAAGGCGATCAGCGTCACGATCGCCGGGTAGGTGAACGCGAGCACGATCTTCTGCTTGAGCGCGTTGCGTTGCTCGATGTAGTCGGCCAGACGCGAGAGGACGAGACCGAGCTTACCGGTATGTTCACCGGCGGCTACCAGTGCCCGATAGATCTCGGGGAAGTCTTTCGGATGCTGCGTCAGCGCGTTGGCGAGCGAATGGCCGCCAAGCACTTCGGCACGAATCGACGCCATCAGCTCGCGGATGTAGTCGCGCTCCGATTGCTCGGTCAACACCGATAACGCTTCATCGAGCGGCAAGCCCGCGATCAGCAGGCTGGCCAGTTGCCGCGTGAGAATCGCCTGCTCGCGCTGCGACAAACGCCGTCCCAGTGACAAGCGTTGATTGCGCTCACCGCGTGTGCGCGTCGCAGCCGGTTCGACGACGAGTGGCGTCAGTCCCTGCGAACGCAAATTGGTCCGCGCGCCGCGCGCGCTGTCCGCGTCGAGCACGCCTTTTTGCGCTTTGCCCGCCGCATCGATTGCTTCGAAACGAAATGCCGGCATGCGCTTATGCTCCGCCCGTCACGCGAATCACTTCTTCAAGCGACGTCAGCCCGGATGCGAGCCAGCGGTCCGAGTCTTCGCGCAGCGTACGCATGCCTTGCGCGCGACCCGAAGTGAGAATTTCCGCATCGGACGCATTGCGGTGAACCAGCGTGCGGATTTCATCGTCGATCAGAAGCAGTTCGTAGACGCCGCGACGTCCCGCGTAACCCGACTGGCCGCATTTCTCGCAACCGACCGGATGCCAGCGCACGCTGCCATCCTCTTCGACGCGCTCTTCGCGGCATACCGGGCACAGGCGCCGCACCAGCCGCTGCGCCAGCACGCCGAGAAGCGATGACGCCAGCAGATACGGCTCGACGCCCATGTCGGTCAAACGGGTCACGGCGGATGCCGCGTCGTTCGTGTGCAATGTCGCCAGCACAAGGTGACCCGTGAGCGATGCCTGCACCGCGATCTGCGCCGTTTCCAGGTCGCGGATTTCACCAATCATGATGACGTCCGGGTCCTGCCGCAGTATCGAGCGCAGCGCCCGCGCGAAGGTCATGCCGATCCGCTCGTTGACCTGCGTCTGGCCGATGCCTGAGAGGTCGTATTCGATCGGGTCTTCGACCGTCATGATGTTGGTGGTCGCGGTCTCAAGCCGCGACATCGACGCGTACAGCGTGGTCGTCTTGCCCGAGCCGGTCGGGCCGGTCACCAGCACGATGCCGTGCGGTTTGCCGATCAGCTTGTCGAACTTGACGAGCGTATCGGGCGCCATGCCGAGCGCTTCGAGATTCAGGCGTGAGGCGTCCTTTTCCAAGAGACGCAGCACCGCGCGTTCGCCGTGGCCGGTGGGCAGCGTCGAGACACGCACGTCGACCGGACGTCCGCCGACGCGCAGCGTGATCCGGCCGTCTTGCGGCAGACGCTTCTCGGCAATGTCGAGCTGCGCCATGATCTTGATCCGCGATATCAGCGCGCCATGCAGCGCTTTTTTCGGCCGCACAACATCGCGCAACGTGCCGTCGACACGGAAGCGCACCACAGACGAAGTCTCGAACGGCTCGATGTGAATATCCGAAGCCTGTTCGCGTGCCGCTTGCGTGAGCAGAGCGTTGATCATGCGGATGATCGGCGCATCGTCTTCCGATTCGAGCAGATCCTCGATCTCGGGAATGTCCTGCATCAAACGCGACAGATCGACTTCGCCTTCCACTTCGCCGACCACCTGCGCCGCACTGCCGTCCTGGCGCGCGTACGCCTGGTTGATCGCGAGCGCGAGCTCGTCAGCCGGCACACGCACCACAGACAACGCGCCGAAGTTGCGTGCGACTTCAGCAAGCGCGGCATCGCTGGTGCGTTCGCTGATCCAGACTTCGAGACTATCGGCATGCTGATGCGCGACCAGAATCTGGCCGCCGCGGGCGAAGCCGTAGGGCACAAGGCGTGCGGCGACCGCCGACGGCGCGATGCGTTCGGCATGCTCCGCCGCGACTGCGGGCGGAATCGCCCCGGCTTGCGTCGATGCAGCGACGCGCGCCGCTGCGGGCGATCCCGAAGCTGACGGCGGCGTGGACGGCGTGCTCACGGCTGCACTCCAGGTGACGCCGTGGACGGTGCCGTCGGTACCGGATTCGTCTGCACAGCGCCACCGTTCGTGACCGGGTTCGTCTGCACAGGGCCACCATTCGTGACCGGCGGCGCCATCTGCTGACGACGCATCCTGTCGAGATCGAACAGATTCATCGCGGGCGAACCACCCTGGCTCGGGCCGATCGGCATCGGCGGAACCACCGGATCGTCCTTGTCCTTGATCAGGTTGTTATCCGACTTGTACGCGCCCGTCACGCCCTGGACGTAGTCGTAACGGTTCGCCGTCACGGCCTGTGCGGTATCACGATCGGTGATGATCACGGGGCGCAGGAACACCATCAGGTTGGTCTTGGCGCGGGTCTTCTGTTCCGAGCGGAACAACTGGCCGATCCAGGGAATATCGCCCAGCAACGGCACCTTGCTGTTGCTGACCTGGTAGTTGTCCTGCATCAGGCCGCCCAGCACGATGATCTCGCCGTTATCGGCAAGCACGGTCGACTGGATCGAACGCTTGGTGAACTCGGGACCCGCCGGATTGGTCGCGGCGTTGGTCGTGCCGTTCACGATCGCCGAGTCTTCCGTGTAGAGCTGCAGCTTGAGAATCCCGCCCTCGGTAATCTGCGGTTTGATGTGCAGCGTCAGACCGACATCGACGCGGTCGAATGTATTGAACGCGTTGCTGGTCGTCCCGCTCGTGAGGTTCGAATACGAACCCGTCTGGATCGGCACGTTCGTGCCGACAACGATCTTCGCTTCTTCGTTGTCGAGCGTGATGAGGTTAGGCGTCGAGAGTACGTTCGCATCCTGAGTCTGCGATAGTGCCTGCAACAGCGCGCCGAGTCCCTGCACACCGAAAATGTTGTGAATCCAGCCGACGTTGAGGCCCTGCTGGATATTCTGGGTTGCGAGCGCCCCGGCGAGACCGCCGGTCGCGCCCGTCGCTGCGGCCGCGGCCGTCAGATTGATAATGCTGTTGCCGGTGCCGGTCGCCAGGTTGGTGCCGGCAAAGATCGAATTGTTCGCGACCTGCCACTGAATGCCGAGGTTGGCGTTCGTGTTCGAGTTCAATTCGACGATCAGCGCCTCGATATAGACCTGCGCGCGCCGCGCGTCGAGCTGGTCGATCACTGCTCGCAGGTTGCGGTACACCGGCTCAGCCGCCGTGATGATCAGCGAGTTGGTCGCTGAGTCCGCCTGGATCATGCCGCCCGGCTGATTGTCGTCGTTCTTGTCCTTGTCGCCACCGAGCAGGCCGGCTGAGCCCGAACCGCCGCTCGAACCGTATCCGCCGCCCCCGCCACCACCCAAGGGTGACGCCCCCGAACTGCCGTTGAGTCCGCCCGACGGCAGCGGCGGCGTACCCGACGTGCCCGTCGAATTGCTGCCGAAGCCGCCTCCACCACTACCGTTCTGGTTGAACGAATTCGCGTCATTCGAGCCACCCGATGAGCCGGTGTCGCCGCCCTTACCGAGCATCCCGCGCAAGGTCTTCGCGAGCTTCGTTGCGTCGGCGTTGCGCAGCGCGACGACGTGCATGTTGCCGGGCATGGTGGTCGGCGAGTCGAGTTCCTTCGCCAGCTGCTTCGCGGCTGCGAGCCGGCCGCCGTTCGACGCGCGAATCAGCAGCGAGTTGGTGCGCGGGTCCGCGGTGATCGACACCTTCAACGTTGCGTCGGTGCTGCCGATCGCGCCGGGGTCGAGCATCTTGGTCAACTGCGTGGCAATGTCGATCGCGTTGGCGTTCCTCAACTGCACGACCGCTACCGACTGGCCCGCAGCCGTATCGACACCCGCGATGATCTGCGCGATACGCCGCACGTTGTCGGCGTAATCGGTCACGACAATCGAGTTGTTGGCAGGGTAGGCTGCCACGGTATTGTTCGGCGAGATCAGCGGACGCAACACCGGCAGCAGGTTATTGGCCGATTCGTTCTTCAGCACGAACACCTGCGTGACCACCTGGTCGCCTCGCGCCACCGGCGTATTGCCGACGTAGGTCGGCACGCCTTGCAGCTTGGCATCGGCCTCGGGTACGACCTTCAGCACGCCGTGGTCCTGGACCAGCGCGAAGCCCTGCATCCGCAAAGCAGATTGCAAGGTCTTGAGCGCCTGATCTTCAGGCACTGCATTCTCCGACACGAGGTTCAGCTGACCCTTCACGCGTGGGTCGACGATGATCGTTTTGCCGGTCGCCGCGCCGATCGCCTTGGCCACCTGGTCGATATCGGCGTTCACGAAGTTGAGTGTCACCTGTGCCTGTGCTGTCTGCGCGGTGATCAATCCAGCCACCAGCAGCGCCGTTGCGACGCGACGCAATGCCATACGATTTCTTCTCATGGAATATGGGATCGATGTCGACGGCAACAGCCGCCAACGGTCATGCAGTGCGAACATTGGAGCAGGCCGCCGCCCTGTCGGTCTGCCAGCCGGCTTCACAGGCGATCAACGCCCTGGATGCCTTACTTCCAATGCCCGAAAAAAAGGAACAGTAACAGTTTTTCATGTCGGATTTGTCACAAAACGAACGGCTCCGTGCGATTACTCTAAAGACCGTCGCTGACTGTCAAACAATTGAAAGCAAACGAGCTTGTGTGCGGCGAACCGCAGAAGCGCTTCGTTTTACGCTTGATTATGTCGGTTAGCTAACTTGACGCATGTAAGTCTGCCGGTATGATACGAGCCGTTCGAGGTACTGGTTGTGACTTGGCAACGCGGGTTTTCCCCGATGGCCGACGAAGGCCCGGCCAGTACGCCTCACCGGCTTCCAGAGACTGAAGTATGGCCGATGCTTTGCCTTACCAAACCTTACTCTTGCGATTTGATTAGTCGTCTTGACTGATGAAACGAACCTTTGTCACCGTCGCCGCAGGACTTGCCGTGCTGATCGCAGCAGGGCAGGCACGCGCCGATTGCTTTGACGAAGCGGCGAAGTATCAGAAGGTCAACCCCTTGATTCTGCGCGCAATTGCGTGGCAGGAGTCACACAATCGGCCGGACGCGCAGCATAAGAACGCCAACGGCTCGACCGACTACGGCGTGATGCAGATCAACTCGATCCATCTGCCCGTTCTCGCGCAGTACGGCATCTCGCAGGGCACGCTGATGGAGCCTTGCAAGAACGTCTACATCGCGGCGTGGCATCTGCGCCGCCAGATGAACAAGTACGGCAATACCTGGCAGGCGGTCGGCGCGTATCACTCCGAGACGCCGGCACTGCGTGACAAGTATGCGATGCAGATCGCTGCAATCCTGCGCAAGTGGAATCTGATGCCGGCTGCTGCACGCTGACTCACGCACGTCCCGATCCGGCCCGTCACGCGGCCGCTCCCCGTTTGATGCACAATGCGGCTTCGTGCTGCCGTCGGTGTTCGGCCATCTTCCGGCCCCGGAGTCATGCGACCCCAACCCGGCACGCCTTCCAATCCTCTTGTTTTCCCGTACTGCGATGAACCAGCCGCTATTGCCCGTCACCGTGCTCTCCGGTTTTCTGGGCGCCGGCAAGACCACGCTCCTAAACCACATCCTCGCGAATCGCGCCGGTTTGCGCGTCGCCGTGATCGTCAACGATCTGGCCGCCGTCAATATCGATGCAACGCTCGTGCGCGACGCCGCCGCGCTCTCGCATGTCGAAGAGCAGCTCGTCGAACTGTCGAACGGCTGCATCTGCTGCACGTTGCGTGATGACTTGCTGGTCGAGATCAAGCGGCTTACGGGTGAAAAGCGCTTCGATGCGATCCTGATCGAATCGACCGGTGTAGCCGAGCCGATGCCGATCGCCGAAACCTTCACCTTCGTCGACGACGACGGCGCATCGCTGTCCGACGTCGCGCAGCTCGATACGATGGTGACGGTGGTCGATGCATTCAACTTCCTGCGCGACTACGGTTCGGCCGACGCGCTTTCCGAGCGGGGCATCGCCGCTACCGAAGAGGACGATCGGACGCTGGTCGAATTGCTGATCGAGCAGATTGAATTCTGCGACGTGCTGGTGGTGAACAAGGCCGATCTGGTCAGCGCGGATGAGCTCACGCGTTTGCAGCGCATCCTCGCCCGCATCAATCCGCGTGCCGTGCAGGTGGTGAGCCGTTTCGGCGAAGTGCCGCTGGCCGAGGTGCTGAACACTGGGCGCTTCGATTTCGATGAGGCATCGAGCGCACCGGGCTGGCTGGCGTCGCTTAACGACGAGCATGGGCACGAC
Organism: Paraburkholderia sp. SECH2; assembly: GCF_030464795.1. NCBI lineage: Bacteria > Pseudomonadati > Pseudomonadota > Betaproteobacteria > Burkholderiales > Burkholderiaceae > Paraburkholderia > Paraburkholderia sp. SECH2. Next base: position 215,586 of record NZ_JALPRH010000011.1, read on the forward strand.
CACGAACACGGCCATGCCCATCACGGTGAAGCGGACGAATTCGGCATCGGCAATTTCATTTACCGCGCGCGGCGGCCGTTTCACCCGGAACGCCTGTGGGCGCTGCTGCATCAGGAATGGAAGGGCGTCTTGCGCAGCAAGGGCTTCTTCTGGCTCGCAACGCGTAATGACATTGCCGGTTCGTTGTCGCAAGCGGGCGGCGCTTGCCGGCATGGTCCGGCGGGAATGTGGTGGGCCGCGCAGGATCGCAGCGAATGGCCGGACGGCGATGACGAACTGGCCGCCGAAATTGCCGCCGACTGGTACGGCGATCCGGACGATCTGAGCATCGGCGATCGCCGCCAGGAACTGGTGATGATCGGCGTCGGCATCGACCCGGCGGTCTGGCAAGCGAAGTTCGACGCGTGCCTGCTGACCGATGAGGAATACGCGGCGGGACCAGAAGCGTGGCAACAATTCGCCGATCCGTTCCCTGCATGGGACTTCGACGAAGACGACCATGATCATGACCACGATCACCACGACCACGACGGTCATGGCCACGGCGAAATCGTGCATCGCCACGATTGAGTTCGAGCGGCCTTTCTGCCTGATGCGGACTGTTTAGCCGCGACGCCCGTCGCGGCTAAACAAGCAGCACAGGCGAAAAAAAACCCGCCGTTGGCGGGTGTCAACTGCCAGGCAGTAATCTGCTTAGCGCTTGTTGACTGCGTCCTTGAACGCCTTACCAGCCGTGAACTTGACGGTCTTGGCGGCCGGGATCTTGATAGTTTCGCCGGTCTTGGGGTTACGACCCGTACGTGCTGCGCGCTTGCCCGAACCGAAGCTGCCAAAGCCGATCAACTGGACCGCGTCACCCTTCGACACAGACTTCTTGATCACTTCAAGCAACGTGTCCAGCGTCTCACCGGTTTGAGCCTTGCTGGCGCCGGTTTGTCCTGCGACGGCGTCGATCAGTTCCTGTTTGTTCATTAAGGTTCCTTTCTGAGTTTAGGTTGACACGAACAGCGCGAACGCGCCGATTATACGTGCGCGGGCCGCGCCGTCGAGCAGCTGCGGCTCCGGATCCCCTCCGGACAATTAGCGCCGGGCAGTGACTGCCCGTCGGCCGTGCTGCCGCTCCCTTCGCGGCGCTTGCTATGATAGCGCAGCGCAAACCCAATCAGGATAAGGGTTTCGAAGATTTAAGCGGTTCTGGGGCAGATATCGAGGGGAAACCCTTCCTTTTCCTCCTCGCAGAGCCCAATTGAAGGCTGAAACCCAGCATGGACGGGGCTTAGCGTTGGTTTTTGCCAACGTTGCAGCACGTCTTTTTCGCCGCCCGGCGAGTTGCGCACGCTGGCGGTAACGTCTGACCCGCTCTTTCGAGCGTCATTTCTGCCGCGCATGACCGATCCGCTGATCCCCGCCGTCCTCGCTTTTCGCGACAACGGCACGCCTTTTTCGCCGTTCTACGACGACATCTATCACAGCGCTGTCGGCGGTCTCGAGCAGGCTGAATACGTCTTCCTCCGCGGCAATGGACTGCCGCAACGATGGCAGGGCCGCCGCGTCTTCACCGTGCTCGAAACCGGCTTCGGCATGGGGATCAACTTCCTGATGACATGGGCTGCCTGGCGTGCCGATCCGGCGCGTTGCGAACGCTTGCACTTCGTCTCGACTGAGAAGCATCCGTTTACTCAAACCGATTTGCGCAGCGTCTATGCGAAGACGATTTCAGATCCGGAGATCGCCGCGCTGGCGGAAACGCTGGCCGCCGAATGGCCGATGCTTGTCCCCGGCACGCACCGGCTCGAATTCGAGGGCGGGCGAATCACGTTGACGCTGGTGTTCGCCGACGCCGCGCAGAGCCTGCCAGCATTGAGGTTGCGCGCCGATGCGTTCTATCTTGACGGCTTCGCGCCGGCAAGAAACCCCGAAATGTGGACACCCGCAATCTTCAAGGCGCTCGCCCGGATGGCCGGCGAGAACGCCACGTTCGCAACCTACAGCAGCGCCGGCGACATCAAACGCGCGCTGACCCAAAACGGCTTTGTGTACCAAAAAGTCGACGGCTTCGGCTGGAAGCGCGCGATGCTGGTCGGCCATTTCACGCCACGCTGGCGCGTGCGTCGTTATGAGCCGCCCGCGCCGCTTGAAGTCGATGAACGGCATGCGATCGTGATAGGCACCGGGCTCGCGGGTTGCGCGGCGATCGAGCGTCTGGCCGCACGCGGCTGGCGCGTCACGTCGCTGGAACGGCACGCGTCGGTGGCTCAGGACGCCTCGGGCAATCCGGCCGGCGTGTTCCATCCTATGATCTCGCGCGACGACAGCGTCGCGTCACGCGTCACGCGGGCGGGCTTTCTGTACACGCTCAGACGCTGGGCCGCGCTCGAACGGCTTGGTTTCCGTCCATTGCGCGGCGCGCCAGGGCTGTTGCAGATCGCCGCGGACGATGAAGAAGCACGCTCGATGAGCGAGGCAATCGCCGCGTTCGGTTACCCGGCGGAATATGTGACGCCGGTTTCGCTGAGCCAAGCACAAAGGCTTGCCGGCATGCCACTCGCGCAAAGCGGCTGGCTCTTTCCCCAAGGCGGCTGGATCGACCCGGCGTCGCTTTGCGCCGCGCAGTGCGCAGCTGCTGGCGGGCTGCTCGAACGCCGCTTTGGAGTAGACGTAGCGCGTCTCGAGCGATCAGGCAATCAATGGATCGTCTTCGACACAGCGGGGCAAGCCATCGCGCATGCGCCCGTGGTCATCGTCGCGAGCGCGCACGACGCCGCGCGGCTCGCCGGTTTGCAGTACGCATCGACCCGCAGCATCCGCGGCCAGTTGACTTTGCTGCCGCCGGGCACGGTGCCAACACTCGAAATGCCGGTTATAGGCGAAGGCTACGCCGTCCCACTCGCCGACGGCGTCACGCTGACCGGCGCTACCTACGAGCTCGACGACCCTGACACCGCGTTGCGACCGGATGGCCATCTGGAAAACCTCGAGCGCGTCGCGCAGATGCTGCCCGCCTTTGACGCCATTGTCGATCCGGCACAGGCGTTAAAGCTCGACGGGCGCGTCGCATTTCGCTGCGTCACAAGTGACCGGATGCCGATGATCGGCAACTTCGCCGATGAAACCGCCTCGGCACGCGACGCCCAACGCCTGCGTGGCGCATGGCCACTCGATCTGCCACGCGTCGACGGCTTGTACGGCGCGTTCGCGTACGGTTCTCGCGGTCTTGTATGGGCGGCACTTGGAGCGGAGCTGATCGCCTCGCAGATTGAAGGCGAGCCGTGGCCGCTCGAACGGAACTTGGCGGAAGACATCGATCCAGCCCGCTTCCTCTTGCGTGCGTTGCGCCAGGGAACGGTGAGTTAACCCGTAGTTAACCGTGCACACCAAACATCAGCGTGAATAAAAGTTATCCACCGAAACTTGTGGATAACCGCGCCGTTTACCGGCGCAACTCATGTGGAACCGTTGTGGACGTAAACGGGGTAACTCTGCCGCGTCCGAAAATCGCGAAAAGTTACCCTTGTATACCCGCCGCTGCCGCACACGCTGTGCATCCTGTTATGCGAGCGGCAAGCCGATGAATCAATTCGGTAAACCGGAGTTATCCACAGAAAATGAGTCACCTTGTTAACTGTTACTACGTATACATACGGTAAACCTGTAAACAGAAAGGCCGTGCCGGGATCGAGCGCAATCGTTGAGCCCGAAGCGTCGAAAGTTGGAGGAAAACGCCTCCAGCCGTGTCCCAGGAAACACATCTGCAACGTCAGATCTGTACGCTATGGGAGCCCGACCCGGTTTTAAAACGGTCGCTTTTTCCTCATCTCGCGAAGATAACGTACGTTTTTACCGTTTTGCCTGCATGTTCCTGTCTTTTCGGTCAAGTCTGAAAAAGCTATGGCACAATCGCCGTTCTTTTCCGCGTCGTGCCTCGCCGCTGGCCGCACGCGCTGCAATGGAACGGTGCCGCGCAATCAGAATCTGATTCAAAGTCGACGGCGTTCTTTCACCGTGCCGGGCCGGTAGCTACGGCCGCCCCCAGAATGCGCTGCGCCCCTTGCGGCAGCGGCACATTCAGATCATCCGATCGTTGAAAACTCGCAACGCGGGTCACGCGAAGCGATCGCGACAGTGAGCGCCTCATGCGTTCATCCGCTCGCCGGTGTTTGCGCCGGTTCGTGTTGTCTGCCGTTGCTGCCAAGGAGAACCCATCACGATGAAGTCGGCGTTTTCATTTTTCCCAGCCTGGCCACTCACACCCGACGCCATTTTTTGGGCTGGTCTTGCATTGCTCGCCGCGGGTCTGTGCGGTGAACTGTGCTATCGCGCATGGCGTTTGCCGCGCATTTCCGGATATGCGGTCATTGGTCTGGTAGCCGGCGCAGCCGGTTTCGGCGTGATCGACGCCGATTCCGCGAGCGCCGCGCGGCCATTGCTCGACGTAGCGCTCGGTTTGTTGTTATTCGAACTGGGTAGCCGGCTCGATCTGCGCTGGATTCGTCGCAATCCCTGGCTGATTCTGTCGAGCGTCGCGGAAGCCACGCTGACGTTCGCGCTGGTTTTGCCGGTTTTGTTATTCCTGAAAGTGCCGCTGATCGTAGCGACGGTGCTTGCCGCAATTGCCATGGCGACTTCGCCGGCTATGGTGATCCAGCTCAAAACGGAGCTACGCGCGGAAGGTCAGGTGACCCAACGTCTGTTGACCCTTACCGCATTGAACAGCATGTATGCGGTGGTGGTCGAAAAGCTTGTCTCGAGCTGGTTGCATCAGGAGGTTTACGGCAACGTCTACGCCACGATTCTGCAGCCGCTGTATCTGCTGGTCGGCTCACTCGTGCTGGCCTATCTGCTGGCGCGCACCTGCACGTTTTTTTATCGTCGTCTGAACATGCAGGACGAGCATTCGTTCGTCGCGCTGTTCGGCCTCGTGCTGCTCGCCATTGCGGTGGCGCATGTGTTCAAGCTTTCCACCATTCTCGCGTTGCTGGCCGCGGGCATCATCGTGAAGAATCTTGAAGCTCGCCCGCAGTTGTGGCCGGAACATTTCGGCACGGCCGGCTGGTTATTGACGGTGATTCTGTTTGTGCTGACGCTGACGTCGTTCGAATGGAAAGACATCGCGCTTGGCGGTGTCGCGGCGCTGGGTCTGATTGTTGCGCGTCTGGTTGCGAAACTGGTGGGCGTGATGGCTTTCGCCAAGCCAAGCGGCTTGAACTGGAAGCAGGGCATGGCGCTCGGTTTGTCGTTATCGCCCATGTCGGCGCTCGCGTATCTGCTCGTCGACGATACCTACAACCTCTATCCGAATTTCGATCCGCAACTGCGCGCGATCGTGATGTGTTCGATTTTCGTGCTGCAGATTCTCGGGCCGTGGCTCGTGTATCGCAGCCTGGCGCTGGTGGCTGAACGGCGCGAAGAGTAAGCGCACGGCAAGGGCACGCCGCTGTCCGATGCGCTGTCCAATGCTTCATGCGCCTGATTTGCGCGCTTTATCCAACTTATTCGATTCAAAAACGGCCGGATGTGTGACACAGACATGTGACACACATCGGCCGACCTGACTCAGGGGACGCTATGTCACTCGAACCCTTCATCGATTCGAAACCGTTCACTTTCGGTGTCGAACTCGAGATGCAGATCGTCAATACGCACGACTATGATCTGACCAAAGCCGGCTCGGATCTGATGCGCCTCATCAAGGACGAAAAGATTCCCGGCAACATCACGCCGGAAATCACCGAAAGCATGATCGAGCTGTCGACCGGTATCTGCACGACGCATGAACAGGCCGTCACCGATCTGCGCACGATCCGCGACACGCTGGTATCGGCGGCCGACCGTCTGAACGTCGGCTTGTGCGGCGGCGGCACGCACGCATTCCAGCAATGGAGTGAAAGGCAAATCGTCGATACGCCACGCTTTCAGTATCTTTCCGAGTTGTACGGTTATCTTGCCAAGCAGTTCACGGTGTTCGGCCAGCATGTGCACATCGGCTGTCCGGATCCGAACAGCGCGCTGTATCTGCTGCATTCGATGTCGCGCTTCATCCCGCATTTCATCGCGTTGTCCGCTTCGTCGCCGTTCGTGCAAGGTGTCGACACCGGTTTTCATTCGGCACGACTGAATTCCGTGTTCGCGTTCCCGCTCTCGGGCCGCGCGCCGTTCGTGTTGACGTGGGACAGTTTCGAGGAATATTTCTCGAAGATGGTCCACACCGGCGTGGTCAACAGCATGAAGGATTTTTACTGGGACATCCGGCCGAAGCCCGGTTTCGGCACGATCGAAGTACGCGTGATGGATACGCCGTTCTCAGTGGATCGCGCCGCGGCGATTGCCTGCTACATCCAGACGCTTGCCCGCCATCTGCTGCTCGACAAGCCGATCGTGCCGAAGGAAGACGATTATCTCGTCTACACGTTCAACCGCTTCGAAGCATGCCGCTTCGGTCTGGCCGGCAACTGCATCAACCCGCAAACAAGCGAACGCAAGACGATTTCCGAAGATATCCTCGAAACGCTGGATCTGATTGCACCGCACGCCGAAGCATTGGGTTCGGGCAACGCGCTCGCCGAAATCGGTGCGATTGCGCGCGGCCAGGTCAACGATGCGACGTGGCTGCGGGGCGTCTTCGATCAGGAAAAGTCCTTGCATGAAGCTGTCCGACAGCAGTGTCTGCAGTGGCGAGCCTAGCTAGATAGAGGATTGCTTACGTTAAACCGTAAGGAAGACCCGCCTCGTGCGGGTTTTTTTTCGTAAATAAATTTCCAGCTCGGGGGCCTTCAGGTTTTTCTAAAGTTTACGTATACAAACGTAGTAGTAGTTAACAAGCATTGCATCTGCCTGTGGACAACTGAATAATTCCCTGAAAAGTCAAAGTGCTACGTAAACCATAACCAGGCTGATCCGGGGCGCATCGAGGGCGGTAAACGAGGACAACTTTAGTAAGGAAAGAGGGGGCAAGTTACTTATCAAGAATCGGCACACACGCCATCCCCTGTGTTTTCCCATGGTTATCCACAGCTTGCGTTGGATAACTTAGCTGTACGATTGGCCGGTCTCGCATAGAATGTCGTTTCATCTGCCTTTGGCTTGCAAGGCGGTAAATTTTTGAGATAGTAGAAACCGTCTCGTCTGCTTTACGGCGAGGCTACCCCACACAGGCTACGGGCGTGTTCGGCAGCGGTTTGCCGACATCGCTCGCAAGCTAATAAACCAAACGAAGATTATGAGCGAAGGCGTATACGGAGAACAGGCAACCGGGCGAGTGACCCACAGCCTATTGCGATTGAGCACGGCCATGCGGAGCCAGGCTTGGGAATGGGCGGAAGGCGCAGGCCTTACGCCGACCCAGGGCGAAATCCTGGTCTTGCTGATGCAACGCAAGGGCCCGATGCGTCTTGGTGAAATTGCCCGCGAAACGGCCCTGACCGCCGCGACTACCAGCGATGCCGTGAGTACGCTCGAGACCAAAGGTCTGGTCGAAAAGCGCCGCGCCCTCGACGACGGCCGCGCCCTCGCGGTCCGTCTGACGGCGCGTGGCCGCACCGCCGCGAAGCGCGCTGCGCAATGGCCGGACTTCCTGGCCAAGGCGGTCGGCACGCTGCGCGACGAAGAGCAGACACTGTTCTATCGCACGCTGCTCAAGACCATCCATCAGCTGGAAGCGCAAGGCACGATTCCGCCGCACCGCATGTGCCTGAGCTGCTCGCACTTCGAGCCGAGCAAGAATCCGAAGAAGACGCCGCACCACTGCGCGCTGCTCGACATGAAGATGTCGGACACGGATCTGCGTCTCGATTGCTCGGTGTACGAAGTGGCCGACGTCGCTACCCAAAAGAAGACCTGGAAGATCTTCGCCCAATAAGGCGGCTTCTCCTGGGACAATCCGCTACACTGCGAAGCCGTGTGCCGGCGGGCGGTGAATACCGTCCGCCGGCTGGTTCGCTCCGTGTAGCGGCAAGTCTTTAGGCAACCTTAAGGTGGGACAGGCTGATGAATCGGGAAGTTCTGGCCATTCGCCACGTGCACTTCGAGGATCTGGGCAGTCTTGAGCTGGAGCTCGGCGAGCGGGGGCGCCCGGTGCGCTATCTCGACGTTGGCGTCGCCCGTATCGAAGCGCCGGACCCGTTTGCCGCATCGCTCATGGTCGTGCTCGGCGGCCCGATCAGTGCAATTGACGACGCGCTTTACCCGACGCTTGTCCCGTTGCTGTCCATGATCGAAAAACGCATCGCCGCCGGTTTGCCGACGCTTGGCATCTGCCTCGGCGCGCAATTGATCGCGCGTGCGCTCGGTGCACGCGTCTACCCCGCGGGCCATACCGAACTCGGCTGGACACCGCTTACGCTCACCGATGCGGGCCGTGCGTCGCCGGTGCGTCATCTGGACGGCGCCCACACGTCGATGCTGCACTGGCACGGCGACACCTTCGATCTGCCCGACAGCGCCACACGTCTCGCCTCGACGCCCGCCTGCGAAAACCAGGCGTTCGCGTGGGGCGGCCATGTGCTGGGTCTGCAATGTCATCCGGAGATTCGCGCTGACCGGTTCGAACCCTGGCTGATCGGCAATGCCGGTGAAATTGCCGGCCACGGCATCGATGCGCGGCAGTTGCGGGCCGAGACCGCACAGTTCGGTCCGCCGCTGGAAGCCGCCGCACGCCGGATGTTCGGTGAGTGGCTCGATCAGGTCGAGCCGAAACCCTGATCCGCGCACGCCTGCAGACAATCATCCGCGGTGCTATGCTCGATCGCTCTCGGGTTTCTACTGGGCGTAATCCATGAGCGCGCTTTTTTCCCCGCTCACGCTGCGTAGCGTGACGCTTCCCAATCGTATCGTCGTCTCCCCGATGTGCCAGTATTCCGCCGAACGTGGCGAGGCGACGGCATGGCACATGATCCATCTCGGCAGTCTCGCGTTATCGGGCGCCGGCATGTTGTGCATCGAGGCGACCTCCGTCGAACCGGATGGCCGCATCACGCCGGGCGATCTCGGACTGTGGGACGACGCTACCGAAGCCGCGCTGAAGCCGGTCCTGGCCGCGATCCGCAAGCATTCGCCGATTCGCGTCACCATGCAGTTGTCGCACGCAGGGCGCAAGGCGTCGAGCCATGTGCCCTGGGAAGGCGGCCAACTGATTCCGGTGTCGCAAGGCGGCTGGCTGCCGCATGCACCGTCGGCATTGCCGCACAAGGCGGGTGAAGAGCCACCGCTCTCCCTCGACACGCCCGCACTGAACCGGATCCGCGAAGCCTTCGCGGCCTCCGCGCGTCGCGCCGCGCGCCTCGGCATCGATGCTCTCGAAGTGCACGCGGCACATGGCTATCTGCTGCACCAGTTCCTGTCGCCGCTCGCCAATCAACGCAGCGACGATTACGGCGGTTCGCTCGAAAACCGGATGCGCTTTCCGCTCGAAATTTTCGACATCGTGCGCGCCGCGTTTCCCGCCGACAAACCGGTTGGCGTGCGCGTCTCGGCGACCGACTGGGTCGAAGGCGGCTGGACGCTCGAGGACACGATCGCGTTCGCGCAGGAATTGAAAAAGCGCGGCTGCGACTGGATCGACGTGTCGTCCGGCGGTGTTTCGCCTTTGCAGAAGATCCCGCTTGAGCCGGGCTATCAGATTCCTTTCGCGAGGGCCGTCAAACACGCAACGGGCCTGACTACTATCGGCGTGGGCCTGATTACCGATCCGTTGCATGCCGAACAACTCATTGAAGAAGGCGATGCGGATCTGATCGCAATGGCTCGCGCGTTGCTCTACAACCCGCGTTGGCCGTGGCATGCCGCGGCGCAGCTCGGCGCGACGGTCGAAGCGCCGCCGCAGTACTGGCGTTCGCAACCGCGCGAGCAAAAAGCCCTGTTCGGCGATATTTCGTTCGGACAACGGTGAACCAGCCAACGCGCCTTGTGCGCACACGTCTTATTGACGGTTGAACGAAGCCGTCTTGAGCGTGTAGGATGCCGGATGTGGCGCATGAGCGTCGCAGGTCGACGCGGCGCTCGCAAGGCGCCGCGTTTGCTATCCGCGTCGGAAAAAGCAGCGCGTTAGACGCGGGCATTTCTGACGGCTGCCGGATCTTCACCCCTAGTTCTTCACAAGGATTCATTCAATGAGTTCACGCAGGATCGCCGTGCGCCGTTCGGGTGTGCACGGCAAAGGCGTGTTTGCCACCGAGCCGATTGCGGCCGGCGAACGGCTGATCGAATACAAGGGTGAGCGGATCTCCTGGAAAGAAGCGTTGCGCCGTCATCCGCACAATCCGGACGAACCGAATCACACGTTCTACTTCGCGCTCGACAGTGGCAAGGTGATCGACGGCAAAGTGGACGGCAACAGCGCGCGCTGGATCAACCATTCGTGCGCGCCGAACTGCGAAGCCGAAGAGATCGACGGTCACGTGTACGTGCACGCGCTGCGCGACATCGCCGAGGGCGAGGAAGTCTTTTACGACTACGGCCTCGTCATCGACGCGCGCCAGACCAAGAAGCTCAAGAAGGAATATGAATGCCGTTGCGGCGCGCGCAAGTGCCGCGGCACGATGCTGGCGCCGGCGGAGAAAGAGAAATCCGACAAGACGGTGAAGAAGGTGAAGACGTCCGCGAAAAAAGCGAAGAAGAAATGAAACGCGGGCTGTCTGAGTTGAACGTAAGTGAACTCAAGGCAGCCCGTGGCAGTACATCAACCGACTACAAAGTCAGATATCGATCGGCGCCGAGTGCGCCGATTTTTTTGCCGGACGCCGCACCTCGGGTTCGACTTCGTGCTGCACGCTGATCGGTATCAGCGGAATGCGCACAATAAAGCGCGCACCGCCTTCCGGCGCATCTTCGTAATGCACGCTGCCGTGATGCAGCACCATGATGTCGTGAACGATCGCGAGACCGAGGCCGGCGCCGCTGTCCACACCGGCGTCGCTCTGACCGTCGCCGCGGAAGAATCGTTTGAACAGATCGGCTTGCTGTGTGAGCGGCACGCCCGGCCCGTTGTCTTCGACGACGATCTCGGCCATGCGCAGATTGTCGATCGCGGTTTGCGAAACCGTTACGGTGATGCGGCCGCCATCGAAACGCGAAGGCGGCACGTACTTGAGCGCGTTATCCAGCAGATTGGCGATCACCTCATGCAGCAGCACGGGATTGCCGCGCGCCATCAGCGGCTGATCGTTACCCGGGTCGTCGAGGCGCTGGAAGCCGAGGTCGACGTGGAACGTCAACGCGCGTGGCACCCATTCCGCACCTGTATCGAACGCGAGCGCGGCCATATCCACGGTGACGAAACGTGCCGCCTGTTCGCCCGGCTCCGCGCGCGCCAGCGAAAGCAACTGGTTCGACAGCCGCACGGCGCGGTCGGCCGCCGCGCGTAGTTCACGGACCGCGGCGAGCGTTTGCTGCGGGTCACGCGCCACCGCCGCCTGTTCCGCGTGCAGCTTGACGGCAGTGAGCGGCGTGCGCAACTGATGCGCGGCGTCGGCGATGAATTTGCGCTGGCCGTCGAGGGCAGTTTTCAGACGATCGAGCAGCGCGTTCAACGCGCCCGTGAGCGGCCGGATTTCAACCGGAACATAGGTCTCGTCCACCGGTTCGAGCGACGTGTGCGTCTGCCGGTTGAGCGAATCAGCGAGATCGGTGAGTGGATTGAGCTGCTGATTGACGACCCGCCACACGATCACCCAGCCCGCCAGCAGCAGCAACAGCAGCGGCATCATGATCGCGACGAGAAACTCAGCGGCGATCTGAAACCGGTGATGTACCGGCTGACCCACTTCGACGACGATTGGATTGCCGGTGGGCTGATCGACGCGCACCTGGGCCACGCGCACCGTCACGCCTTGGTGCTGCGTTTCGAAAACGTACGCGTAATGCATGCGCCGCACGCTGGTGCCTTGCAGCGGCAGGTTGTGGTCGCCGGCGATTTCGGTTTCGCCGTTGCTGATCCGATAGACGAGTTGTTCGACCGGATCGGAGAACATGGCCTGCGCGAGCGGCGGCACCGTCACCTTGGCGTCGGGGCCGGCAATCTGGATCTGTTTGGAGATCGCGGTGGCGAGATCGGCGAGCGAGCGGTCGACCACATGCTGCGTGTACTGCCACGCCAGCCAGTAAGCGATCAGGCCGCTCATCAGGGCGAGCAGCGAAAGGGGAGCAGCGAGGCGCCGCAGCAGCGTGCGGCGCAGACTATTGGCGGCCGGCTGGGGCATGATCGAACGCGCGGGAAAGGAGCAACGGCGTAAAGCACCGTAGCACCGTGAAAATTCGCCGGATGCCGGCGAATTGCGCACCGAGTGCGCGGCGCCGGCCCGGCGCTGTCAGGCCGCAATTCAGATTGCGGCCCTTGCAACGATTATGCGGCCTGACGGATTTCCTGCAACAGGTAACCGAAGCCACGCACCGTGACGATTTCGACACGGCAGTTTTCGAGCTTTTTGCGCACCCGGTGCACATAGACTTCGATCGCGGTATCGCCGAGATCGCCGCCGAAGTGCGTCAGATGGTCTTGCAACTGAGCCTTGCTGACCACGCGGCCGTGGCGCAGCAGCAGCATTTCGAGCACCGCGAATTCACGCGGCGACAGCTCGAGCGGCTTGTCGTCGTTGAAAATGCGGCGATCGACGCCTGACAGACGCACACCGCCCAACGACACTTCCGGACGCGGCATGTCGCCATGCGGGCCGCTGCGGCGCATCACGGCGCGGATGCGCGCTTCGAGTTCGGTGGGTTCGAACGGCTTCAGCATGTAGTCGTCCGCGCCGGAATTCAGGCCTTGCACGCGGTCGTTCAACTCGTCGCGCGCGGTGAGGATGATCACCGGCGTGTGACGATTGCTCTGACGAAAGCGCGCGAGCAGCGTCATGCCGTCGATACCGGGCAGGCCCAGATCGAGAATCACCAGTTCGTGGCGGTTTTGGGTGAGGGCCTGTTCGGCGAAAATGCCGTCATGGACCATGTCGACGGTGAAGCCGGCTTGTTCGAGACTACTTTGGATGCCGCGTGCGATGGGGCGGTCATCTTCGATCAGAAGGAGTCGCATGGATTTCGCTCAAGTACAATGGTTTTAGGCGTTTGGGCAAGCGGTTCGCCGGGGCGCCTGCTGCACAGGCAGCGTGCCGCGTGGCCGTGCCGAACTGGCGCCAGGCAGCCACGAGACAGCTATCGAGCAGCCATGAAGTAGCCATCAAGCAGCCACTGAGCGACCACGAAGTCATGTCCGAGATAACGATCCACGAACTGGAAGCCGCGATCAACTTCTGGCGCGCCCGCTCACCTTCGAGCGGCGACGAACTCGTTCTGTGCAAGGAGGCAAGCGCGCTCTCCAAGCCGTATGCGCTGATGATTGTACAGCGTCAGCACACGCTATCACCGGATCGTTTAGACGGGTTTGCGAGGCAAGCGTGGGATTCTTACGTGCGCCTTAATAATAGCCTGTAGAACTGAAGGTTTGGGCGCCGGATTGCCTGCAATGCCCTTTCATTACCGTCAAATCGCGCGATGCGGGGTGCATCGAGGCATCTGATCGCTTGTATTACGCAGTAATACTGTCGATAAATCGTGCCAATTTAATGTCTCGCTCGGTCAGGCCATTGGCTTCGTGCGTCGACAAGGTGATTTCCACCTTGTTGTACACGTTGAACCATTCCGGATGGTGATCCATTTCCTGCGCCTTGATCGCCACGCGCGTCATGAAGCCGAATGCTTCGTTGAAGTCGGCGAACTTGAAGTGGCGCTGGATCGCGTCGCGGCCCGCCACGGCTTGCCAGCCGTGCAGTTCAGCCACTTGCGTGGCGCGTTCTTCGGAAGTCAGTTTGCTAATCATGGTGCTACCTCGTTGATCTGAACAGGCGCGCCGGCAGGCGTGCGTATCCGCTATTTTTTCACGGATGGCATCAGTCTGCTGTCGGCCTGCTCAGGCTGCGTTGTCAGATATCGCCGTCGGCTTGCCAGCCTTCCTGCGAGCCGCGCGTGATCACGCTATCGTCTTCGAGCACGTCGCCTGCCGCGAACGCCGGCTCTGCGGCCAGCTTGGCCAGCAGCGGGGCGAAGTCGGTTTGCGCGACGCCGAACAACTGCGCGAAGTCGTCGATCACGAAGTAGGTTTTCTGGAACGTGTCGATGCGATAGCGCGTGCGCATCACGCGTTCGAGGTCGAAGCCGAGCCGGTTCGGCGCCGCGCTTTGCTGGCTGTAGAGCGTCTCGCCTTTGCTTGAGACGATGCCCGCGCCATAGATCTTCACGCCGTTAGGACTCGCCGCGTCGCGGATCAGGCCGAACTCGACGGTGTACCAGTAGAGCCGGGCAAGCAGCGGCAGGGCGCCGGCATCATTGGCGGCAAGCGCCGCGCGGCCGTACGCGTGCATGTAGTCCGCGAACACCGGATTGATCAGCAGCGGTACGTGGCCGAACAGATCGTGAAAACAGTCCGGTTCCTGCAGATAATCGAGTTGGTCGGGGCGGCGCATCCACCATGTCACCGGAAAACGGCGATTCGCCAGATGCTCGAAGAACACCTGGTCGGGCACGAGTCCGGGCACGGCGACGATTTGCCAGCCCGTGGCGGGCGTTAGCTTGGCGTTGATTTCGTCGAACAAGGGCACGCGGTCGTGCGGCATGCCGATACAGTCGACGCCTGCCAGAAACTCGTCGCACACACGGCCCTTGAGCAACGCAGTCTGGCGTGCATAGAGCTGCTGCCATACAGCGTGGTCGACCGCGCCGTAGCGTTCGGTCGGCTGGTCGATAGTGAAGTCAGCACGGGTTTCGAGGCCGGCGTCGAATTGCTCTTTGAGTTTGGCGGTGTTGGCGGTGGACATGATGCTGCGCGCTCTACGGTGTCTGCGGGTTGAAACGGTGATGCAAGTGTAGAGCGGTAGGCGCGCGGAATGGGCGCAATGTTGGCGTTATGGTGTGTCAATATGCAATAATCGTGCATTAAATGCCGATTCAATGCGGATGTCAATCATGTTAGAACTCGATCACTTCGATCTCGCGCTGCTGGACGTGCTTCAGCGCTTCGGCCGGGCCACGCATCAGCAATTGGCTGAGCAGGTGCCGCTGTCACCGTCGCAGATTGGGCGGCGCTTGCAGCGCCTCGAGCAGGTGGGTGTGGTGGACGGCTACCGCGTCGTGCTGCGCCCGGAAAAACTCGGGCTCGGCGTAACGGCTTTTACGAGTCTGAAGTTGAAGCATCACGGCGACTCAATCATCGAGCAGTTCCAGCAACAGATCGAGGTGCTGCCGGAAGTACTGGAATGCCACGCGGTGGTCGGCGACGCCGATTATCTGCTGCGCATTGTCGCGCCCGATCTGAACTATCTGTCGACGTTCGTGATGAAGAAATTGATGCGTGTGCCGGGCGTCGACAGCGTGCGCTCCAATATCGTGTTGACCACCTTCAAGCGTAATGGGCCGTTGCCGCTCGCCCATCTGTCGCCGGGGGCGGCCGCCGCTTGATGCGGGGCTGTCCGGGGTTTCTGGTGTTGAGGGAGGTTACGAAGGGGCGCGGTTCCTGGATTGACCTCACCGCGACCCTTGATGCTTAAGTTTTACGCAGCCTGCTTCGGCTCGGTGTCCGGGCTCAACAAATCCACATAGGCCACCGCCACAAGGTCCGATTCCGGTACGCCGAGGGTCTGGAACATCGCGTGTGCTTCGGCGTGACCGCCTTCTTCGTCGTCGTCCTGAGCCAGCAGCACTTCGAGTTCGACGAAGTCGCCGAGCCCGTCAACGCGATCCAGATGGATCCGCGTACGTCCCGTCAGATAAACGTGACGTTCCTTCGTGACGATGCCACGCGTGGTCAGCGCCGTGGCGAGCAGCGCGTGCATCGCCTCAGGGTTGGTCACCGGGCTACGCGTGTAATACGACGCCTTCGGACCGTCGCGGTCGTCGCGCTGGTAGAAGATCAGTTCGGCTGGCGTGCCGTCGTCGAACTGGCGCAGCTTCAGGCGGCCACGCGGCACGTCGTAGAAAAAGTCCTGCTGACGGAAGATCAGCGGCGCATCCGGCGCAAGCTTCGCGGCGCGTTCACGCAGTTGTTCGAAATGCTGGGCGCGGGCTTTGATTTCAATGTTGCGTGCCATGTCAGGCTCCTGTCGAAGGATGGCGTGGTCGGCAGCTTCCGGTGGTGCCGGGGCGAAGCTGCCGGGAAGGACGAAGTCAGACGGAACAGAAACGATGCGGGGCCGGCGCGTGAGCGCGAACCCTCAATCTAACAAAAAGTGCGTGACGGTGTGGTTTCAGATGACGGGGCCAGCAAATGCGGGCGTCGAGATGAACCGCGATTGATCGCCCGCGAGCTGCTCTGCTTGCGCCACCGGCCGAAAGCGGTCTGCGAGGGCACGCGGAGAGATGACAATCGGTCGCATGGTTCGCGGCTGTCATGAGAGCAGCTCATATCGCGCTTGCGACCGTGGTGCCCTCAGGCGTGGGTCCGCGCCGGCCGTCTTGTCGTCCTCAAGTCGCCCATTGCTGCTCGATCAACTTCAACGCCGCTGCAATCGCGGGTTCGTCCTTCCGTTCGGCGAGCGTGATGAAGCTGAGCTGGGTCGGCACGGTGACGCCTTCAACAATGGTCAACGCGTGTGCATGTGCTTCGGCAATTGCGGTGGCATCGCGCGCGAGCGTCAGACCGACGCCTGATTTGACCAGATCGAGCATCGACGGCTCCTGATCCACTTCCGCCACCTTAATCGGTTTGACGCCGGCCTCACCAAAGCAGCGCGACAACAACCTGTTGTGCGCGGACGCAGGCGGCGTCCAGATCCATGGCAGTGCGGCGAGCGAACGCCAGTCGCGCGCGCCCTTCACGCGATCTTTCCAGCCCGCCGGCGCCAGCACGCGGTACTGGAAGTGCGTGAGCGTGACGGCATGAAAGGCAGCGCCGTCGCGGGCATCGTCATCGGATGGCAGGCCGATGTAGTAACCCACATCCAGTTCACCGGCACGAACCTGTTCGAGCACCCAGCCCGACATCCCGTGGCGCAAGGCCGTTTCGATGCGCGGCCAGGTTTCCACCAGTTGCTTGAGAAAGCCGCCGAGGCGCAGAAACGCCGGATCGAGAATCGTGCCGATCCGCAAACGACCGCGCACTTCGTGGCGCAGCGACGCCGCCGCACGCTGCACGTCGCTCGCGGCGCCCAGCGCACGTTCGGCGTGGGGCAACAGGGCCTGACCGTCGCGGGTCAGCGAAAGCCCGTGCGAGGTCCGCGTGAACAGCGTCACGCCGAGCGTCTCCTGCAAATGCTTGATTTGCAGGCTGACGGCAGGTTGGGTCAGATGAAGCTGCACCGCGGCACGCGTGAGGTTGCCCTCGCGTGCGACGGTGACGAACGCCCGTAGCAGAGTCAGATCCATATCCTGATATTAGCTCGCCTTATAGCGCAGTTGAGCATTACTCATTGGATTTGTCGCCCCGAAGCGCCGTACGCTTGCGTTCATCACGCCGTTCGCGGTGGGCGGAAGACCTTCATAGGAAGAGGACAAGAACATGAGCGAGACATATCAGGACGAGGCTGTCCGGAGCGAGACGAGCGCACGCGCGCTGACCCATTTCATCAACGGCAAGATGGTCGAGGGAACGAGCGGCCGCTTCGCTGACGTCTTCAATCCCGCGCTTGGCAGCGTGAGCGCACGCGTGCCGCTGGCGAGTGTCGCTGAGGTGGATGCGGCGGTCGCTGCCGCCAGTGCTGCGTTTCCTGCATGGAGCGAAACCGCGCCGATCAAGCGGGCGCGCGTGCTGTTCAAGTTCAAGGAATTGCTCGACCGTCACCATGACGAACTGGCGGAATTGATCACGCGCGAGCACGGCAAGGTGTTTTCCGATGCGAAGGGCGAGGTGATGCGCGGCATCGAGATCGTCGAGTTTGCGTGCGGCATTCCGAATCTGCTGAAGACCGACTTCACCGACCAGATCGGCGGCGGCATCGACAACTGGAACCTGCGCCAGCCGCTGGGCGTGGTTGCCGGCATTACGCCGTTCAATTTTCCGATGATGGTGCCGTGCTGGATGTTCCCGGTGGCGATCGCATGCGGCAACACGTTCGTGCTGAAGCCATCGGAGCGTGATCCGTCGGCATCGAACCGTCTTGCTGAATTGTTCAAGGAAGCCGGGTTGCCGGACGGCGTGTTCAACGTCGTGCATGGCGACAAGGTGGCGGTGGATGCGTTGCTCGTACATCCCGAGGTGAGCGCGTTGTCGTTTGTCGGTTCGACGCCGATTGCCGAATACATCTATACGGAAGGCACGAAGCACGGCAAGCGTGTGCAGGCTTTGGGCGGGGCGAAGAATCACCTCGTGGTGATGCCGGACGCGGATCTCGATCAGGCGGTCGATGCGTTGATTGGCGCGGCGTACGGTTCCGCCGGCGAGCGGTGCATGGCGATTTCGGTGGCGGTTGCGGTCGGACATATTGCCGATGAACTGATCGAGCGACTGACACCGCGCGTGAAGAGCCTGAAGATTCTGAACGGCATGGAATCGGAAGCCGAGATGGGGCCGCTGGTGACGGCGGCGCATCGCGAGAAAGTAGCGGGTTATATCGATGCCGGCGTTGCGGCTGGTGCAAAGCTGGTGGTCGATGGGCGCGGCCATCAGGTGGCTGGGCATGAGAAGGGGTTCTTTCTCGGCGGCACGTTGTTCGATGATGTCTCGACCGATATGAAGATTTATCGCGAGGAGATTTTCGGTCCGGTGTTGTGTGTTGTGCGGGTGCCGGATTTTGCTTCTGCTGTTGGGCTGATTAACGCTAACGAGTTTGCTAATGGGGTGTCGTTGTTCACCTCTGACGGTGGCGTGGCTCGGGCGTTTTCGCGGCAGATCCAGATTGGGATGGTGGGGATTAATGTGCCGATTCCTGTGCCGATGGCTTGGCATTCTTTTGGTGGGTGGAAGAAGTCCCTCTTCGGGGATCACCATGCGTATGGGGAAGAAGGCGTGCGCTTCTATACTCGCTATAAAAGCATCATGCAGAGGTGGCCCGATAGCATCGGGAAGGGGGCTGAGTTCACTATGCCAGTAGCGAAGTAGACTTTTTTTGCCTTTGCGGCGCTTTTTGTCAGGGTTCTTGGGGCGTTGGCCTTTCCTTGTTTTGTTAGTGGTCTATTAGCGTTGCCCCTGTGCGGGGCGG
>NZ_JALPRH010000012.1:0-223479 GCF_030464795.1 Paraburkholderia sp. SECH2
ACCGCTTCGTTCTGCGTCGCTGCATCAGCAGCAGAGAAACGAGATTATGGAGAACGACCGACAGGTCGTCAACCCCCTTTTGTGAATTTTCTTTTGACCAAGTGCGATTTGACGCCGAAACATGCGCCCCACTATATGTAGCAAGATCGACGGAAAGTCATCCGGTCGTGCGGGAGTGGCCGACATAGCCTATAGTGAAGAGCCTGCATACGCGCACGACGAGCAGTTGAAGTGCTGCCTTCTGCCCCCACCTGAACTTACGGATGACAGGCGATGAAGGGACCCTGCGACAAGAGCGCATGACAAATTGGTGCGCTCATAATGCGCGCGAAGGCGCAAGCTCGTATATAATGCGAGCCGCGCGAATTTCGCACATTTCTATCGGCCCGCTTCGCGCGGGCTCATCTTTTTTGCTCCCCAGAGCACAGCCAAACAACCGCGTTGAGTCACTCAGGTGATGTTGAGCCATGCTCGAAACGCCTGACGGTAGCGTCTTGCGTCTCATAGCGAAGCCTCTAGAGGAGAATACGTGAACCCTTTTGATCGCGAAGATTCGCAACACGAAACTGCCGGATACACCGCCAAGGCGCCCGCTGGCCGTACGGCCAAGGGCAAAGGCGCAGGCAAAGCGATCCCCGTAGCGGCCGAACTGCCGCCGCAACAAGCTGAAGAACGCCAGCGCCAGATGCGCGCGCTGATCCAGCTGGGCAAGGAGCAAGGCTACCTGACCCACGCGCAGATCAACGACCACCTGCCCGACAACTTCGCGCAGACGGCGGCGATTGACAGCATCGTCAGCGCCTTCAACGACATGGGCGTGCAGGTCTACGAGCAGGCCCCGGATGCGGAAACGCTTCTGCTCAACTCGAACGCCCCCGCCGTGGTGTCGGACGATCAGGCAGACGAGGAAACCGAAGTCGCGCTGTCGACCGTCGATTCCGAGTTCGGCCGTACGACCGACCCCGTGCGCATGTACATGCGCGAAATGGGCGCAACCGAGTTGCTGACCCGCGCGGGCGAAATCGCGATTGCGAAGCGCATCGAAGACGGTCTTCACGAAATGGTGCAGGCGATTGCCGCTTGCCCGCTCGCGATCTCCGCCATTCTGGCGAGCGCCCAACAGGTTGCGGACGGCGAACTGCGCATCGACGAACTGGTCGACGGCCTGAATGAAGACACGGTTGCGGCGGAAGAAGAAAGCGCGAGCGCGGACGCAGCAGCCGACGTCGACGCAGACGCCACCGATGACGACAGCGATAGCGAAGACGACGACGATGCCGGCCCGGCCGACTCCTCGGCAGCAGACGAAGCACGCCTGAAGCAACTCACCAGCGATTGCCTGGAAATCTTCGCGCAAGTCGGCATTCTGTCCGACCAGCAGAACGCCTCGCACACGCGCGGCGACGTCAGCTCGAAGGCTTACCTGCGCGCTCGCGAAGAGATTCAGCAGCACCTCGCCAAGATCCGCTTCACGGCACGCACCATCGACCGCTTGTGCGGCGACGTGCAACACCAGGTCGCGCAAGTCCGTGCAATCGAACGCCGCATTCTGCAAATCGTCGTGACGAAGAGCGGCATGCCGCGCGAGCAGTTCATCGAATCGTTTTCGGGTCATGAAGCCGATCTGGGCTGGACCGAGCGTGCCGCGCGCGGCACGTCGACGTACGGCGCGGCGCTGGAGCGTCACCTGCCGGCAATCCAGTCGGAACAGCAGAAGCTGATCGACATCGAAGCAACCGTTTCACTGCCGCTCAAGCATCTGAAAGAGATCAATCGTCAGATGGTCGCGGCCGAGTCGAAGATGCGCAAGGCCAAGAGCGAGATGATCGAGGCGAATCTGCGTCTCGTGATCTCGATCGCGAAGAAATACGTCAACCGCGGCATGCTGTTCCTCGACCTGATTCAGGAAGGCAACATCGGTTTGATGAAGGCGGTGGACAAGTTCGAATACCGCCGCGGCTGGAAGTTTTCGACGTATGCAACGTGGTGGGTTCGTCAGGCTGTGACGCGCTCGCTCGCCGACCAGGCGCGCACGATTCGCGTGCCGGTGCACATGATCGAAACGATCAACAAGCTCAACCGCATTTCGCGCGAGATCCTGCAGCAGACCGGTCAGGAAGCCCATCCGTCGGTGCTGGCAGAACGCATGGAACTGTCGGAAGAGAAGGTGCGCGGCATTCTGAAGATCGCCAAGCAGCCGGTGTCGATGGAAACGCCGGTCGGCGACGACGGCGACGCCACGCTGGGCGACATGATCGAAGATTCGGCAGCTTCCTCGCCGGCCGACGCAGCGATGCAGGCCGACTTGCGCGCCGCCATCGACGACGCGCTCGACTCACTGTCGCCGCGCGAAGCGAAGGTGCTGCGTATGCGTTACGGCATCAACACGAAGTCGGACCACACGCTCGAAGAAGTCGGCAAGCAGTTCGACGTCACGCGCGAGCGGATTCGTCAAATCGAAAGCAAGGCCATGCGTAAGCTGATGCATCCGAGCCGTGCAGATCGTCTGAAGTCGTTCCTCGACCGCTAAGCCAAGCCGGTCGTTGCGCTTGTCGTGCGCCATGCACGGCAAGCGCATCTCCCTCTCCCCTTTCAAGCAAGCAACGAGATGATCCCACCAATGGTGAGTCCCGCTGCCAGCCAACGCCCAGCCGTGTAGAACGCATTACGCTCTTCATGAGGCTGATCCGGGCGTTCGAGACCCAACGTACCGTACGCAAACGCCTTGACCGCCGAGGTATCGGTCGTCGACGCGCTCCCCCCCGCTGAATCGCTTACTTCACCGTCCTGAATCGCATTGCCCTCTTGCGCCGCCGTCGCTGCGCCTTCGGCGGAGATGTGGACGGCGTCGTCCTGTTCGGATGTATTCGACGCAACAGTCTGCGTGGCCGTGTCGTCCGCGTTGTCCGTTACGGACCGGCTCTTCATCATCGCGCGATCCGATTCCGGCAATGTCGACGACAGCGCACTGTCGATTTGCATGGCAACCTCCGTTTATTTCGCCCAACGCATGCGCCGCCCCAGTTCGCCGTGGCAATGCAAACAGAACGCTCGCACACGACGGTTCGACGCACAACCGCTTACAGGATCTATCGACGGCAGTACGCCAAAACTTGAGCGCTGGAAAGAAACGGTAAGTTCCATCGGACGCATTGCTCCGGCCCGAAACGTATCCGACGGCTGCGCGCGCAACACGCGGTTCTACAGAACGAATTCCATAGGTCGATTTGTTGTCCACAGAAACTGTTCAGAAGCCTGTGGATATCCTGAGCAAGAGTCACCCAAGTCGTTGAGCGCATTGCTTTTCACATCTACGCTTCCGACACGACAGGTCGCATCGCTCACGGCTTCCCGCACATTGCCCGAACCGCCGCCCATTGCTGCGCCGTCAATGCACTTTCGCCGACAGGTGATCCCTGATTCAGCTTTTCCCGGTCGAGCGTACGCGGATGATCCGACAGAAACTCAATCGTACCGCTGCCATTACGCTTCTCAGTCAACGCAAAAAATCCCGCGAGCCCATCACTGCGCAATCCGCTCGCTTGCAGATAGGCAACGCCGTTCGCATCGGCGAGACGCTCCATGTCACGGCTATACGATAGTCCCACCAATCGCCCCGCCAGTGACGATACGTCTGCGAAACCAAGATGGATGCCCAGGGTTGTGCTGATCAGGGTGATACCGGCGCTGCGAAACAAAGCGGTCAACGGATCGCGCCGCGCGATATGTCCCGTCTCGTGCGCCATCACGCCGGCCAGTTGATCGGGATTGTCGACGCGCTGGAACAGCCCGCGCATGATGATCATGCGTGCGCCAGGTAGCGTGAGTGCATTGACCGTCTTGCTGTCGATGACCACCACGCGTACCGGCTGCGCGATCCCCGCCGCGTGAGCGAGGCGCGCTTCGAGTTGTTCGAGCGCGCGTTGTCCGTCGTCGCCGCGGCACACCCGATGCTTACCGACCACGACCGACTCCACCATCTCGCCAAGCCGGTTTTCCGCGCTGCGCGGCACAAGCGCCGCGCCAGCTGCAGGCAGTCGCACGACGAGTACGAACGCAAGCGCCAGTGCCGCCACGCCGATCGTGACCCAGCCCAGATAATGCCAACGCTGCCCGCGCGGCGCCGTCATCTGCACAGGTAGTGCAAAGGCATCGGCCAACACGCGGCCCGGTTCGCCTTTGCACGACAACGCGACTCTGCCTTCCGGGTCGGGCTCGCCGACGATCAGCCGCGCACGCGGCCAAACCGCCAGTTCACCCTCAACACCGTCGATCGACAGAACCGCCTCGCTCCAGCGCAGCGTTGCCACATGAGGCGCGGCGGTATGGCCGTCGTAATAGCGTGTACCGCTCGGCACTGAAGACTCCACAACCGCGTCAGAACGCGCCGCCATGATCGAGCAGGTTCAGCATGCCTTCGCCCGTGCGCGGCGGCTGCTGATCGCTTTGACCGAGCGTCTGCGGGTCGAGTTGACCGGACACCTGCAGCGTATCGGCTGCGAAGCGCATCACACGATGCAGCACGATCGGGAAACCCAGACCCAGCGTAAAAACGATGATCGCCAGATTGCCCAGCATCATGCCGAGCAGACGCCCGGCGGTAATGCTGCTGCCGAAGCGCAGTTGCGCGCCAAGCGTCGTATTGCCCATAACATGGCGCGTCACCAGCGCCAGATAGAAGCACTGAATCAGCAACGCGCCGACGATAAATAGCACGTAGAACAGGAATATCGAGCCGAATGCGGCGAACGCGGCGGGATCATGAGCCTTCAGCGGCGCATGCCCGATGGGCAGGAACGCCATGATGCTTTTGAGGAAAACTGCCCCGAGCACGACGAACAGCGCGACGATGCCCAAAAACGTGCCGACGAACGCGCCATACAGCGCACGTGCGCGCCCTTCAAAATGAAACGGCAGGCTGCCGAAACTGCTCGCGTTGATGCGTCGCTCCGCCAGGCGCATGGACACCCACGGCACCATCTGTCCAAGCGTGACGATGCACAGCAGGCCATACAGCAATGCGTACGCACCATAGACCCACGACGAGCCGGTCATGCCGCCGCGGATCCCACACCATTGGGTGCGGCTCAAGCGGTAACGCTGCGCGCTGAAATACGCCCCTGCTGCGATCACCGCGATCACGATGTAAAGAACAATGATCGGCACGAGAGCCAGTGCAGCGCTCCCAGTGATGGCGCGCAGAATCGCGCTAAGAATGCCTGCACCGACAATCGCGCCAAAGATAATCGCAATCGCCAGTAGAAAACCTTTGAACAGTTCGCCGCCCGTCCCGGTGTACTCAAATCGCTCACCTTGAAAACGCATGCGCGACCAGATATATCGACGGTTATTCGTGGTGGCCCAAAAACGATAAATGCCAAGCGTGATGATCTGCAGCAACAGATTTTTGATGAATATCCCGTACAGCTCTCCAAGCTTGCCGTCATAGCTCAACAGCGGTTGCTTCTGGTCGAGTGAGTTCATTTTTTCTTCCCCCGGCTGGCAAATATACGTTTTTGAGGCCCGCGTACGCATAAGCAAGTATGCATGGCGGGCGGGTGGTCTTTCCTTCGCAAAACTGACTACGACAGCGTGAAAATTTGAAATCTGGCCCGCAAGAGAGCAACTGTTTTACGGCATCACGAATGTTTTCACGAGCGTCAGCTCGCCTGCCTTACGCATCGGCACCCGAATGGTTTCGCTCTTTTCGTTCGGCGTGTTCTCGTTCGTGATGATCGTCACCTGCGCGACGGTCATATCGCTGCCGCTGTTCCCGCTACCGTAGTAATTCACATAGACCAGATACGTACCCTTCAAGGGCGCCGCCGACGAGTAAATCTCCGGCCCGTAGCCGGTCGTCACATCCACGTCGAGCGCGCCGCCGTTCGGCGCAACGCGATCGCCATACCAGGTGTGTGCGCCGTCCGGCGACACCACGTGCAAGTCCAGATCGGTGCCGTCGGTGTCCCATGCGAGCAACACGCGCAACGTGGGCTGCGTCTTGCCACTGTAGGCGTCGTAAAACTGCACGCGTTTGCGCGAGCCATCCGGCGCCCACAGTTCCACGCTATTGCTGCCGGACGGAAACGCGTAAGGCCGCGAAAACTTGCCGTCTTCCTCAACGCGCTGCGGCAACGGCGTGCCGTCGACCACCAGCGTGCCCACCGTAGTACCTTTCTTCTTCGGCGTGTTGCGGATCTGCCCTTCGATCAGCGCAAATTTCGACTGCCCTTCCGGCGTCGATACCGACACCGCCGGGTAATGCACGTCCTGCGTATAACGCTCGCTGTCACCGCTGGTGTTGCGCCAGCCGTTCAACGGCGCGCCGAAGTCGATATCGCTCGCGTGCGCCACCGTGGCGCCCTGCAAGCAGGCGACGACGAGCATCATCCAGCCAGCCTTCACCCACCCCGTCGTCTTGACCTTCATCGTCACTGCTCCCATCCCGCTGTCAGAGTCGCTCGCTTTTCACGAGCTGCAGGTCGCCGATCTTACGCAGCGGCACGACCATCGTTTCACGCCGCTCGTTCGGCGTGTTTTCATTGAACACCAGCGTCAACGTCGCGGTAATCACGTCGCGCTCGTGCGCGGCGGCGTCGAAGTTGTAGCCGGTCGAATCGAAGTTGCCCCAGTAGTTCAGAAAGAACAGCCACGTCCCGTGCTCGGGCGCCGCCGACGAAAATATTCCCGGCCCCGCACCGTCCACCGAATCGACATCGAATCCGCTGCCGTCTTCGAGCGTGGGGTTGGCGAAGAACGCGTGCAGACCGTCCGGCGTAATCACGTGCAGATCCACCTGCGCTTTCGGATCGTCCCACGTGACGATCGCGCGCAGCTTCGCCTGCGGCTTGCTGCGGTCGGCTTCGTAGAACTGCATGCGCTGGCGCTGCTTGCCGTCGGCGGAAATCAACTCGATGCTGTTCGAGCCCGCGCCAAATGCCCACGGGCGCGCGAATGCGCCTTCGTCGTCGGTATAGAGCGGCGTTGGATTGCCGTTGACGACCAGTGTGGGCGGCTTGCGCGCGTGTTTGTCGATATGTTTGAGGCGCCCTTCGATCAGCGTGCGATAGCGTTGCGCGCCACGGTCGACCGGCGGCCGGGGATACGCCGCGACGAAGTGCTCGCCTTCGTTCGTCAGCCCGCTGTGACGCCAGCCGCCGAATACGCCGGTGAGGTCGGCGAGCGCACCGCCATTACCGTCCGTGCCGGCGGCTTGCACGTTTGTCGTCATGCCTGCCGCCAGCACAGCCGCGGCCACAGCAATTGCCATGTGAACGCGAACACCGCGCGCAAGAGGTGCCAAAGCAACGGCCGCAGGAATGCGAACGCGGCGCATCACAGGAAGCGCACGGAACACGGCAGAAAGCGAACGCGAGGCGGTGTTCATTGGATCGGATTGTCGGTACGAATCAGCGTGCGCGCGGTACGTTCGACGAAGTCTTCATCGAGGCCACGCGGATGATGCTGGAACGCAAGGTGAATATATTCATGCGCCAGCGCGATACGGTCTTCTTCGGTCTGCAGGCGATACACGTACACGCGATTGCGCTGCGCATCGGCATACGGCCGACCTTCGCGCACCGCGCACACGGCCGGCAGATCGGGCGTTTCGTAGCCGGGCGCGCCGTCCATACGCCGCGCCCACAACGGCGCGTTGCGCTGCAGCCATTGCTGGGCGCCGGCCACCTGGATGCAATCGCCGGACAACGGACTCTCGAACGACGTCAAGGTCGCTTGCGGCCAGGTGCGCGAGAGAATGGTGTCGAACGTGAGGCCGGTTTGCGCGGACGCCTTCGCAGCGAGCCAGCTCATCTGACCGGGTGCGGCCTTGTCGTGGTGATACTGAACCGGCACGCCGGTGAGCACCAGCGCGTCGGTCAGATCCGCGGCGCGACGCGCGGCGGCAGTCGGCACACGTGGCAGGACGCGCTGCGTGCTGCTGCTGTCATCGATACGGAAGCAGCCGTGATCGTGATTGCCGTGCTGCACGACGTAGGATCGCGCCGCCACCGCCAACGCTTTGGCCGCTTCCGGTTGGCTCGTGTCGCCTTCCCGCTCGACCACTCGCGCGACGTAGTCATTCATGCCGAAGCGGCCGACTACTTGCGGTGCGCCTGCAGCGTCGCGATCGAGCCGCAGTTCGCCTCGACTTTCCACACGCGCCCAGTTGCCATTGACGAAGCCAATCCGGAACTCGCCACGCAGCGGCCCGTCCGGCACCGCAGCCGAACCTTTGTCGCCAAGCACCTGGCGAATCGGATAACGGCTGAAGAAGTCGACCAGCACGCACGCGTTGTCGTCCGGGACGGTGACTTGTGTAAGCAACGGCGCGATGCGCGGCGCGGCGGCCGCCAGCACACGCGCGCTGCCGCCGGCGCCGCCGAGCCATACCGGCGTGCCATCGGCAAGCCAGCCTGCTGCGCCGCCGATCGAGGCACCAGGCCGCGTGGGATCCGGCATCGTCCAGGTTTTGGCCCGCAACAGGCTACCGTACAGCGACACGGTGCCTTCGCCGCGTCCGCTCGTCAGCACCGACACCAGCGTGTTCGCCGCCGCTTCGCGCGGCTTGGCCCGCATCGCCTGCAATGCGGCGAGCAAGTCGGTCACGGGCACGCGGTGCGTCGGCGCCATCGCGTGAAGGTCGCGCAGCCATGCGGGCGCATGCGCGGCCGTCCAATACTTGCGCCAATCGGCGGGATCGAGTTGCAGGCGTGCGGGCTCGAAAAAGCGTCCGCATGATTGCACCAGCGCATGTTCGCGGTCGATGTGCCCGCCCGTCATGCAGCAATACACTTCTTCAGGATCGCCGCCGCTGCAGGTGTAATCCGGCGTGGCGATATTGCGATCGACCAGATAGCCATAGACGAACAGCTTCCACACGCTGCCGAGCGGCGTCTCCAGCGTCGCCGGCAACGGACGCGCCGACTGGGGCACGAGGCCGTCTGCAGCGCCGCCGGCGTTGAACTGCCAAAGCTGCGATTGACCATCGCGCAACCATGCGAAGCGCAGCATTTGCGCCGAGGACGCAACGGACGGCGAAGTTGGCGATGCGGTTGACGACGACTTTGCCCCCGCAGGCAGTGACACAGTCGACGCCGCCATCGCCGCAGCCGCACCGCTAAAAACACACCCCACTCCCACGGCGAGCGCGATCCGCAGCGTAGCTGCCAGACGATCGCGCGAGTGCCGAAGAGCGGAGAACATAGCGATCTCGCTTATTGAATACGCAGAGTCGTCATGCGATCGCTCCTGCCGCCTTCGAACGCCTTGGCGTCCGGCTGATACATGCGGAAGTAGCGTGCGGGAGGCAACGCGAACGTACCCGGCAACGCAAAGCGCACCAGTTGCCGCAGCGTCACCGGACGATCGAGCAAAGGCACCGGCTGGTGATACGCCAGCTCACCCATCTCGTACGAAGCGGCACGCGCGAACGGCTGCGGACCGCTTACCCCCTCCTTCTCGCCCGGCAACCCGTCGATCGACACACCCCAGCTGGTCGCCTCCACATCGCCGCCCGGCGGCAGCGGCACGTCGAGCAGACCGTAGTGGTACGCGTTGCCGGAGCGCGGCGTGAGCGTGACTTCGTCGACGTACAGCGCATTGCTATCGATCGCATCGCCCTGCTTGACCAGGCGCGCGGTAAAGGCCGAGCGGCCCAGTTGACTCTCGGCGGCCCCTGCCTTCTTCGGATCGACCTTCACTTCGAGCGGCTCCAGCTTGTAGAAACGACGTTCGACGGTGATGTTCAGTCGACTGTCCTCGCTCGTATGACTGCGGAACGAAACCAGCGCGTTCACGTCGGTGCGCGCGCCGCCTGCGTCGAGCGTGACCGGCAAAGCGGCGCCGGTCCACTTCCACAGCGGCGTACCAGTCGGCGTCGCGGCGCGCGTCCAACCCGCACCTTGCAGCGACGGCAGCGAAACCGGCGCCGTGTCGCCACCAAGCGCTTTACGCACCCACAGCAACGTCAACGCGCGATCGAGCGTCGGGTAGTCGGCGCTGCTCTTCGCGAGCAACGCAGATGCATCGATCGCCGCACCACCATCGCCACCCGTCATATAAAGCAGACTCTGCACGAGCGGTGCGGGATCGTTGGCCAATGCCGTGCGTGCAGCACTCGCCGCTGCATCGAAGCCGTCCGGCAGTTGAGCACTCGTGCTACGCGCCATGTTGGCGACCAGCAGCGTCGCCATCTGCTTGCCGCGCGGCGAATCGGCTTGCGCGAACACGATGCTGTCCGACGCGCCATATGTGCCGTTGCGTGTAGGGGCCGAAGCATTGGCCGAGGCCGCTGAATCGCTCTGCAAGTCCGCCGCAACACCCGACACCGGCGTCGCGACCGGCAGGCCCATCTGCTGCATGAACCACAGCGCCAACGCGCGATGCAGCAGCGGCTCTTTCGCACCGGCGTCGCGATAGACGTCCATTGCATGCTGCCAGTTGTCGGCGGGCAGCGTAATGCCGAGGCTGCGGCTCGCGAGCCAATCCGCGTAATACGCGTAGGCGGTGATCAGCGAACTGCCGCCAGTCGTATCGCCCCACCAGCCGAACGTGCCGCCGACACCGGCCAGCATCGCCAGACGTTGGCGCTGATTACGCAATAGCGCTTCGAGCCCTTGCGTCGAGCTAGTGCTATCGCCGCGGCCGATCGCATCGTGTGCGAGCGCCAAAGGAATCAGGCGGCTCGACGTCTGTTCGGCGCATCCGTAGGGATAATTGATCAGATCGTCGGCAACGCGCGCGAATTGACTCGTGGCGCTGCCGATGAAACGCACGCTAACGTCCTGCGCATCTTGCGGCAGATTGAGCGGCTTGTTCGAGCCGTCGAGCGCCGCCGTGTTCTGATGCAGATCGAGCCAGCCGCTCGCATCGAGCTGGATGGTGGTCTGCAAGCGATCCACGTCCTTACCCGCCCGACGCAGGCTCGCGTTGATCACACCGGCCTTCAACGCGCCGGTCGGCAGACGCAGGTAGTTCGCGCCGCGCTTGAGCGTGACTTTCTGATTCAGCGAGAGACCGCCGCCGTCGACCACCCACTCGGCGTCCATATCCGCGTCGGTCTGATTGAAGGCGATCATGTCGATGGCCGGCTGATCGTTGACGCGGAAATGCGAAGGCCCGCTCCACTTGAGATACAACGCCTTGTCCGAACGCACATACGCGGTACGTTGACCGACCATGCCGTCGGGCGCCGCCGCGCGCACGGTGACGCGCCAGCGGGCCAGCGAGTCCGGCATCTTGAAGGTCATGGTGGCGTGACCGTTCGCGTCGGTCTTCAGCGTGCCTTCCCACGCAGCTGTGTCCTGATCGTCACGACGCGGCCGTTCGAGCACCTTCACGCCACGCTCGTTGTAGTTGGCGCGTTGCGGGCCGCCCGGCGCACCCTTCAACGGCGAGCGCGCAAGATCGTACGTAATGAACGACAGACTCGACGACGTCCGCACATTGTTGCGGCGCGGATGATAGAAAAAGTCGACGATATTCGGTGCGATTTCCGGCTGCAGCACGTAGACCATTTCATCGACCACGCTGACCGTCAGATTCGCTGCTTCCGGCTTGCCGTTCAGCGTGCTGTCGAAGTTGAGCGTGACCGTATCGCCCGGACCGTACACCGGCTTGTCGCTCTTCACGTTCAATTCGATCTGCGGTTGCGCGACCACGATGCCTGCATTCTGGAACACGTATTCGCCCGCATGCACGTACAGCACCGAGAACGTCATGTTCGGCGCGAATGCTTCACCGACCTTGATACGCGCTTTCCATTGCGACGGCGCCACGCGTTGCAGTTGCAGCCAATCGCCGCCGGCTGTCAGCAACGCGCGATGTTCGACGTTGTCGCGCTCCAGCGTCAGGAGGGCATCGTCGACCGGCAACGGGAACGTGATCAGCGCTTCGGCGGTATCGCCGATCTTGTACCGGTCGCGATCGAACACGATTTCGACGCTGCCCGGAATCGCCTTCAGACCATCGCCGGCCACCCAATGACTTGTAGCCGCGAGCAGGTTGCCGGTGTCGTCCTTGACCGACAGCATGTACGAACCCGGTTCGTCGAATTGCACCGGGAACGACAGCTTGCCTCCCGCGTTAGCGCCTTTGATTGCGCCTTCGCCATGAGTCTGCGATTCAAGGCGCGTCCAGTCCCACTTGGCCGGCGCATGCGAAGACGGATCGATCGTACCAAGCGCTTGCAGATCGAAATTGACCGCTTCCTTCGGCTGCGAAAACGATTTGGCCGTCGACAAGCGATACGGCGTCGCGCCGCGCGCGATCAACACCTCACGTGTCACACGCACCTTGTAGGCCGCGCCGTCCTGCGCGAACAGGGTCAACGCATAACGGCTCGGTTCTTTTGCAGCGGGCAGCGTGAGGCTCGCATTGCCGTCGCTATCGGTTGTGAGTTCCTGCTGTTCCAGCTTGACCGGAAACAACCCTGCGTAGCGCAGTTCACCATCGACGATCGTCACTTTCTGCGCACGCAGCGTGACCGAAACCTTGCTGTCGCGCACCGGCTTGCCGTCCGGATAGCGCAACTGGATCTTGCCCTTCAATTGCTCGCCCGTCGCATAGTCGGCTTTATCCATCGACAGGTTGACGTCGAAATGCGGCTTCACATATTCGGCGACGCGAAATGCGCTGCCGTATACATCGCCGTTGTAATCGAAACGCAGCGTATAGCCGCCAGCGGTGGCATCAGCGGGCAACGTGAAGGACGCGTCCGCGCCCGTATCGGAAACAAAATGCACCTTGCTGGTCGCCACCGGCGCGCCGTTCGGATCGAGCACGTCGAGCTTGATATCGGCATCTGCAGGCGCGGTGGATTGCGTCGCGTTCTGGAACGTGCGGCCGATGAACTTCACATGCACTGCGTCGCCCGGCCGGTACATCGGACGATCGGTCACCGCGTAGATCTTGGTGTTGTAGATCTCGCTGTCGTAGTAGAAATTCTCCGAAACGAACACGCCACCTTGCGGATCGGTGCCGAGCACGTAGCTGCGCTCGGGGCTAACGTGTTGCAGCACCAGTGCGCCGTCGTTACCGGTGGTGCCACTTTGCAGCACGCCTACGCCGTCGGTCCAGTTCACGTCGGTATTCGCTACCGGCTTGCCGTTATCGCGCCGTGTGGTCCATACCAGCATGCCACTCGATGCCGCTTTCACGACCGCGACCGTGTCCGATACGAACAGCAAGGTATGCGCGCGATAGTTGCCGATCACCGCCTCAACGATATACAGCCCCGGCGGCAGCTTGCCGACCGGAATCATCACGTTGCCCGAACTCGCTTCGATGAAGTTACTGCTGCTGCCTTCGAGATTGACACCCTTCGGCGGCTGGATCACCTTCGCGTCCCAGATCGGATAGCGGAAGCGCGCGACCATGTCATAGCCCTTCAGCGGCGCGAACTGCGAGTTCTGCTGGAATTGCGTCTGCTTGCCGGTCTGCTCGCCGAGCTTGAATTGCGGCTCGGCTTCGGTCGCCTTGCTGCGCGTCGCGAACGACAGCACACGTTGCCAAGCGCGGCGCGCTTCGGTGAACCAGCGGTCCCACAGATAAGCCAGCGTATTCGCGAGGCCCTCGCCCTGATAATTCGGCGCGACGTTCAGGCGATGCAGATTCTTCTGCGCCTTCAAAAAATCCAACGGCTTCGGCACGCGATACACAACGATGTCCGCACCGCCGTATGCTTGCAGCGCATCCTTGAACTCGCGACCGGGCGCTTCGAGACGCACCTGCGCCAACTGATCGCTGCCGAAGCTCGCATCCGAGAGCAGGAAGAATGGCTGGCCGTCGACCTTCTGCGACGCGAAATTACTCGATGGCGCTGTTTGCAGCGTCGGGTTCGCGGCGATGTTGGCATCGGCGGCGCTGCTCGAGGCGGCGTCGTCGGCATAGGCCGTTGGTGCGATGGCGAGCGTCAAGGCCGCGAAGAGCGCGACCACGGTGATGCCTGCACGACGTTTCAGGTTGCCGAGCCAGGCGCGCGACGCGTTGACGGAGTTCATTCGGGTCATGGTGTCAGAAAGTCCAAACGAAACACGCCAACGAAATTCGGATTGCCGTCGAGCGGCTGCCAGCGGGAATCTTTCCATTGCATCAGGTCGGAGACGGCCACGGTGCGCAGACCGGGATCGGTCGGCGTAACGGTGCCTGTGTGATAAGCGATGTAGCGATCCAGCCAGATCATCAGATGCTGGTCGTCGCCCTGGTCGAAGAACAACAGGTCGCCAGGCAGCGCCTGGTTCACGTCCTTCGAAACAAAACGGCTATTGCGTTGAATCAGTGCGATCGCCGATGCGTACGCGCCGGTGGAACCGTCGAGCCGCGTCCAGCGATTCGCGATTCCGCGTTGCGACGTGGACAGTTGCAGCTCGGGCGGCATGCTGCTGGTGTCCGCGAGACTGGTCATGCCGTTCGCGCGCAACCATTTGGTGTCATGCGGCTTGAGCGTCTCGCCGACGGCAAAGCGCACGAGGCCCGCGCAATCGCGCTGCGTCCAGCGCGGCGTCGGGCCACGGCGCATTTGCTGGTCGACGATGCGCACGAACCACGCGCGAAATGCAGCGGATTGCTGCGGCGAAAGCGCGTCGGGGTCGGGCGATGCGGTTGTGCTGGTGAGCGCATTCGCGTACGGCGCGAGGCCGGCCATAACGAGCGCTGACGCAGCGCGCGCGAGCCAGATACGGCGCGCCGCGCGGGCATTCATCGTGAATGCCACGTCGGGGACGTGAAGGCGGCGCACTTAGTCGCCCTCAGTGCCGGGCTGATCTGCAGGCGAGTCTGCTACTCCCGCGGCGGCAGCGGGATCCGCACCCGCCTTCGCGCGATCGAACCACCACTCCACCGGCACCCAACCTGTCGACCCTGGCAAGTTCTGCGGCAGCGTCAACGAAACCGGCGGGTAGTGCGCCAGCGCATGCAGCTTCGGCACGAGGTGAGTGCGCGACGCGTTGCGGAACACCGCTTCCTGATCCGCCGGCAAGGCCGCGCCCGCTTCGCGTTCGATCAACGCAGCCGCGGACGAAGGTGTCAGCGTGAGAATCGTGCGCGGCAGACGCTGCGGCGCGAGCGTATCGGCCAGCGCCGGATAACGCTTGTCGAGCACGGCGAGCGTGTCGTCGACCAGACGTGAATCAGGAGAGAAAATCAGATAACCGTGCGCCAGTGCGAGCGTCACGGGGAAATAGCGCTCTGCAGACAGTTGCGATGCGAACGACGCCTTGCTGGACAGCGCCGTACCGGAGAGCGCGCTGACCGGCCGTTGCCACACGGTAACGCCGACGCCCTGGTCACGCTTCGTGACCGGCAAGCGACGATAGCCCGAATCGGCATCACCGGATTTGGCGGCCTTCGCCTCGTACGCGCCGATCACGTCGCCAAAGGTCTTGCCGAGCGCGGTCTGCAGCGCAGCGATGCTCGTCGCGTCCTGTGTCTTCACGCGAGCAACGAACACCGGCGCAACCAATGTGGATTTCGCATACCAGCAAACGGCCGCGGGGCCAGTGAGCTGATCGCCGATCGCAGAAGCGCCATCCGCGCCCACATCGGCCACCTTGCCCAACAAGCCCGAGGCTTCTTTCCAGTCCGCTGGCAAGCTCGTGCACGCTGCCGGATTGGCCGGTAAGGCACGCCACAAGTCGGCGCTATTCCACGCCTGCGGCAACTTGCCCGGCTCGATCAAAGCGGAAGTCTGCCAGTTCGCCGCAGCGCTGCCGTTCGGCGAAAAATCGAATCGCAGTGCGTCGATGCCGGAGAAAAATGCCTGATAACCAAACGACAAATAATTGGCCGACACCACCAACCGGTGGCCCTTCGGCGCATCGCCCGGCGCGTCCAGCTGATAGGCGCGCGTCGCATCGTCGCGGCCGGAAGAAAGCATCTCGGACACGGCGTCGGCCCGCTCGCCCAGCAAGCTGCCTTTCGCGTCGAGCAGCACGCCCGGGGCGGACATCACGACAAGGCGGTCGTCCTTCGTGGCAAACAGAATCGTGCGGCCAACCGCCAGCTTCAACGCGTACACCGGCACGTCGCCGGAGAGTTTGGCGACCTGGCTCAACTGCGAGTCGCTCGCGGCGACGTTGCCGAAGCCTTGCAGCAGCTTCGCCAGGCCGTTGCGGTGCATCGACATCACCCAGTAACCGAGGCGGCCGTTCGGCGAGCGCCACAGCAGCACATGCGCGGGTTCGTCGAATACGCGGCGGATCAGTTCATCGCGCCAGTCGAGTTGATGTTCGAACGCGAGACGGCGCAGCGCGCCTTCTGTGGACAAGCGCGTGTCGTTTGATTCGTAATAGTCCACAAAGTCTTGAGTCAGCACGTCGTGCAACAGCGGCACACGTAAAATGTCGCGCGGCAAACGTGAGAGCGCTTCGCTGTCGATCACCGCATCTGGGTGATGAATATCAAGGACGATTTCGCTGGTCCCAGCGGCTTTGCGGTGCCCGAATGGACGCCACACCGCCTGAATGACGATGCCGGCCACGACCAGAAGACCGACTACCAGGATTGCAATCTTTTTTCGCGACATCTTCATCTGATTTTTTCTGGTTCGATGCGACGGTATTAACGTGGATGGCCGATGAATTAACTCACCGAAATCATTCGCCGAAGGCAGCGATGATAACCGATATTTTTAGTCCAAAACCAGCGGTACTCGCCATTTAACATTCAGCCATGTTTCAGGAGTTTGACGGAAATATTGAACGAGCGAAATTAAATATTTTGAAAACGCGCTCGTCTGAAGCAACGACTTGAGTTAAACGGCAGCGGAAGGCGGCGGCATACACAGACGGGAACGCTTGCGCCCGTTGCCGGCTTCAACGGCGCACAGATGGGCCTGCGAGCATAGTCCGACCAGGCGCGGCCTTATGCTGCTTTACCGGATCGGGATGGTTATGCTAAATCCCAGCGATTTAGCATCTGCATAAAAAAACCCGGCTACGCACTACGTGCTCACCGGGTTATTTCAGGTATTGCCCTTACTGCTTTACCGCCAATACTATGTTAGCCGCGTTAGCCGTCATCAAACCAGTGCGAGCGCCTGCTTCATTCTCTGCACGCCGGTTTCGATTTCAGCGACGCCGGGCGCTGCAAATGACAGACGCAGTGCCGTCAAATCGATATTGTCTTTATAGAACGCGACGCCCGGCACGAACATGACATTGCGCTCGATACAGGAACGCAGCGTGTCGGACGCATTCTGCCCACCCTTCAATCGCGCCCATACGAACATGCCGCCGGCAGGACGATGAAACGCGATGGCGTCACCCAGATGCTCATCCAACGCGTCGCACAGCGCGCGGCACTTCACGGCATAGGCGTCGATGATCTTCGGCAAATGACGCTCCAGCGCTCCACTCGCGAGATATTCGGCGGCGATCGCCTGGGTCCACGGCGAGCTGCACAGGTCGACGGTCTGTTTGGCAACCACGCAGCGGCGCAAAATTTCCGCGTGCGCGATCATCCAGCCGACCCGCAAACCCGGCGCGACGATCTTCGACAGACTCGAAAAATGCACGACCCAGTCGCGTGAACCGGGCACCTGATCGCTCAACGCGAGCAGCGACGGCAACGCCGCGCCGCTGAAACGCAGGTCGCCATAGGGATCGTCTTCGACGATCAGAAAATGGTGACGCGCCGCCAGCTTCAACAACGCCATGCGGCGTTCGAGCGACAGGGTTGCGCCGGTTGGATTGGCAAAAGTCGGCACGGTGTAGAGCAGCTTCGGTGGCCGCGCTAATGTGCCCACTTCGGTGCCCGCTTCGAGCAACGCGGCCAGCGCGGCGACATCGAGTCCATCCTGATCGACCGGCACCGTCACCACGTCCGCCTCTTGCAGCTTCAGTGCCTGCAAGGTCGCCGGATAAGCGGGCTGTTCGACCAGCACCACGTCACCCGGCGCGACCATCACGCGCAGCAGCAGATCAAAGCCTTGCTGCGAACCCGTCGTGACGAGCAATTCCTGCGGCGTGCAAGGCGTACCGCGCCGCGTCATCAAAAGCGCGAGTTGGTCCTTGAGGACGGCGAGGCCATCAGTCGGCCCATATTGCAGGCAGAGCGTGGGCTGCTGCGACGCACGCCCGGCGGCCGCATCCAGACCCTCGCGATCGAACAGATCGCTCGCCGGGTAGCCGCCGGCAAACGAAATCATGCCGGGTTGCGCCAGATACTTGAACAGCTCGCGGATCGGCGAACCGGTCGGCGCTTCGAATGCAGGATTGAACGTGAACATGGTGACGGGCCGTTTATCTTATCGATGGAAGATCCGCGTCGATTGTGGCCATGGTCCGGGTGGGCGGCAAACGATATCTACGCACTACGTATTGCGTTTTCCGCATCACCTCGAACGCGCGGGCTAAACCACGTTCTTCTCGACGATCGGCCGGTTTTCGAGCACACGCGTGAAACTCAGCGAACCGAGATCGAGCGTCGTATAGCGGCCATGCAGAATCAATTCGCTGATGCCGCGGCCGGTTGCCGGGCCTTGTTGCAAACCATGCCCGCTAAAGCCATTGGCAAAAATGCAGTTATCGACGTCCGGGTGGTAGCCGATGATTGCGTTCTGATCGAGCACGTTGTATTCGTAGTAGCCGGACCAGCAGTTCTGCACGCGCAGCGCCTCGAATTGCGGTACGCGATGCGCGAGCGTCGGCCAGATCACGTCGTCGAATAGTGCGTGATCGACTTCGTCGAGCGGCAAATCGTCGGGATCGTTATCCGCTGACGGCGATGTACCGCAAATGAACGAGTTGCCCTCAGGCCGGAAATACACGCCACTAGGATCGATCAGCAAAGGACAGTGTTCGAGTCGCGCAGGCGACGTGACATTGAAAATACTGCGGCGCCGTGCGAACACCGGAAGATCGATGCCGGCCATCTGTGCAACCTTGCGCGACCAGGCGCCCGCTGCATTCACTACGAAATCGCAGGCGTAGACCTCGCCATCCGCGGTTTGCACTTGCGTCACGTGTTTGCCGTCGCGATGCAGCGCGGTGACGTCGGCGGCAATGTAGCGCGCGCCGAGCGCCTGCGCTTTCTTGCGCAGTGCCTGCACGAGGCCGTAACCGTCGAACCAGCCTTCACCACTTTCGCCGTAGGCGCCGGCAACGAGGTCTTCGGTATTGAGCCAGGGAAAGCGCGCTTGCAATGCGTCTTTGTCGAGCAAACTGATATCGGCGCCAAGCCGCTTTTGCAGCGCGTGATTCTCACGCAGAGTCGCCTCACCGGCGGGCGTAGCGAGAAACAGATAGCCGCCTTCGTGCAGATCGATCGAGGGCTTCGTGCCGTCGATTTCGAGCCGCTCGCCGATCGAGCGCAGAAATTCGATGCCGAATAGCGACATCTGAATGGAAAGCGGTGTAGAAAATTGCTGGCGAATGGATGCAGCCGATAATGCCGACGACGAACGCGCATACGTCGGATCACGTTCGATCACCGTCACGCTGACCGACGGATCATTAAGCTGCAGAAAATACGCAACCGAGCTGCCGAGCACCCCACCGCCGACGATCACGACTTTGGAACTCACGTCTTACTCCACGAGTAGCGTGGCCGCTCTGAAACGGCGGGCGGCGCAAACGAATTGCTGAAAGAAGTTGTGAACAGCGGCGCATGAATGCGCCGCTGCTTTCTGCTGAACGCTCTACTGATCGATTGCTTTATCGCTGTAGTGCTACTGGCGGGATCAGTCGATATTGAAGTCGATGCCCTGCGCGAGCGGCAACGCCGACGAGTAGTTGACCGTGTTGGTCGCGCGGCGCATGTAGGCCTTCCACGCATCCGAACCCGACTCACGACCGCCGCCGGTTTCCTTCTCGCCACCGAACGCGCCGCCGATTTCCGCGCCGCTCGGTCCGATGTTCACATTAGCGATGCCGCAGTCGCTGCCCGAGTCGGACAGGAAACGTTCAGCTTCGCGCAGATCGGTCGTGAACACGCACGACGACAAACCGTGCACCGCTGCATTGTTCGCCTCGACCGCATCCGCGAAATCCGAATAGCGCAGCACGTAGAGAATCGGGGCGAAGGTTTCTTTCAGCACCACCGCCGTTTGCGACGGCATTTCGACGATCGCCGGACGCACGTAGTACCCGCCTTCATGGCCCTTCACCTCGACGCGCTCTCCGCCGAACACCTTGCCGCCTTCGGCCGTAGCCTGCTGCAGCGCTTCCTGCATGCGTGCGTACGATTGCTTGTCGATCAGCGGCCCCATCAACGTGCCCTTTTCGAGCGGGTTGCCGATCGGCACCTTGCTGTACAACTGCTTCAGACGTTCGATGGTCTTGTCGTACACGCTCTCGTGCACGAACAGGCGCCGCAGCGACGTGCAACGCTGCCCCGCCGTACCCACGGCCGAGAACAGGATGCCGCGCATTGCGAGTTCGTGATCTGCCGTTTGCGCGACGATGCCCGCGTTGTTGCCGCCGAGTTCGAGCAGCGAGCGACCGAAGCGCTTCGCCACTTCAACGCCGACCGTGCGGCCCATTTCCGTGCTGCCCGTCGCGCTGACGATCGATGCACGCGGATCGGCCACCAGTTTCGCGCCGACATCGCGGCCACCGTTGATCAGCGCGGTCAGGCCGGCCGGCGCGTCGCCGAATTCCTTCAATGCTTCGCTGAGGATCTGGTTGACGGCAAGCGCGGTCAACGGCGTCTTTTCCGACGGCTTCCAGATCACCGCATTGCCGCACACCAGCGCCAGCGCCGCATTCCACGACCACACTGCGGCCGGGAAGTTGAACGCCGAGATCACGACGCACGTACCCATGGGATGCCAGGTTTCAGCCATACGATGGCCCGGGCGTTCCGAGGCGATTGTCAGACCGTACAACTGGCGCGACAGACCGACCGCGAAGTCGCAGATGTCGATCATTTCCTGCACTTCGCCCAAGCCTTCCTGCAGGATCTTGCCGGTTTCGAGCGTGATGATGCTGCCAAGTGCGTGCTTCTTTTCACGCAGACGATTGCCGAGCAGGCGCACCAGTTCGCCGCGGCGCGGCGCCGGAACGTTGCGCCAGGCGGTGTACGCCTCTTTCGCATTGGCGAGGGCCGCGTCGACTTCCGCCACCGTGTTGCTGGCCACACGGCCAATGAGTTCGCCGGTGATCGGCGAATGAACCGCGATGTCGCCGGCTTGCGCCGCGTGGGCGATGCCGAGGTCGGCGAGGATGGTGGAAGCGTCCATGAGAATCCCTTTAATTTCCGATGCGAAACAAGAGTAAGTTCGGAAACTATACACGCGGGATTTTGTGGCGGCAAGGGTATTTGCCCAGGGGCGG
This sequence comes from Paraburkholderia sp. SECH2, assembly GCF_030464795.1. Classification (NCBI taxonomy): domain Bacteria; kingdom Pseudomonadati; phylum Pseudomonadota; class Betaproteobacteria; order Burkholderiales; family Burkholderiaceae; genus Paraburkholderia; species Paraburkholderia sp. SECH2. Next base: position 21,273 of record NZ_JALPRH010000012.1, read on the forward strand.
GGTGCCTGGACATGCGAGTTGGCTTGCTGGGGTTGATTCGAGGGTACACGGGGCAAGCCTGTGCGGACTGATTCCCGCGTGGTTAGCGGCAAATTAGCGGCGCTTCGGCAGATGCGGTTCGTTTCTTATTGGAAATATTCTTGTCGCGCCCAGCAGTCCCCGTTCGCTTTGGCTTTGATCCCGGTTGCCTATTCAAGCGCGGCCGTACCGCGCATCGTCAGATAACCTTCATGGTCTTTGGCCCACAGATCGACGGTCCTACCGTCGGCAGAAAGTTTGCCGCATACCGTGAAAGCCTGACCAGAGAAGGTGGGCCGCAGCGCCTTGTACGCGAAGCTTTGCACCACCGCGTCCGGTTGTTCACGGCGTACCAGATCGACCAGCAGCGTCGCGATCAGCGGACCATGCACGATCAGCCCGGGATAGCCTTCCACTTCGGTCACATACGGGTAGTCGTAGTGAATGCGATGACTATTGAAGGTCAGTGCCGAGTAGCGGAACAGCATCACGGCGTCCGCATCGATCGCACGGCTCCACGTTTCGCCCTCGGGGGCGAGTGCCGCTTGCGGTGGTCGGGCGCCCTCTTGCGGCGCATCGCGATAGACAATGTCGTGCTCTTCTTCGAGCTTCAGTTCACCGCCAACTTCAATCGTGTGCTGCACCGTCACGAACACGAGACGGCCCGAGCGGCCGGTCTTGTCTTCGATATTGGCGATGGTCGACGTGCGTCTCGCATGCTCGCCGATTTTGAGCGGCGCATGGAACGTCAGCCGGCCACCGGCCCACATGCGGCGCGGCAACGGCACCGGCGGCAGAAAGTCACCGCGCTTCGGATGACCGTCAGGCCCGGCATCCGACAGCGGCGCGACCGGCAGGAAGTACAGCCAGTGCCAGAGTGGTGGCACCGTATCGCCGCTTTCTTCCCGGTCCAGGGTGGCGGCCATTGCGGTCAGCGGAAAGGCGGTGATGTCGTCCTCAATCACGACCTCTTTGTCGAGCCAGCTATCGAGGTTCTCTGGGGCGGCGGACATGGGCAAAGTCTCCGAATACGCTGTTTGGTGGGCCAGCTAAGGTTTTACTACGAACTTCGCGTCAGGTTTCGCGAGGATTGCGTTTTCGATACCTCCGAACCTGCGGGGCAAGGTTCGAGCGCCGCCATAACGATACGGGAATTGGAGAGCAAGAGTCGGAGTGCATAGCCGTGAGCGTGTGCTTACACTCGGTCATCGTTTGATGAATCGACTTACGGAGAATGCTCATGAATACGGTCGCGAAGGCTCTTCACTCGCAGTCGCACTCGCCGGAGTTGGAACTGGAGCTGGGGTTCGAGCCCAAGCGGAAACACACGGCAGCACTGACGCCAGGCACCGTCACCGGCCCGCTCACGCAGCGCGTCGACGCGATCGACTGGTTCGATGTCGAAGAAGAACTGAACGGATATGGCTGTGCGATGCTGCGCAATCTGCTCAGTGCGCAGGAATGCGATGCGCTGAGCGCAAACTATCCGCGCGACGATCTGTACCGAAGCCGCGTCGTGATGGCACGGCATGGTTTCGGTCGTGGTGAGTACCAGTACTTTGCGTATCCGCTGCCGCCGTTGGTCGCCGAGTTGCGCGCCGAGCTCTATCCGCGCCTCGCGCCGGTCGCGAATCGCTGGAACGAGGCGATGAATATCGATGTCCGCTATCCGGCCGCCCACGGCGAATTTATCGAGCGCTGTCACGCCGCCGGCCAGCTGCGTCCAACGCCCCTGATTCTTCAATACGCCAAGGACGACTTCAACTGCCTGCATCAGGATCTATACGGCGAGCACGTGTTCCCGTTTCAGGTCGCGATACTGCTCTCGGAGCCAGGCCAGGATTTCACGGGCGGTGAGTTCGTCATGACGGAGCAGCGTCCGCGGATGCAGACACGTACGGAAGTCGTGCCGCTCGGCAAGGGCGATGCGGTGGTATTTGCGGTCCATCACCGGCCGGTGCAGGGCACACGCGGCGTGTATCGGGTGAATCTGCGGCACGGCGTGAGCCGCCTGCGCTCGGGCCACCGGCACACGCTCGGGGTGATTTTCCACGACGCGACCTGATTACGCTCCAGTACTGCTGCGCCGCCGCAAAAATTCGACAACCGCATTTTTGACCCGGTATCATCCGGGAAAACCCGAACCCGCCGGATGCGCTGCGCCACCCTTTGCAGCGCGTCCGGCATGCCTGTTCGAGTGTTATCGCCCGTCGTCGGACGGGGTTTCCAGCCGGTGATCCCGGCACGGCAGCCCTATTCGACGCTACGAAGGTGGCGGGCTCGCACGCCCGCCCTGTCGCAATCGGCCAAAAGCCGGTGGCGGCCATTTAGCCTGGATATCATCGATCATGATTGCTGCCGCGTTTTCACGCGTTGCCGACCGCCTGCTGGTTGCGGACCCGGGACTCGTGCGTCTCCATACCGCGCTGCGCGTTGCGCTTGCCTGCCTGCTCACCGGCATTGCCAGCATCGCGTGGACCGTCTTTCATCACCAGCCGATTACCCTCGCCGCGCCCGGCATCCTCTTTGCGATGGTGGCGCCGCTGTTCGTGCGCGATGCGCGGCGGCCTGCGGGGTTCGGCACACTGTTCAGTCTTTATCTCTGCGCCTGCGCGTGCTTTGCCGCAGCGAGCGTACTGAGCCGTTATCCGCTCGCTGGGGATGCGGGCTTCCTGGTCGTGATGTTCGTTGGCATGCTGGTCCAGGCCTGCGGTCCGCGTGCGCTGGGTTGCGCGATGCTGGGCGTGGTGTGCTTCTACCTTGGGCTGTATCTGCATCCTTCTGCCCTGCATCTTGTGCAGTCGCTCTTGCTGTCCGCGTTCGGTCCGTTGATGGTCACGCTCGTCGGCCGCGTGATCGTGCCGATGCGTGCGGCTGCCAGCTTCCGGCTTGCCATTCATACGGTGACGTTGCGCGCCTCGCGTGTACTCGCCGCGCCAAACGCGGTGAATCTGTCAGCACTGAACGAAGCCGCGCTCTCGCTTGAAGAACAACTGACGTTGCTGAATCCGCCCGATGCCGAGACGATTCGCGAGCGAATCGTCGAAGTGGAAGTGGCGGCGGGACAGCATGCGTTTGCTTCAGCGCCGGCGCACGGCGGCGCTCATGCACGCGCCGACATGCTGCGTCACGCGATTGTGCGGCTCAAAGAAATTGCGCATCAAGGCCATGTGCGCGGCACTTCGCCTTCACCGGTTGGCGCTACGAGTGCTCAGTCCGCGGCGTCATGGCTTGCCGATTTGCGCGCCAAACTCTGCTGGCTGCCCGCCACGCGCGCCACGACCGCTGCCTTTCTCGCGATGCTGATCGGCCACTCGCTGTCTCCCGAGCGCTGGTTCTGGGCGGTCATCACGACCTTCGTGGTGTTTCTCGGCACGCGATCACGCGCTGACACGATCTACCGCGGCGCACAGCGCCTCGCCGGAACGCTGGCGGGCGCGTTAGTCAGCGTGTTGCTGGTCGCGCCGCTACACGACTCGTCCGTGTTGCTCGTGGCCACGATGATCCTGTGCGTATTCGGATGGGCTTACTACATCCTGAGCGCGTATGCGCCGGGGGTGTTTTTCATTACCGTGCTCGTCGGGCTCGTTTACGGCGAGTTGGGCTTCGCAATGGGACCGCTGGTCGAGTTGCGGATCGAAGAAGTGCTGGTCGGTTGCCTCGTGTCGTTTGCGGTCGCGATTTTGATGATGCCGCTTGCGGCGACCCGGCACGTCGAGACGAGGCTTGGAGCAGTGCTTGGCGCACTGCGCGAAGTAGTGAGACTAGCTGGCTCGACCGCTCAAGCGTCCGAGACGGCGTCGGTCATGCGCAAGCTCGATCGTACCTGGCATGATCTACGGATCGCGTTGAAACCACTGCAGACACAGCGAGTGGTGGTGTGGAATCCCGGCGTTGAACTTGCCACCGGTTCGCTGCTGTGTTGCTTGCATTGGGCTCGAGTGCTGAGTGATCCTTCGCGGCGGGTCACGTCGTCGGAAGATGTGTCGCTCCATGCGGCGAATATCAGCGCTGCGCATGTGGAATCGATCGTTGCGCGGCTGGACTCGTTGATCGCGCGGTACAACGGTGGCGTGGCAGTGACTACACGTGACGAGTTGGAAGGGCCCGTGCCGATGACTGCTGCCGTTGATGTCGATCCGGCAAAGGCACCAGCGCTCGCTCAACTCGATGGCGCCGTCGCCCAGTTGTTTGATCGGTTGACGCAGCCGGCCACCAGAACGCGGAGCGTGTTCAATTGGGCGCTTAGGAATAGGAGCGCCTAAGCGGCGATGGAATTCGGATTTTGTTTGCCCACGGTATTCAGGTCCAGCAGCTGTTGTGAACTTGTCCACAGAAAATGTTCGCAAGCCTGTGGATAACAACCCCACAACAGCGCCAACTGCTTGATCCACTTAACTTACCAAGCGCTGCGCGCCGAAGGGCGATTCCCCTCACCCTGCGGCGATCTCGAACCACGCGCCATGCGTGCGATCACGGTCGAGCACCTGCGGCTGTGCTTTACCATCAGCGCGCAAAGCGACACCCAACACCCCTTCCCCACGCGTGGCCAATTGCCGGCGCAACGCCGCGCCCTCGGCGGTAACGCTCGCGGCATCGACGTGCACGGGGCTCAGCAACACAACGGACGTATCACCAATCGACACCGTCGCCGACACCGCTCCTAGCCCCGCCAAGGCCACCGTCCGCGTCTCCCCTTCACCGATGCCGAGCAACGCCCGATACCGCTGCAAACTCGTCGTCAGATCATTCACAGCGACCGTCAAACTCGCCACCCCTCGCACGCCGTTCGCATGTTCACGCACCGCGCCCTCAGCGACACGCAGATGACGCGGCGTGATATCCCCGCACAGGAACGGCAAGTCGCTGGTTTGCGGCCGGCCGGTCTGCCACTCGAGCCGCGCGCCATCCGGACGCACACGCCCACCTGCCTGCGGACCGTCGTATAGCAGACCTCGTCCGTGCGCAGCGTCAATCACAGCACCCACGCTCGACGGCAACAACGCGTAATCAACAAATCCATCGCCATGACGCTGCCCCACATCCCACCAGCGACGCTGCGGCGCCGCTTGCAAGAAAGCGATCAGCTCGATGTAACTGCCGTCGGCGAAACCGATCAGCGCGTTATGCGTCACGCCATCGGCATGGGTGCCGCCTTGCTGCACGGTGAAACCGAGCGCAGTGAAGTTTTCAATGGTCTGCGTCAGATCGTGGACGCGAATCACAATGTGGTCGAGTAAAAGGCTCATGGCGCAAAAGTCGTGAATGTTGTGAATGTTCGGAGCGCAAGACCGCTAGCGGAACGCCTACTTCTGCGCAACCGTCGCCTTACTCTCAAGCAACGTCCACTTATCGTTCTTCACCACCACGTTGATGTTTTTCACGCCGATCACACGACGCGTCGCCGGATCAAAATTGGCCTTGCCGAACACGACGCTCGGAATGTCGTGCAGCTTCGGCAGCGCATCGCGCACGGCCTTGCGGTCAGGACCGCCGGCGCGCAGCGCATAGGCGGCGATGATGACGGCGTCATACGCATACGCGTTGAACGCGTCCGGCTCGCGGTGGTATTTCGCCTCGAAGCGTTTAACGAAGCTTTGCACTTCAGGCCCGGATTCACCGGGGAAGAAGCTGGTGTTCGTCGCCACGCCATTGACGGCCTCACCGCCGAGTTCGAGGAATTTCGGCGAATACACGGAACTGGCCGCAGCAATCGGCAGGTTGATGCCGCTCGTTCTCGCCTGGCGGGCGATCTGCGCGCCGTCGGAGTAGTACGAGATCAGCACGATGCCATCCGGATTCGCAGCGCTCACGCGCACCAGCGTCGCGCGGAAATCTTTCTCGGCCGACTGATAGCCTTCGGCCGCAACGACTTGCGCGCCGCGTTCATTGGCGGCTTTGACGAAGACGTCCTTGCTGGTGCGTCCCCAGTCGGTGTTCAGATAGAGCACGGCGATGCGCTTGAGGCCGAGCGTTTTCACGGCGAGGTCGGCAAGCAGCGGCTGCGCGTCGGCCTGGCTGACCGATGGGCTCCAGATGTAGTCGCCGCCTTTGGTGAAGTCAGGATGCGAGTTGGTGAAACCGAGTTGCACGAGGCCCGCATGCTGATAAATCGGCGACGCCGCCATCGAAGCGGGACTCGAGAAGTCGCCGAGTTCGATCAGGATGCGCGGGTCGTTGACGAATTTCTGCGCGATCGTGATGGATTGGCGTGGATCGCTCTGGCTGTCTTCGAAGACGTAGTTCAGCGGACGGCCGTTGATGCCGTTGTGGCTGTTGATCTCATCTAATGCAAGATCGAAACCAGCTTTCCATTGCGCGCCGTACTGAGCGTTCTGGCCGGTCAGCGGGCCGCTGACGCCTATCAGGATCGGATCGCCCGAAGGTGGCGCGGCGATGGCCGTTGTTGTCGTTATCGCCGATGCGGCCAGCAGCAGAAGTGCCGTGAGGCGAGTGGCCCACGATGGGCGCAGGCTTGATGGGTTCGACATGGCTCCAGGCTCGGTTTGCTTGAGATTGGAGTGAGTGTCGGATGTGCCCCGGCTTCGGGCAACCAAGCGATTTGCATAACGTTATGCAGCCATGGCACTTGTCCACAGAAAATGTTCATAGGGTTGTTGATAACAACGGGGCATCGTACCTAAGTGCTTGACGCAGATCGGTTTGTTGCTTGCGGTGCGGGGAGACGCAGCGATGATCGCCGACACGGTTGGCGCGGAGCGGCGCATTGCAGAGGGGTGGCTTATCCACAGAAAACGTTCACAAGCCTGTGGATAACATTCCGGCAAACGCGCCAAGTACTTGATGTATTTGGCTTCTCTCGCGCTGCACGTCGGCGTGACCGCGGCTCGCACGGTCACGCCGTTCACATCAAAGGTAAGCAGACTTCGCGGCGCTGCGGCTCGCGGGAGCCAGCAATTTGCTGCGCTCAACGAGCGCGCCGAACAGCAGTCCAACGGTCGTCCACATAATCACCTGCATGCCGATGGCCGCGACGCGGAATTTCCACAACAGCACCGCCGGGAAAGCCGCCGGCACTTCGTTGATCGTCGGCATCGACAGTTGCACGGCCGCAATGATCGCAACGAACACCACGCCCGCCACGATCGAACCATTCCATGCGCCCAACTTCAGTGCCGCGCGGCGTCGAACCTTCAGCGAAAACACCATTGCAGCCAGCGAGATCGCAATCATCAGGAAGAACAAGCCGGTCCGCATCCCGATCGTCTCGGGGTCGCCCACCGAGGGTGGATTCGCCGGGTACTTGATGTTCGGGACAATCACCAGCGTGATAAACGCGCCAAGCGCGAGCCATGCGGACAACGCGCGCGCACTCAGCGTACCGACGCGGCCATACGCATACGCGAACACCAGCGAGAACAGCCCACCGAACGCGGCGCCGTACGTCACCACGCCCGTCAACAGTCCGAGACCCGCCTGGGTGCCGCGGCTCACCAGTTCGGGTTCGGGCGCTTCGCCTTTGGCGGCGTCGGCCTTTTCCTCGAAGGAAATCGCCTGATCGACCTGCGGTTCGCCCACCAATCTCGCGAAGCCGAACGTGAGCAATCCCGCGGCGATGCCTGCAAGCATCCCGCGTACCAACAATTTACCGACCATGTTCGACTCCGTTAGTGGCAGGGAAAGCCGAGCAGATGGCGGCCGTCGTGCACGAATTCGTGCACATACATGCCGGGCACCAGCGACGTGGCGCCCTGCTCCGCACCAACGAAATACAGCGCGAGCAACAGCAGCAAGCCGCCGAACACGACCCAAGGCAGCAGTTCACGCAGCGGAATCGGCGTGGGTTGGGCGACGGGCTGTGTCGTGGAATCGAAAACAGCGTTGGACATAATGGACATCTCCTGGGGGTAACGCGCCCCGATAGTCGATTGAAGAGGGATGGTGCGAAGCTCAGGTCTGGCTTTCGGCTCATGAATGCCGATTACAGTGGCGCGACCGCGCCGGGCTCTCACCGGCTTCCGTGCTTCGCAGTGACGCTATTCTACGCGCTAAACTTTGCCTCCCGGCAATGCAAAGCATGTACGCGGCGTCCCGCTCTAGTCCGGTCTTTATGGAAATCAATTGAATGGACATACGGCTGTTACTGATCAGCCACGCATCGACCGCGGCGATGCGCGCGGGCCGCTTCCCTGCCGACGACCCGCTCGACGCACGCGGCCTCGCCGAAGCCGCCGCCGCACGAGCGCGTCTGTCGATTCCGGATGACGCGGCAGTTTTCGTCAGCCCTGCGGTTTGTGCGCGCGACACGGCGTCGGCCTTGGGGCTCGGTGCCGCGGCGTCGGTCGACGAGCGGCTGGCAGATATGGACTACGGCCTGTGGCACGGCCGCCGCCTTGCCGATCTCGCGGTCGAAGCACCACACGACCTCGCCGCATGGACACACGATCCCGACACGGCCGCGCACGGCGGCGAGTCGTTCAGTCAACTCGTGAAGCGGGTGGGACAGTGGCTCGATGCGCTAAACGGTGCGTTGAGCGAGGACGTCATACAAGGCAACACACAGACCGTGGTCGCCGTCACGCACGCGCCTGTGATCCGGGCCGCGATCGTTCATGCACTCGGCGCGCCGCCGGGCGTGTTTCCGCACATCGAAATCGCGCCGCTCTCGATGGTCGAGTTGCGACGCTCGCGACGCGGCTGGACATGGTGGCCAGCATCACAATAACGGCTACGCTCGGATAGTCCGAAACGCACGTGCCCGCTCACTTGCCCGATACAACCAGCCTCAACTTGCTCGAATCAGCCCGCGTCAACGTGATATCGGTCCGTTTGGCGCGCGTGCCAAGATAAAAATGCTGACGTCCCGGTGAATTCTGATCATGCGTCGCGTCCGGCAGGCACGAGGCGATGTCCGCCGCGACACCCTGCAGCGCGTCCGCGCTCGAACCGGCGTCGTGATGCGGCGTCCACGTGCATTGATAACTCCCGCGGCTCGCCGAACACTGGGCGTCATCGCCGTAGGGTTGCGCGACGCCCTTGCCGTCATCCGGTGTCAGCGAAGCCAGGCCGTCCGGCGCCGCCGCGACGATCCGTTTGAGCGATGCACACGGGCTAGGCGCATCGTCAGCATTCGCGCTGCACGGCAGCAATGCGCCAAGTGATACAGCGGCGATCGCGGCCGCGAGAATTCGGGTCTTGTTCATGTCGGCACAGTCCTTTGAAAGCTGGCCTTATCTCCGTAGCACGGTTCATGCCTTGCCGAACAACGCCGCCAGCCCCTGCGCCGATGCAAAAATCCCCTTCGCGTCGTGCCCGACGCCGTCGATCACAAACGTACGATGCTTCGCAGCCCCTTCCGGATCCCGCGACGCCATATAGCGCGCGTAAGCCAATCCGCGCTCCAACCGATGCTCGCCTTGCGTCTGCGCAGCGCATGAACGGTCAAGTGCCGAATGCTGCGGATCGCAATCCGCGCCGCCGAGCAGCACGGTGACGTCACGACGCGCATAGCGTGATTCGAGCGCATCAGCGGAGCTCGAATCACCGTCGCTCGAAGCATAGGCCGGCAAATCTTCGAGCCCATACTTCCAGCGATTGAACGACGGACATGCCGTCGCATCGAACGCCACGAATTCACCTGATGCTGTCGGCCGCATCGCATCGAAGTACACGTACGACGAAGGATTCGCGACCACATAGCGCAGCGCAATTCCGCGCGCGACGAGCGGCGCCTCACCGCGCGTCACCACGGCATAGCGCTGCACCACCTGGCCACCGCCCGAATGCCCGGCGATCACCACCTCGGTCAGCGACGCAAACTGCTCACGCGACGCCAGCGTCTGCAGAATGGCGTCGAGCACATCGAACGAACTGAGCGGCGCCGGACCTTCGGCGTTGTCGCCGCCCATCCAGCTAGTCCATTCCCAATGCAGCGTGGATGGCGGTAACGCATGCGCGCCAACGTCGGCACTCGCGAGGAACTGCGGCACGATCAGCAGCGTATCGGCCGCATCGCCACCAGCCAGTGCGCACGCGCGCTCCGCCAGATTGAAGTACGTGTCCGCATTTCGCAGGCGTCCGTGAATCAGAATCACGGCACGCTTGACGTCATGCGTCGGCGCAAGCCAGTCGCCGTTCGCGAACACCGGCACGGTGCCGCTACCCGCAAGCGTCGCGACACTCAGATGCCGGCTCGCGACGACGGCAACCGGACGTTCATTTGGCGCGCGTTCGTCATCGGTAATCAAAGGCTGGGTCATGCAATAAGCTCGTGAGTCATCTAATCAGTCTGGCTAGTGGCGGTTAACGCGTGACGAACTTCGCCGTTGCGCCGCCCGGCTCACGTCCCGAGCGCGTGAAATACACCATCGCAAGCGACACGAAACCGGCAAAAATCAGGTAGAACGCCGGCGTCAGACTGCTGCCGGTCAGGTGCGTCAAAGCGGTGATGGTGAGCGGCGCCATGCCGCCGAACAGCGTCACCGCAATGTTGTACGACAGCGCCACGCCCGCCGAACGGCTGCGCACCGGAAACAGCGTCGCGAGCATGCCGGGGTGCGAACCGGACATGGCGGCAAGGAACACCGTTGCGACCATCTGCGCGATGAACAGATGCCCCGGCGTGGGATTCGTCACGACGAAGTGATACAGCGGATACACGCACACCATCCACGTGATCACAATCGGATAGAACAGCCGGTACGCGCCGTAACGATCGGCAAGCTTGCCGGACAGCGGAAACAGGAACAGATTCAGCACGCCCGACACGAACGCGCCGAGCAGCGCGGTGGACAGCGGCAGATGCAATTGCCGCTCGACATACACCGACAGATACGAGTGCCACACATAATTGGTCGCCGCGCCGATGATGATCACGCCCATCGCACAGATCGCCGCGTCGCCGTTATCGCGGAAGAACTGGCGCACCGTCACGCGCAGCGGCTTGTCCTTTTGATCGAGCAAGCGCTCGAACTCCGGCGATTCCGCCACCCGATGCCGGATGTAGAAACCGAACGGCCCCGCCAATGCGCCGAACAGAAACGGCAGGCGCCAGCCCCACGCCACCAGTTGCTCATGCGTGAGCTGCGTGGTCAGCAGATAACCGACGCCTGACGAAAGCAGCAACGCGAACGCCTGCGCCGACATATTGAAGCTGCCGTAGAACATCTTCTTGTGCGGCGGCGCGTACTCGACCAGCATCGCCGAGGCCGTCGCGAACTGCCCGCCCACCGAGAGCCCTTGCAACAGCCGCGCGAGCACCACGAGCAACGGCGCCGCGATGCCGATGCTGGCATAGCCCGGCGTGAGGCCCATCAACAGCGTGCTCGCCGCCATCGAAATGATCAGCAGCGAGAGCGCTTTGCGCCGCCCTGCCCGGTCCGCGTAGATGCCGAGCAGAATGCCGCCGATCGGCCTCACGATAAAGCCCACGGCGAACGTGGCGAGCGTCAGCATGATCGACACGAAACCGCTGCCGCCAGGAAAGAACACCTGCGCGATGATCTTTGCGAAGTAGCCGTAGATCAGAAAATCGAACCACTCGAGCCCGTTGCCGAGCACTGAGGCAAAGATCGCGCGCCGCACCATCGAGGGGCTCAGTCCGTTCGATGCCTCCAAAGCGGACGCCGCATCGTCACGCCGATTCAAACTCGCCTCGCTCATTGCTCGCATCCTTTGGTGTCGAACATCGCCGACAACGCGCAGACCGACGTCAACATGCGCGCGCCGTTGTGACCCACACCCGGCACGATATGAAAACTCTGCTTCAACCCTTCCGGATGACGCGACTGGATGTAGCGGTAATACGCCTCTGCACGCGCGACACGCTGCGGACCTTGCGCTTCGGCGGCACAGCTTCTATCGAGCGCGCTTTGCTGCGGATCATCGTCCGCGCCGCCGACCAGGTAGTCAATGCGGCGCGACGCATACGTCGCTTCGAGTTGCGCAGGCGAGCGGTCATCCAGGTACGGCGGCCGATTGTCCATGCCGTATTTCCATTGATTGAAATCGGCGCATTGTGCGGCATCGAACGGCGCCGCTACACCTTGCGCATTCGGCCGTTGTGCATCGAAATACGCATACGTCGACGGGCTCGCCACCACGTAGCGCACGTCGATGCCTTCATCCGTCAGCACGCCGATGTTATGCGCCGCCACCGCGTAGCGCTGCACGACCTGGCCACCACCTGAATGCCCCGCGAACACGACGTGCCGCAGATTCGGAAACAGCTTGCGATCCGCGAGACGCGTGACGATCGCGTCGAGCACTGCATACGAACTGATGGGCTGCGGCGCCCGCGCCGCTTCGCCGCCCATCCACGCGTCGCCGGTCCAGCGCAACAGATTGGCCGGTTCGTTATGCATACGCGTGTCGAGCGTGGCGAGGAACTGCGGCGCGATCAGGAGCGTGCTATCGGGATCCGCATGAGCGGCGTCGCGTGCATTCTGCGCGGTGCGGAAATACACGTCCGCGTTGCGCAGTTTGCCGTGAATCACGATCACCGCACGCGTCACCTGCGGCTGCGCGACGGTCCAATCCTTCGACAGGTACAGCGGAAATTCAGCTTGCCCTTGCGGCGCGTCGATCACAAACCGTGTATCCGAGATCGTCGCCACCGGTTTCAGATGCGACTCGTAGGCATGCACCGCGAATGCCGGTTGCGCGAGCAACGCCAGCATGGCGGCACCGGCTGCCGCGCACCCCATCGCCAGACGTCGTGAAAGATTGAATGTCATGCAGCTTGCTCCTGATCACCGTGCACTGTCTTGAACGCGGCGCATCGTCAAATCTGTCGTTGAAAAGCTCAAAAACTCAGAACCGGTGGCGGATACCGAGCGTCACACCCGTCTGGTTCGGACCGAAAGCGGTGTCGCTCGTCAAGCCGACCGGCGTGTACTGGTCGTTGGCATAGCGCGTGGAAGCGGCATAGGCAACGGTTGCGTACACATCGGTTCGCTTCGACAGAATATAGTCCGCACCGAGCACGCCCATCAACGAGTTCGATACGTTGTCCGCCTTGTTGCTCTGGTAATACGCGGCGGCCGTCAAACGGAACGTCGGCGCGATCAGATAGCGCACGCCGCCGAACCACAACGCCGACGACACCGTCTTGCCCTTGGTCGGGTTGAACAGATAGTGCTCGTAGCCGCCCATGACGGTTACGTCGCCGATCTGCTCGCGCGCCGACGCGCTCCAGTTGCGCGACTTGGTCCACATGCCGGTCGAATTGATGGCGCCGTTGCGGTAGTCGTAAGCCACCGCTGCGGCAAAGCTGCCGCTGTCGTAATCGAGCGCGCCGCCGTATGCCGCGCTGCTTTGAAACGAATCCGCCGTGCCGCCGAAGCTGTAATCCGCCGTCGCCGTCAAGCCGCCGAAGCGGCCCACATACTTGACCGAGTTGTTCACGCGCGCCTTGAACGAGAAGCCGTCCGCGGAGCCGGTGGTCGGCATCCACGTGTATTGCTGGCCGAACACCATCGGGTCGTACTTGATGAGCGTGTCGTACATCGCCGTGTACTGCAAACCCGCCGACAACGCACCGAAGGCTTCATTCGACACCCCGACCGCCGCGGTCCGGTTGAATAGCACGCCGGCCGTTGCGTTGGTGCCGTCGTTGCCGTTGAAGCCCGCTTCGAGAATGAAGAACGCTTTATTGCCGCCGCCGAGGTCTTCGGTCCCACGAAAACCGAAGCGCGAGTTGCTCAGTCCACCGGAGTTCTCGCGGACCAGCGAGCCACCAATGGCCCCTGCATGGTTGAGGAATTCGATATTCGTATCGATCACCCCGTACAGCGTGACCGATGCCTGAGCATGCGCACTCGCGCAACTCACCACGGCCAATGCGGCCACCGCACATTGCTTTTTCACTATCGTCTCCTGTGGATTTTGTTTTATGTCGCGGGGCGCTCGAGCCTGCTTGCCGTACTTGTCGTACGCAGCGCAGGCCTCGATCGACGCGATGGACGAGATCGTAGGATTGGGCGTGGTAAATGTAAAATACCTGTTTTATGCACTATCCATATCTATACGATATGGCAATGAATCGAACGCAAAGCGCGACCCAGGAGACAGAACACGATGGAGCTTCGACATTTGCGCTACTTCCTGGCGGTTGCTGAGGAAGGCCAATTCACGCGTGCGGCCGAACGGCTGGCCATGCAACAGCCGCCGCTCTCGCAGCAGATTCGAACGCTGGAGGAAGAGATCGGCTTCGAACTGTTTGTGCGCATGCCGCGCGGCGTAACTTTGACGCCTGCGGGGCAAGCCTTTGCGGAAGACGCGCAACGCTTGCTGCAGGAGCTGCAACAGTCGGTGGACAGGGCGAACCGGATTGCGCGCGGCGAGCTCGGCACGATCTCGATCGGCCTCACCAGTTCGGCGGCGTTCCATCCCTTCACCACCGAGACGATCCGGGCCTTTCGCGCGGTGTGCCCCGAGGTTGCCGTGGAACTTGCCGAACTCAATGCGGCGGAAATTATCGAGCGTTTGGCCGCGGGGCAAATTCAGGCCGCGTTTCTCCGCAAGCCGGTCGATGTACGCGAGGGCGTGGCGTTCGAGTTATTGCTCGACGAACCGATGGTGGTGGTATTGCCGGTTGGGCATCCGTTGCTGAAAGGGGCGGGTAAAAAGCGGCCGCAGGTGTCGCTAAAGGCATTGGCGCACGAGGACTTCATTCTGGTCCGCCGGCCGGGGGCGCCGGGCATGTATGCGGATATCCTGGCAGCATGCAAGCAAGCCGGGTTTGTCCCGCGGATTGCGCGCGAGGTGCCACGCATGGTGTCGGGGATCAATCTGGTCGCGGCAGGGTTGGGGGTGACGCTGGTGCCGGCGTCGATGCAACGCTATGACCAGGTGGGCACCGTTTATTGCACATTGACGAATCCCGCGAAGTTGAGTGCTCCGCTGCATCTTGCTTACCCCGCGGGACTGCGCAATAGCGCGGCGACCCGCTTTATCGAACTGGTCAAGGAGCGCGTTCACGGCTGAGCGTTCCGGGTGCTTGCGACACAACCGCGAAGGCCGGCGCAACGCACCCATAGGCATACAAATTGCATTCCGTCCGTACCGGCTGAAAAAACAAAGCCACTACCGACGCGATCGCTACGCTATGCCCAACCTACCTGCCGCCGCCTCAACGGCCCGCCTTTCCTCGGGGATCGAGGGAATCGACAACATCCTCGGAGGCGGCCTCACCCCCCACCGCATGTACCTTGTCGAAGGCGCGCCCGGCACCGGCAAAACTACCCTTGCGTTGCAATTCTTACTCAAGGGCATTGAGCAGGGCCAGGCGGGGCTGTACATCACACTGTCCGAGACGCGCGCCGAGTTGATCTCGGTCGCGGACAGCCACGGCTGGAACCTCAGCCAGTTCACGATTCTCGAGCTGCTGTCCGACGAAGGCCTCGACCCGCAATACGAGCAGACCGTGCTGCACCCGGCCGAAGTCGAGCTCGGCGAGACCGTGCGCAACGTCATCGAACAGGTCGACGAACTCAAACCCGTGCGCATCGTGCTCGACAGTCTCTCCGAGTTGCGTCTCCTGTCGCAGAACCCGTTGCGCTATCGCCGGCAGATTCTCGCGCTCAAGCGCTATTTCGCCACCCGCGAATGTACGGTGCTGTTGCTCGACGACAATTCGTCGGACCCCGGCGACGTCCAGTTGCACAGCATCGCGCACGGCGTGATCAGCCTCGACAACCTCGTGCACGACTACGGCGGCAACCGGCGGCGCATGCGCATCGCCAAGATGCGCGGCATGAAGTTCCGCGAGGGCTATCACGACTTCACGCTCGACACCGGCGGCATCCACGTGTATCCGCGCCTCGTCGCAGCCGAGCATCACACGCCGTTCGACACCAATGTGCTCAGCACCGGCACGTCCGGCCTCGACGCGCTGCTCGGCGGCGGCCTGATCCCCGGCACTAACGCGCTGATGATCGGACCGTCTGGCGTCGGCAAAACCACGACCGTCGTGTCGTGCCTGATTGCGGCGCTCGAACGTGGCGAGCGCTGCGTCTACTACGTGTTCGACGAAACCCTCACCACGTTGATGATCCGTTGCGCGACGCTCGGCATGTACCTGGCGCCGCACGTCGAGAGCGGCTTGCTGACCTTGCGCCAGATCGATCCGGCAGAAATCTCGCCCGGCGAATTCGCGAGCGACGTGCGCAACTCGGTGGAAAACAAAGGCGCCAAATACATCGCCATCGACAGTCTGAACGCCTACCTCCAGGCCATGCCCGGCGAGCGCTATCTCCTTCTGCAGATGCATGAATTGCTCGGCTATCTGAACCAGCAAGGCGTCATCACGATGCTGGTGCTCGGCCAGCACGGCATCATCGGCGAGGTGCAGAACGATCTCGACATCAGCTATTTGAGCGACGTCGTCGTGCTGTTCCGCTACTTCGAACACCATGGCGAAGTGCTGACGGCCGTCACCGCCGTGAAGAGCCGCGCCAACGCGCACGAGCGCTCGATCCGCCAGTTCCGGCTCGGCCGAAACGGCGTGGAGGTCGGCGAAGCATTGCGCGACTTCGAAGGTGTGCTCTCCGGCCTGCCCTCCTACCGCGGCGGTACAGCCCTGCTCGGCGAGCAGGATCGGCTCATCGACACGTCGCGGCGGTAACGCCATGGAGCAACGCGTCCTTATCCTGGCGCCGTTCGGCCGCGACGCCGATGTGATTGCCGAAGTCCTGCAGAAGGACGCCCGTGTATCCGTTGCTTGCCGCGATGCCGATGCACTCACCGAAGCGCTGGATGCCGGCGCGGGCAGTGCATTGATCGCCGAAGAAGCCCTCGCGGACGGCCATGCATCGCGCCTGTTCGGTTGGCTCGAACAGCAACCGGCGTGGTCCGACTTTCCCTTCATTCTGCTCGCCGCCAATCGCGTCGGGCGCCGTTCGGCGCGCAGCCTCGAAGTGCTCGAGCGGCTCGGCAACGTGGTGGTGCTCGAGCGTCCGCTGAACTCGGAAACGCTGCGGCGCGCGGTGGGTTCATCGCTAAGGGCGCGCTCCCGGCAGTACGAATCGCGCCGCCATCTGGCCGAACTGATCGAGGCGCAAGAAGCCCTGGTGCACCTCAACGATTCGCTGGAGAGCCGCATTGCCGGACGCACGCAGGAGCTTGCGTCCGCCAACAACCGGCTGATGATGGAGATTCACGAGCGCGCCAAAGTGCAGGCCGTACTGGTGCAATCGCAGAAGATGGAAGCGCTCGGGCAACTCACCGGCGGCATCGCGCACGACTTCAACAATCTGCTGAACGTCATCATGGTCAACTCGGAGTTGATCGCGCGGATCGGCAGCGACGATCGCATTCGCGCCATGGCCGCCACGGTCAAACGCGCAACCGAGCGTGGCGCGAAACTCACGGGCCAGCTACTGACCTTCTCCCGCAACAGCAACCTCGATCTGAAAGCGGTGGACGTGGTCGCCTTGCTGCAAGGCATGCGCGACATCATCACCGTGTCGCTCGGGTCGGGCATCCGCTACACCAATGAATTCGACGGCGAAGAGATGTGGACCCAGGCCGACGCCAATCAGCTCGAACTGGCCATCCTCAATCTGGCGATCAATGCGCGCGACGCAATGCCGAACGGTGGTCAGTTGGCCATTCACGTGAAAGAGCGTGAAGCCCCCGATGAAACGCTCGGCGACGGTCACTATGTCGTGCTCGAAGTCGTCGACACCGGCTCAGGCGTCCCACCCGATGTGGTCTCGCGCGTGTTCGATCCATTCTTCACGACCAAGCCGATCGGCAAAGGCACGGGCCTCGGCCTGAGCCAGGTCTACGGCATCGCGCGGCAAGCCGGCGGCACTGCGCGCCTCTTCAGCGAAGAGGGCGCGGGCACCACAGTGGAGATCTGGCTGCCCTTGCGCGAGCGCGTGGCGTCGCAGATCGCGGTGGTCTCCGACGTCGAACAGAACGCAGTGGGCGTGAAACGCGTACTGGTTGTCGAAGACGACGGCGAGGTGCGGGCGATGCTGGTCGAGTGTTTAAGAATGCTCGGCTACACCGTGACCGAAGCCGCGGACGGCCAGGCCGGGCTGAACCGTTTGCAGGACGACAAGCCCGACTTGCTCGTGGTCGACTTCGCGATGCCGGGCATGAACGGCATCGACGTCATCGCCGCGGCGCGCAAGATGCGCGAGGACTTGCCGGTGATCCTCGCGACCGGTTACGCGGACGTGGATATTTCGGGTCTCGCCGTCAAGCGCTGCACGATCTTGCGCAAACCATTCCAGCTCGACGATCTGGCGCGTACCGTCCGGCTCGGCCTCGCGGCCTGAGAAGAAGACGCAATTGTTTGTCACATTACGACTTCAGACTTCCGCGGAGTACATTCCCACAAAAATCCAATTCAATAGTTTGCTAACGAATTTTTAGGAAATACAATAGCGGCCATGTCGAATCTCGATATCTTGCGCCGCACCGTTAGCAGCACCCTGGTCGTCGCTGCCAGAAAATGGCGGCGCACGAGCCATGACGTGCTCGCGGCCTTTAATGTTTCCGAAGCGTGCGCCACGCCCCTCCTCACCGCCAGCCGGCTCGGTGAAGCGGTGCGGCAGGTCACGCTGGCCGATCACATCGGCATTGAAGGGCCCTCGCTCGTGCGGCTGCTCGATCAACTGTGCGCGGCCGGCCTGATGCGCCGCGACGAAGATCCTGAAGACCGGCGCGCCAAGACCGTGGCACTCACCGATGAAGGCCGCGCCGTCACCGCAAAAATGGAAGAAGAGCTGAATACGCTGCGGGCGCAAGCTTTGAAAGGTATCTCGCGTAGCGATCTCGAAGCGACCTTACGGGTGCTGGCTGCTTTCACGGCCGACGCTCCGGCGTCCCCCAATCCCCGGGACGCCGAGTAACGGGTTATGGTCTATCCCTCCATCCGCGACTGGCTCTTCTCCGTCAAGACGTTTGCCGCGGCGATGATCGCGCTTTACATCGGCCTCGCGCTCGAATTGCCGCGACCGTACTGGGCGATGGCCACCGTCTACATTGTGTCGAATCCGTTTGTCGGCGCGACCCGCTCCAAGGCACTTTATCGTGCGCTCGGCACCATGCTGGGCGCATCGGCTGCGGTACTGCTGGTGCCGCCCTTCGTCGAATCGCCATACCTGTTCAGCGTGATCGTCGCGTTGTGGACCGGCACGCTGCTGTATCTGGCGGTGGCCGATCGCACTGCGCGCAGCTACGTCTTCATGCTGGCGGCCTACACCATGCCGATCATTGCGTTGCCTTCGGTGACCAATCCAGGCGGCGTGTTCGATCTGGCTATCAGCCGTACCGAGGAGATCCTGCTCGGCATCGTGTGCGCGAGCATTGTCGGCAGTTCGCTGTTTCCCAGCCGGCTCGCCCCCACCATCATCGAGCGAACCGACGCGTGGTTTCGCGACGCTGCGTTCTATGCGACCGAAACGCTGTCTGGGCGCATTGCGGGCTCGGCGATCTCGGGGGCTCGCCAGCGCATTGCGAGCACGATCAACGGGCTGGAATTGCTACTGAGCCAGTTGGCCTACGACCATACCCGGCCGGACATCCTGACACGCACTCACGAGTTGCGCGGGCGCATGCAGTTGCTGCTGCCGATGATGTCGGCGCTGGCCGATCCGCTGATCGCGCTCTACAACAGCGGTCGCCAGACATGGCCAGAAGGCCTCGAAGCCTTGCTCAACGACGTCATCAAGTGGTTCAATGCGCCGCTTCCCGCGGTCAGCGGGGGCTATCATCCCGACCCGGAAGCCAACGCGTTGCGCGAGCGCATCGCCGCGATGCAGCCGCCGCCGGCCGCGCTGGCGACCTGGGACAACGCACTGCTTTCGAACGCGCTATGGCGCCTGAAACAGGTGATCGATATCTGGCAGGACTGCCGCTCACTGCGCATCATCATCACGCGCGAAGAAGGCTCGTGGCGGCCACGCTTTCGTCACTGGCGGCTGGGCGGCACCGAGCGGTTCTTCGATCGCGGCATCATGCTGTTTTCGACGGTTTCAGCGGGCGCCGCGGTCGTCATCGCGTGCAGTCTGTGGATCAGTTCAGGCTGGGCGGACGGCGCTAATGCGGCGACGCTGGCAGCAGTCGCCTGCTGCTTCTTCGCCGCGTTCGACGAACCCGCGCCCATGGTGTTCAAGTTCTTCGTCGCCACGGCGATCGCAGTGGTGGCCGCCGGTATCTATCTGTTCGCCGTGCTGCCTCACGTGCACGATTTCCCGATGCTGGTCATCCTGTTCGCCGGGCCGTTCATCCTTGTCGGCACGCTGATCCCGCGTCCGCAGTTCAACATGGTGACGGTGCTCGTGGCCGTCAATACCGCCACCTTCATTAGCATTCAGGATGCCTATTCGGCCGACTTCCTGATCTTCCTGAACAGCAATCTCGCGGGCCTTGCCGGCTTGCTGTATGCGTATCTGTGGACCCGCGCGACGCGGCCGTTCGGCGCCGAACTCGCGGCCTCCCGGCTGTTGCGCTCGAGCTGGGCCGACGTGGCGCTGACTGCGTCCGCCCGGACGATCGAAGACCCGCGTAATCTCGCCGCGCGCATGCTCGACCGCCTGATGCAGCTGATCCCGCGCCTCGCCGCCACGGACGACCATCGCCATCCGTCGATCGAAAGCTTCCGCGATCTGCGCATTGCTTTCAACGCGCTCGATCTGCGCCGTCTGACCGGGAAGCTCGGCGGCGAAGCGCCGGCTGCGATCGATCAGGTCCTCGAAGACGTGCGCGACTACTTCCAATGGTGCATCGACCAGCGCAAGCGCCAACCGGTGCCCGAGAGCCTGATGTCGTCGATTGATTCAGCCGTGGCGCGCGTCACTGCACAAGGCCTAGCCAATGCCGGCGCGCCGGGCCCGACCGCGCAAACCTCGGCGCGCAGATTGCGCGAGGCGCTGCACGCGCTGGTCGGCTTGCGTCTTTCGCTGTTTCCGGCCACGCTAATCACACCCACGCCGCCCGAACCGGAGGCCGCTGCCTGATGCGCCCGTCCCGCAACCCCATCCTCTCCTTTGCCCGTTCCCGCGATGATCGGTGAAATCGATATCTTCGGCGTGTTCGTACCGGCCGTGCTGGTGCTGATGTTGGTCGCCTATCTGATCAACCTGGCCATTCGCACGGTGTTCGAACGCGTCGGCTTTTACCGCTTCGTCTGGCATCGCTCCATCTTCGATCTCGGCATCTATGTGCTGGTGCTGGGCCTTGTCGTCGTCGTTTCGCACAGACTAATAACGTGAAAAAAACCTGGTTCTCCGTCGGTCAAATTCTGCTGACCCTGATCGTCGTCGTGGTTGCAGCCTTCGTGCTGTGGAAACTGGTCGCCTATTACATGTTCGCGCCGTGGACTCGCGACGGTCATGTACGCGCCGACGTGATCCAGGTTGCGCCGGATATCTCGGGGCTGATCTCATCGGTCGAAGTGGTGGACAACCAGCAGGTCAAACAAGGCCAGGTGCTGTTCGTGATCGATCAGGCCCGCTACGCGCTCGCACTGCGCCAGGCGCAGGCCACCGCGCAGCAACGCCGCGCTACCCTCGATCAGGCGCGCCGCGAAGACGTGCGTAATCGCCAGCTCGGCAACCTGGTTGCGGCGGAGGTCGCAGAGGAAAGCCGCTCGCGTGTTGAAACAGCGGAAGCGGCGCTCGCCGATGCGAACGTCGCGATCGATACCGCCAAGCTGAATTTGCAACGCACTACGATCGTGAGTCCTGTCGACGGTTATCTGAACGACCGCGCACCGCGTACCGGCGAATTCGTCTCGGCAGGCCGTGCCGTGCTGGCGGTGGTGGATATGCATTCGTTCCGCGTCGACGGTTACTTTGAAGAGACCAAACTGCGCGGCATCGACATCGGCCAGCGGGTCGATATCCAGGTGATGGGCGAGCCAAACGTGCTGCGCGGTCACGTGCAAAGCATCGTCGCGGGGATTGAAGACCGCGACCGCACGCAAGGGTCGAATCTGCTGCCGAACGTGAATCCGGCATTTAGCTGGGTGCGGCTCGCGCAACGGATTCCGGTGCGCGTTGCGCTCGACGAGGTGCCTGCCGACTTCCGCATGATCGCTGGACGCACCGCGACGGTGTCGGTGCGCGATCTGTCGCCGACCGGCAAGCAGCGTCCGGCTGCGGGCGCTTCGGGTACGGTGGATGCATCGGCGGCTTCGGCTTCGGCTACTTCTGCTGTCCCGGCTGCCTCCGCTGCTTCTACTGCGCAACCGGCATCTGCTGCCGTCATGTCGGGCGCGTCGCAATGAAGCTGTCGCGCGCCCTTCCCTTATTGCCGCTGCTGCCACTCTTGCCGTTGAGCGTCGCGCTCAACGGCTGCGTGAATGTCGGCCCCGATTACGCACTGCCGAAGCAGGCGCTGGTCAACGCGCCGCTCGCCAACGCGCCGATCGAAGGCGCCGATGCCAAACTGACCACGCAACAGAACGTGCCGGTGATCTGGTGGAAGCTCTACGACGATCCGGTGCTGAACAAGCTGGTCGACGAGGCGCTGCAGTCGAATACCGACTTGCGCGTCGCGGCGGCGAACCTCGCGCGTTCGCGTGAAGCGCTGGGTGTCGCGCAGGCTCAAGGCGGCTTCTCCGGCAAGAGTTCGGTGCTGCTCGAACGCGCGCAGGAATCGGCCGAGCAGTACCTGCTTACCGAGAAGCTGCCGGTCGTCAATGAAGGCGATATCGGTATCAGCATCTCCTACGAAATCGATCTGTTCGGCAAGCTGCGGCGTGGTGTCGAAGCGGCGGCGGCGGATACGGAATCCGTGCAGGCGGCCGCCGATCTCGCGCGAATTACAGTGGTCGCGGATGTGGTGCGCTCGTACGTCGACCAATGCTCGGCCGCCGAGGAACTCAGGATCGCGCAGCAATCGTTGGCCTTGCAGAAGGAGCGTGTGGACGTATCGCGCCGATTGCGCGACGCGGGTCGCGGCAATCAGCCCGATGTGACGCGCGGGCAAACCCAGGTCGATACGTTGGCGGCGGATATTCCGCGCTATACGGCGCGCCGCCAGATTGCGCAATACCGGCTCGCAGCGCTGCTCGCACGCGCGCCGTCCGATTTGCCGCCAGCCGTGCTGGCCTGCAGCACGTTGCCGCAGATCCGCCAGCCGATCCCGGTCGGCGACGGTGCCGCGCTGCTCAAGCGTCGCCCGGACGTGCGCGAGGCCGAGCGTCAACTGGCAGCATCGACTGCACGCATCGGGGTCGCGACGGGCGCGTTGTATCCGACGGTGAGCATCGGTGCGTCGGCGGGTTTGACCGGGGTTCTGGAGGACCTCGGCACCTCGCCGACGGCACGCTGGGCCTTCGGTCCGCTGATCAGCTGGACCTTCCCCACGAATGGCGCACGGGGTCGTGTGCGTGAAGCTCAAGCGTCAAGCAATGTTGCGTTGGCGAAGTTCGACGGCGTGGTGCTGACCGCATTGCGCGAAACCGAAACCAGCCTCGCGACCTACGCGTCCGACTATGCCCGCGCCGACGCCTTGCGTGCCGCGTTGAAGTCGGCCACTGCGTCGGCGGATGAAACACATCGCCTGTATCGCGCCGGGCGCGAGTCGTTTATTTCGGATCTGGATGCCACCCGCACGCTGACTTCGACGAAATCTCAGGTGGCGGCTGCGGAGGGGCAGGTGGCGATTGATCAGGTCAATCTGTTCCTCGCGCTGGGTGGTGGGTGGGAGACTGACGCGCAGGCGGTGCCTGGGGCTGCGGGTTCTAATGCTACGACTCCTGCTACTGCTGCGGCACCGGCTAAGGTCGCCATGCCGGCGGCGGCTACCAAGGCGCCCTGACCCGCCCGCCTCCCCTCATCCGGGTAAATCGCTATTATTGACAAGCTTTCTTTTACCTTTCAATTCAGGTTAAATACAGGCCTCAACACCACACGTTACGGGGTCACGTATGTCGCAATTCATGCAAGGCGCAGCCACGCTGGGCGGTTGTATCGGCGTTTTCACGGTAGTGGTGGCGGTCGTGGAGATGCTGGCAAACTGAGCCCACTGGGCTCGTAATCGGCTCACCCAGGCGTCGCTGTCTGCGGTGATGCCGGCCTCAAGCGGGCCGCCGTTTTGCCGCCGCCTGATGAATCGCCGCCCTCACCCTCGGATACGTGCCGCAACGGCACACAATGTTGGACATCGCCGCATCGATATCCGCATCAGTGGGATTGGGTTTCTGCTTGAGCAGCGCGCAGGCCGCCATTAGCTGCGCGCTCTGACAATAACCGCACTGCACCACGTCGAGATCAATCCACGCCGCTTTTAGCGCCTGCGCTTCGGCGCCCTGCACGCCTTCTATCGTCGTGATCTTCTGCGAGTGCAAGCTCGACATCGGTGTCTGACAGGCAAGGCCCGCCTTGCCGTCCAGGTGGATCGTGCATGCGCCGCAAATGCCCACACCGCACCCGAACTTGGTGCCGGTCATGCCGAGGTCGCAGCGCAGCACCCACAGAAGCGGCATGTCCGGTTCAGCTTGCACGGCAACCGCGCGGCCGTTGATGTTTAGCGATCCCATGTTTTCTCCGTCAATCTGAAGCGTTTCACGCAACCCTCAGCGGCAGCGCGCGCAAGCGCTGACCGGTCAGTGCGAATACCGCGTTGGCCACCGCCGGCGCAACCGGCGGCACGCCTGGTTCGCCGACGCCCTGTGGGTGCATCTGGCTGGGCATGATGTCGACTTCGATCACCGGACAATCGTTCATCCGCACGACCGGGAAATCGACGAAGTTCTTCTGCGCCACCTGACCGCCGACGAAAGTGATTTCATCCTGCAACGCAGTCGAGAGGCCGAATACAATGCCGCCCTCCATCTGCTGACGAATCAGGTTTGGGTTCACCGGCAGTCCACAGTCGATCACGCAGACCACCCGATGCACGCGAATCTGCTTGTTCACACCAACCGATACCTCCGCCACCTGCGCGACGACACTGCCGAACGCTTCATGCAGCGCGACGCCGCGCGCCCGCTTTGTGCCATCGGCCGCACGCGTCATGGGATGTCCCCAGTCGGACAAGGCTGCAACGCGCCTTAACACCGCAAGATGGCGCGGATGCTGCGCGAGCAGCGCCGCGCGAAATGCAATTGGATCCTGACCGGCGGCTACAGCGAGTTCGTCGGTGAAACCTTCGGTGAAAAACGCCTGATGCGAATGGCCAACCGAGCGCCAGAATCCAATCGGGATCGGTAATTCGACGATCTTGTGCGCCACACGTGCAGTGGGCCATTCGTAGGGCTGATCGAACGCGCCTTCGCACGTGGTCTTGTCGATGGGAATGCGCGGCACGCCGTAGTAACGCACGAGCGATTCCGGCACGATCGCCTGACTCGCTGAGGTGGCATGCCACGCGACCAGCTTGCCGTCTTTGTCGAGACCGGCCTTGAGTCGCGACACGCACGCCGGACGATAGAAATCGTGGGTGAAATCCTGCGCCCGCGACCAGATTGTTTGTACCGGACGACCACCGCCTTCGCGCGCAATCGCCGCGGCTTGCGCGATGAAATCGAGTTCGAGACGGCGCCCGAAAGCGCCGCCGAGCAGTTGCGTTTGCACGTCGACCTTGTCGATGTCGATGTCCAGCACTTTCGCAACGTGCTGCCGCGCGAGCGTCGGCATTTGCGTGGAAACCCAAACGGTGGCCGCGCCGTCCGCGACCTGCACCGTGCAGTTCACTGGTTCGACCGCGCCATGTGCGAGATACGGTGCGTGGTACTCGGCGCTGATCGTGCGCGCGGCACCGCTCAATGCGGCGTCGACGTCACCGCGATGGTAGTAGGCGTGGCCGTCGCTGTCGTCCAGCGCCTGCGCGAGTTGAGTGTCTACGTTTGCGCTCGACAGATTGGCCGCAGCGCCGTCATTCCACACCACGTTGATTGCACTCACCGCGTTCATCGCGCGGAACGGGTTGTCGGCGATGACCGCGACGCCGCCGCTGCCACCCGCGTAGGGCTTCAGCGAAAACGCCTTGATGAAGCCGGGCATCGTCCTGGCAGGCGAGGCGTCGAAATGCGCCACCGTGCCGCCCAAAGTGGGACACATCACCACGCTTGCGTAGATGAGACCATCGGGTAGCGCGTCAATGCCGAAGCGCGCTGTGCCGTTGATTTTCGACGCGGCTTCGATACGCCGCACCGGTTTGCCGATCAGTTTGAACTCAGCAGGATCTTTCAGCGCAACCTTGCGTGGCAGCGGTTGCTGTGCAGCCATCGCGGACAGTTCGCCGAAGCTCGCCTTGTGACCTGCTGCATGCAGTACGTAGCCGCCTTCCGTACGGCATTCGCCGGGTGCCACCTTCCATTGCGCGGCCGCCGCACCGATCAGCATCGCACGCGCCGAGGCGCCGGCTTCACGCATCGGCGCCCATAGATCGTTCATGCTCGATGAACCGCCCGTCATCATCGTGCCGGCGTCGCGCACCAGCTTGCGGGTCATCCAGACCGTGGCGCGCTTGACCGTGCTGTCGTCGTCCGGGCGAAACGGCAGATCGTCGACGATGTTCTGCACGCTGTTGTAGATCTTGTCGATCGGCGAGTTCTCCACGCGGACCTGCGACCAGGCGGCGTCGAGTTCCTCGGCCAGCAGCATCGCAAGGCCCGTGTGGATGCCCTGCCCCATTTCCGCTTTGCACACCACGATCGTCACGGTGTTGTCCGCGGCGATTTTGACCCAGCCGTTGAGTGCGACCTGGTTGCCTTCTGTCGGCAACGGCGTGGCGAGGGTCAGGCGCTGGCCCGGCGGCAGCACCGACCAGCCGACCAGCAGCACACCGAGCGCGCCGGCGCCGCCTAGCAGGAAGGTTCTGCGCTTTAACATCGTATGGCTCGATCAGCTTGCACGGTGGCGGGGACGCTGTGAAAGCGCGGGCTGGCGCGGGAGTTTGTTTCGTTGGAACAGTAGTAAGACGGAAGAGTGGATGGGGGACTGAAAGCTAAAGGGTTTCAGCCGAGCTGCACAGTGCTGGCGCATGCAAGCCGTGTGTCAGTTCATTAAATGTTATTCGTCGCGTGGTGGCACGCTGCAACGCAACTGGCTTGAACGGCGGGAAAATGCGAGAGGTGGCGGATTTTTACTATCACGCGCCCTCCCGAATCATCTCGATCAACGCCCGCAACCCCGCCGGCACATGACGTCGCCCGGGATAGTAAAGACACAACCCCTCAAACGCCGGCGTCCAATCTTCCAACACACGCTGCAGCGTGCCCGCTTCCAGATCCGCCGCCACGTTCCATTCGGTCATGTACGCCAGTCCGAATCCCTCGCGGGCTGCCTCCATGATGAGCAGCGGCTCATCGAGCGTCAGCATGCCCTGCACATCTACGCTGATTGCCTCGCCGCGTCGCTCGAACTCCCAGTGATAAATACGGCCGCTCGGCATGCGCATCCGGATACAACGGTGTGCACGCAGGTCGTCTGGCTTGCGCGGCTTCGGATTTTCGGCGAAATAGGCGGGACTCCCAACGACTGCAAAACGCTGCGGCCGGTTGAACGGCACCGCGATCATGTCCTGCGGCACAATCTCAGCCAACCGAATGCCGGCATCAAAGCCCTCCACCACGATGTCGATCATGCGCCCCTCGGTGACGAGATCCAGCTTCATCACCGGATAACGCCGCAGATATTCCAGCAGCAAGGGCATCACCTGGCGCGCCGCGCCCGTCGACGTATTGATCCGCAGCGTGCCCGCCGGTGTGTCACGAAAGCTGCCGGCCTGCTCGATAGCCACGCGAATGGTCGATAACGCCGGCGCCACGCTGTCGACGAATTGCGCGCCCGCCTCGGACAACGACACGCTGCGCGTGGTCCGATTAAAGAGCCGCACGCCGATGCGCGCCTCCAGCGCCGCAATCGCATGGCTCAGCGCCGATGTCGACACGCCAAGTTCCGTGGCCGCTGCGCGGAAGCTACGATGGCGCGCCACCGCAAGCACGCCTTCCAGTTCGCTCAAACCGGGCGTCTTCATTATCCCATCCTGCTCAATGAATCATCCTTGATTATATGGCTAGTCGGCTTAATCCTTTGAGCCTATCTTTGAGGCAACAACTTCCTGGGTAGGAGCTTTCATGCAGCAAATCGACAAGGTTTATATCGACGGCGCGTTCGTCACCCCGCACGGCGAAGAGTGGTTCGATCTTCACAACCCGGCTAAGGAAACGGTGATCGGCACGGTGCGTCTGGCCGACGCGGAAGACGCTCGCCGCGCGATTGCGGCCGCCAAACGCGCCTTCCCGGCGTTTTCCCGCACCAGCAAGGAAGAGCGGATCGCGCTGCTCGAACGCATGCACGCCGCGGTTCAGGCGAGAGAAGACGAGCTGTATGAAGCAATCGTCGAGGAATACGGTGCGCCGGTGTCACGCGCGCGCTGGATGGCGAAATACCCGGCGGACGTGCTCGCGGAAGTCATCAAGGTCTTGCAGACCTATGATTTCACGCGACGCGCCGGCACGGCCGACGTCGTCATGCAGCCGCTCGGCGTCGCCGGACTGATTACACCGTGGAACAGCAATGGCGGCTTTATCTGCGGGAAGCTGGCTGCGGCGATTGCAGCGGGCTGCACGGCCGTCATCAAGCCGAGCGAAATGAGCGCGATCCAGACACGCATCATCACCGAGGCGCTGCACGAAGCTGGCTTGCCCGCGGGCGTGTTCAATATCGTCACGGGCCGGGGCGACACGGTGGGGGCGGAAATCAGCGCACATCCGGACGTGGCGAAGATTTCCTTCACCGGATCGACGGCTGTCGGCAAGACGATTCTGCGCACCGGCGCGGAGACATTGAAGCGCGTCACGTTAGAGTTGGGCGGTAAATCGCCGGTGGTCATACTCGACGACGCCGATTTCGCAGAGGCGGTGCCGTTGGCGCTCCAGGCAGGGTTCATGAACAGCGGTCAGGCGTGTATTGCCGGTACGCGGATTCTTGTGCCGCAGAGCCGCCTTGCGGAATTCGAAGAGCGGATGAGCTTTGAAGTCGCTCGCACGCAAGCCGGTGATCCGCGCGATCCGGCTACGCGGATCGGCCCGATGGTCAGCCGCAAGCAGTGGGAGCGCGTGCAACGTTATATCGGCATCGGCATCGACGAAGGCGCGCGATTGATTGCCGGTGGCGAGGGCCGACCGGAAGGCGTGGAGCGCGGCTGGTTCGTGCGTCCGACCGTATTTAGCGGCGTCAGCAACGACATGACGATTGCCCGTGAAGAGATTTTTGGGCCGGTGCTGTCGATCATTGCGTATCGCGATACTGAGGAAGCGATTGCGATCGCCAATGACACAAGCTACGGGCTGCAAGCGTACGTACTCTCAGCCGATGCAGCGCGGGCTCGCGCAGTCGCCACTCGCATCGACGCAGGACGTGTACTGATCAACACGTTGGCACACGAACCGGCAGCACCGTTCGGCGGCTTCAAGCAATCAGGCATCGGGCGGGAATATGGCACGTTCGGCCTGGAAGCCTTCATGGAGCCGAAGTCGTTGCTCGGCGTGAACTAAAGCGTTTGATCGCTCAGCAGGCGGCGCGTCGTCATTTGCATGACGCACCGCCTGCTGTTTCACCGCCGGTTCGATCCCGACACGACATCGATCCACACGGCCAGCACGAGAATGCTGCCCTTCACGATCATCTGCCAGTACGCGTCGACATCCAGCATCGACATGCCGTTATCCAGACTCGCCATCACCAGCGCGCCGATCAACGCACCGTAGACCGTTCCGGAGCCGCCGCGCATCGACGTCCCACCGATAAAGCACGCAGCGATCGCGTCGAGTTCACCCATCGATCCCGCCGACGGCGAGCCCGCCGCGAGGCGCGCCGTATTGACGATCCCCGCGAACGCACACATCAGTCCCATCAGCGCAAAGATGGCCAGCTTCACGCGGTTGGTATTCACGCCGGAGAGCCGCGTCGCTTCCAGGTTCGACCCCACCGCGTAAATACGCCGCCCAAAAACAGTCTGCGTTGCGATCCACGTGAAAATTCCAAGCAGCGCGAGTAGCAGCAAAACCGGCACAGGAATGCCGCCATAACGATCGAGCGTGGCGACAAAGGCGGCCAGAATCACGCCTGCCCCGACTACCTTCGCAACGTCCTGCCAGATCGGCACCACGCGCAACTTATAACGCTCGCGGTTGCTTCGTTGTCGCACGGTCAGAAACGCCAGTACGACAAACAGCGCGACGGCCAGCGTATCGCCCGCAAGACGCGGCAAATACCCCTGACCGACAAACACGAAACCATCAGAGACCGGCGCAATCGTCGAACCGCCGGTGACGCCGAGCAGAATGCCGCGATATGCAAGCATGCCGCCCAGGCCGACAATAAACGAAGGCACACGCCGGTAGGTCGACCACCATCCATTGAACATGCCGACGAGCACGCCAAGCAGCATCACGACAGGCACGGTGACGCCAATCGGCCAATGGCGGTTCACATCGAGAATCGCCGCGACACCGCCGAGCAAACCCAGCAACGACCCGACCGACAGATCGATCTCGCCCGCGATGATCACGAACACCATGCCGCACGCGAGCATGCCGGTAATCGACATCTGCCGCAGCAGGTTCGACAGATTGCGCGGCGTCACGAACGCACCGTGCGTCAGAAAGGAGAAGAAAAGCCAGATCACGGCCACGGCGATCAGCAACGCGAGAATCTTGTAACGTGCGAACAGTTGCTGAATGCGCTGCGGGCCACCGAATGCGCCGCGCGACGCAGCGCCGTCGGCGGGTTGGGAAGTGACGTCGGGAGTCATGCGGCACTCGCTTCAGTTGGTGCGGTCGGGTTGAGGGATCGCTGCACGGGACGGATTGCGGCGCTGAGAATGTCCTCTTGCGTGAGGCCGTCGTTGACGAAATCGCCGCGCAATTCGCCTTCGCCGATAACCAGCACGCGATCGCTGATACCGAGCACTTCAGGCAACTCAGACGACACCATCACGATCGACATGCCGCGCTGTGCCAGTTGAAAAATCAGTTTGTAGATTTCGAACTTCGCGCCGACGTCGACACCTCGCGTCGGTTCGTCGAGGATCAGTACCTTCGGGTCCGTCAGCAGCATGCGCGTCAACACGGCCTTCTGCTGATTGCCACCCGACAGACTCGCAATCGAGAGCATCGGATGCGCCGCGCGCACCGAAAGCCGCTTCATCTCCGTGTGAATCGTGTCGAGTTCGGCGGCGGAATCGATGCGGCCGCCCTTCGCGAAGCGTTGCAACACCGCAAGCGTAATGTTGTGGCCGACACTCAGACCCGGCACGATGCCGTGGCGCTTCCGATCTTCCGGCACCATGCCGATACCGGCGCGAATCGCATCGACAGGGGCGCGAATTTTCAACGGCTTGCCGTCCATCACCACGGTCGCCTCGCTCGCACCGGGATACGCGCCGAAAATCGCCTGCATCAGTTCCGTACGCCCCGCGCCGACCAAACCGGCAACGCCGAGAATCTCGCCACGCCGCAGCGCAAACGACACATCGTTCACGCGCTTTCGGCGCGGATTGTTGACGTCAAAACAGGTCACGTGGCGCGCTTCAAAGATTACGTCGCCGATAGGATGCGGTTCACGCGGAAACAGGTTCTTGATTTCGCGGCCCACCATCAGGGAGATGATGCGGTCAGTGGTCAGCGCGCGCATGGGTTCGGTCGCGACATGGCGGCCGTCGCGAATCACGCTGATTGTGTCGCACACCGCCGCCACTTCGTCGAGCTTGTGCGAGATGTAAACGCATGCAACCCCGCGCCGCCTCAGATCGCGCACGATATCCAGCAGGATGTGTATCTCCGTAGCCGTCAGCGACGACGACGGTTCATCGAGGATCAACAGTTTCGCGCGCTTGTTCAGCGCCTTCGCGATCTCGATCAACTGCTGGTGGCCGCCACCGTAATTCATCACCGGTTGCGCCGAGTTGATTCCGCTGATGCCGAGCTCGTGCAGCAACTCATCGGCGCGCTGATACATCGCGGCGTAATTCATTCTGCCGCCGGGCAGCGTGATCTCATTGCCGAGAAAGATGTTCTCCGCGACCGAGAGCTCCGGCACCAGCATTAACTCCTGGTGGATGATGATGATGCCCGCGCGTTCCGTGTCTCGTATGCTCGCGGCCTTCAGCGGCTCGCCTTCCCAGATGATTTCGCCGTCCCACGTACCGTGGGGATAGACGCCGGACAGCACTTTCATCAGCGTCGATTTGCCCGCGCCGTTCTCGCCGCACAAGCCGACGCACTCGCCAGGCGCCACCGTCAGGTCGATGCCGTCGAGCGCCTTCACGCCGGAAAACGCTTTGACGATACCGCGCATCGTCAGTAATGGTTCACTCATTCGCTATGCCTCGCTGCAGGGCGCGCGGTCGCGCCGATGTGCCTGATGTATACCAGGCACACCGGCTTGAACTACGCACACGTTACGCTCATTGGCTCGCGAGCTGGGCCTGGGTGTAGAAGCCGTCCTTGACGACCACATCAACATTGCTCTTGGTGAGCAACGTGGGTTGCAGAAGCACCGTGTCGACCTTCTTCTTGCCGTTGTCGTACTGTGCATTAAAGGCCGGCTTCTCGCCCTTCGCAAGCGCGACGGAGAGTTTCGCCGCTTCGCCTGCAATCAACTTCAGCGGTTTGTACACGGTCATCGTCTGCGTGCCGGCGATTACACGCTTCACAGCAGCCAGATCAGCGTCTTGTCCCGACACCGGCACCTTGCCAGCCATGTGCTGCGCAGCCAGTGCCTGGATCGCGCCGCCTGCAGTGCCGTCGTTCGAAGCGACGATTGCGTCGATCTTGTTGTTGTTCGCCGTGAGCGCATCTTCAACGATACGCAGCGCCGTCGACGCACTCCATTCCGGCACCCATTGCTGACCGACAATCTTGATGTCGCCCTTGTCGATTGCGGGCTTCAACACCTTGAGCTGGCCTTCACGCAGCATCTTGGCATTGTTGTCGGTCGGCGCGCCGCCGAGCATGAAGTAGTTACCCTTCGGCTGCGCGTTGAAGACACCTTGTGCTTGCAGCTCGCCAACCTTCTCGTTGTCGAACGATATATAGGCGTCCACGTCGGCATCGAGAATCAAGCGGTCGTACGAGACGACCTTGATGCCGGCTTTCTTGGCTTCGGCAACCACGTTGCCGAGCGTCTTCGAATTGAACGGCACGATCACGATCACGTCGACGCCGCGCGAGATCAGGTTTTCAATCTGCGAAATCTGCCGCTCTTCGCTCGCATCGGCGGATTGCACCGACACTTTGGCGCCGAGCTTTTCTGCCGCTGCAACGAAGTAGTCACGATCGCGCGACCAGCGTTCTACACGCAGATCGTCGATACAGAAGCCAATTTCCGGGTGGTCCTTGCTTGCGTGCGCGAGCGGCGCAACAAGCGACAGGCTGGCGAGCATCGCTCCACATACGAGCGAACTCAGTACGGTACGACGTGTTGCGAATTTCATGTCTCACTCCTTGTTCTGATCGCCGGAATACCGGATTGGACGGTCTGCGCTGCGAGCCGCAGAACCGGACAAGCGACAACCCAAAGCTTCTTTTATTCGCGCGGTCAACGGGGCCGCGCGGTTTTTATGTCTTACTGCATGCCCTGCTTCGAGCGGTACTTCATGACTGCCTTTTAGCGTCGGCTGTAAATCGCCTGATTTACAACGTTTTCCAGTTGCTCCTGTCTGCCGCTCGCGTGCTGCGGATTCAGGCCGCGTGTCAATGCATCCGCAGCCAGCGTTGAGAGCGAATAATCGCCCTTCAGAATCTTGTGGCCGAACTCCGACTCCCAGCCTGCGTAGCGCTGACGTTTGAACGCTTCGAGCCGGTCGTTTTCGATCAGCGTCGCTGCACGTTCGACAGCGAGCGCCAGGTTATCGATTGCACCAATGTGGCCGAAGAACAGATCTTCCGCATCGACGCTCTGACGCCG
This sequence comes from Paraburkholderia sp. SECH2, assembly GCF_030464795.1. Classification (NCBI taxonomy): domain Bacteria; kingdom Pseudomonadati; phylum Pseudomonadota; class Betaproteobacteria; order Burkholderiales; family Burkholderiaceae; genus Paraburkholderia; species Paraburkholderia sp. SECH2. The sequence goes on from NZ_JALPRH010000012.1 coordinate 55,133, forward strand.
CACCTTTGCGTCGAAGTTCATACCACCGGTGGTGAAGCCGCCGTGTTTAAGGATTTCGTAGAAGGCCAGCGTCAGTTCTTCGACGCTGTTCGGAAACTGGTCCGTGTCCCAGCCATTCTGTTGATCGCCGCGATTCGCATCGACGCTGCCGAAAATACCTAGCGCGTAGGCCGTCGCGATCTCGTGGTGGAACGAATGACCAGCAAGCGTCGCGTGATTGGCCTCGATGTTCACGCGAATTTCTTTTTCGAGCCCGTATTGCAGCAGGAAGCCGTGTACGGTCGCCACGTCGTAGTCGAATTGATGCTTGGTCGGCTCCTGCGGCTTCGGCTCGATCAGCAATGCACCTTTGAAGCCGATCTTGTGCTTGTGCTCGACCACCATGTGCAGGAAACGAGCAAGCTGATCACGTTCGCGTGCGAGGTCGGTATTGAGCAACGTGTCGTAGCCTTCACGGCCGCCCCACAACACATAATTTTCACCTCCCAGCATTTGGGTCGCATCAAGAGCGTGACGAACCTGAGTCGCAGCGAACGCAAAAATCTCGGGATCAGGACTGGTCGCCGCACCTGCTGCATAACGCGGATGCGAGAACAGATTGGCCGTGCCCCACAGCAGTTTGACGCCGGTATCCTGCTGCTTGCGCGCCAGATAGTCGGCGATGCGGGTGAAGTTCTCGCTATAGGCCTTCAGGCTGTCGCCTTCCGGTGCAACGTCGGTATCGTGAAACGTGTAATACGGCGTGCCGAGCTTCGAGAAGAACTCAAACGCCGAGTCGGCCTTTTGCTGTGCCCGTTCCATTGCATCACCGGCTTGCTGCCAGGGACGCCGAAACGTCCCTTGCCCGAAAATATCGACACCGGGCCAGACAAACGTATGCCAGTAGCACACAGCAATGCGAAGATGTTCTTCGAGTGTCTTGCCGAGCACCCGCTTACTCTTGTCGTAATGACGATAAGCAAGCGGGTTATCCGATTGCGGGCCCTCGTAGCGGATCTCGGGAATGTGTTCGAAGTAGGACATCAGCGTCTCCTGTTTTATGCTGCACTGCAACCCGTGCGGTATCGCCGCGCCGGTCGACAAGGTGACGCCATGCTGCCGCTTGCAAGGTGCATCGGCAATTGCGAAATTGCGCAGCGTGCTTGATGTTTCTTACCGCCCATGCGTTTGTTTCACACCGGCGCGATGTTCGCGGCCTAGAATAACCAGACGCTTAAAAACGGTGCTGCCTTCAGAGCGCGCCCAACAGGAGACGAAGGCGCTGCGAATCTTGACGATCTGCACGCCACCCACTGCCATGACCCGTCCGCAAACACCACAGACGACCCATCGGATCGCGCTGCTGTTCAACGCGAACAAGGTGTATGACCGCGAGATCATCACCGGCATCGGCAATTACCTGCTGTCGACGCGCGTGGCGTGGGATCTCTTCCTTGAAGAAGATTTCCGCTGCCGCTTGACGGGTATCGAGCGTTTCGACGGCGACGGCATCATCGCGGATTTCGACGATCCCGCTGTGGGTGAAGCGCTGCGAGATTGTCCGTTGCCGGTGGTGGCGGTCGGTTCATCGTTCGAAGATCCGGCGCACTACCCTCCGGACTTACCCTATATCGCGACCGATAACGCCAAGCTTGTTTCGCTCGCCTACACGCATCTGATCGGCGCGGGACTCGAGCACTTCGCTTTGTATAGCCTGCCGCAAGCGCAGGAAAACCGCTGGGCGCAGCAACGTGAGTTGGCATTCGCTCACCTACGCAGCACGGACGGCCATAGCGCCGAGCAGATCGACACCGAGATCTATCGTGGCCTGTCGACCAGCGCGCCGTCGTGGAATCAGGCAACCGAGCAACTCACCGCGTGGCTCGCCCAGTTGCCGAAGCCGGTGGGCATCATCGCCGTCACCGACGCCCGCGCGCGGCATCTGCTGCAGGCCTGTTTGATCGCGGGTATTCCCGTGCCTGAAGAAGTGGCGATCATCGGCATCGACAACGATCCGCTCACGCGCACGCTGACCCGTATTCCGCTTTCCTCCGTGATTCAAGGCACCGAAGAAATGGGCCGCACCGCCGCTCACTTGCTGCATCAAATGCTGCACGGCGCGCGTTTTCCGGGGCGGCGCATTCTCGTGCCACCGGTCGGCATCAATGTGCTCGAATCGACCAAACACCAGCCGCTCGCAAGTCCGTATGTGATGCGCGCACGGCACTTCATCCGCCAGTACGCGTGCCAGGGCATCCGCACCGAACAGGTTGCCGATTACGTGGGCGTGTCGAGATCGTCGCTCGAAGAGTACTTCCGGCGCGAACGGCAGTGCACCGTGCATCAGGAAATTCTGCGTCATAAACTCGATGTCGCGAAAGCGTTGCTGGCGAAGCGCGATGCGTCGAGTGCCGAGGTGGCGATCCGCTGCGGCTTCACGTCGCTGCAATACATGTACGCGGTGTTTCGTCGCGAACTCGGCTGCACGCCGCGCGAATACCAGGACCGTGTGAATTCGACCGCAGCACCCGGCTGAGCATGCCCTTTACCTTTTCTTTCTACCGACGACATGATCAGCATCGCACCACTTTCTTCTGAGCCATGGGGCGCTCTGCCCGGCGGCGATCCTGTGCGGCTCTTCACGCTGCGCAATGCGCACGGCATGAAAGTCGCCATCAGCGACCTGGGCGCGACGCTGGTGTCGTGGCATGCACCGGACCGCGCGGGTCGTCTCGGCGACATTCTGCTCGGACACGACACGCCCGCCGAATACGTTGCGGCCACGACCTACATGGGCGGATTGGTCGGCCGGTGGGCGAATCGCATTGCCGATGCGCGTTTCACGCTCGACGGCATCGAGTACACGCTCGACCGCAACGAAGGCGCGAATCTGCTGCATGGTGGCACGCACGGTTTTCATCGCGCATTGTGGGACGTGAGCGAAGACAACGGTGCGCTGCTTATGCGTCTGGAATCGCCCGAAGGCGACGCCGGCTTTCCGGGCAATGTCACGGTGCAAGTGCGTTACACGCTCGACGACGACGGCACCTTGACGATCGCGTATGAAGCGGTCACGGACGCCCCGACGCCACTCAATCTGACCAGCCATCCGTATTTCAACCTGACAGGTCGGCGGGATGCCGACATTCGCGGCCATGTGTTGTCGATCGATGCCGACCGGTTCTTCGAAGTCGATGCGTCGATGATTCCTTGCGAGCTTGCCGAAGTGGCAGGCAACGCGTTCGACTTCCGGCAGAGCGCGCCGATCGGCGCACGGCTCGATTGGCCGCATGCGCAGCTGGCGAAGGCCGGTGGCTTCGATCACTGCTATGTGCTGCATGACGCGCCCGATGCCACGGTAGCCGGACGCGAGCCGCAGGTACGCGAGGTTGCACGCGCCTATGATCCCGGCAGCGGACGCGAACTGACCGTCTCGACCGATCAGCGCGGCTTACAGTTCTACACCGGCAATTTCCTGAAGGGCGACACGGGCCGCGGCGGCATCGCCTACCAGGCGTACTCCGGACTGTGTCTCGAAGCCGGCGGCTTTCCGAACGAAGTCAATATGGCTGAGCAGGAGCAGGTCATCGTGCGGCCCGGCAACGCATACCGGCAGGTGACGGCGTACCGCGTAGGCGTACGTTCTGGAGTCTGAAACAATTCTTCATATGTTAGGAAGAGCATTACATAACGCCGACTTATCATTTGCTGCAAGACTGAATTACGGGTTTAGGGGTTTGCCCTAGATCACCCGCTTCCTAGAATCCCTCTATAGGCCGCCGAACACTTGTTGCGGCGCCGAATAAAACATCCTCGGAGGGATTCATCATGAAATCGCTGATCAAAGCAGTCGCACTGGTCGTTGTTCTCGCAGCTCCGGTCGCTTCGTTCGCACAGTCCGAGCAACCGCTAACCCGCGCCGAGGTCAGGGCGCAACTGGTTCAGATTGAACAGGCCGGCTACAACCCTGCCACTGCAACCGACTCAACCTACCCCGCTGACATTCAGGCAGCCGAAGCACGCGTAGCCGCACAGCATGACGCCACCGGTTACGGTTCGTCGGCAAACGGCTCATCGCAAACCGGCACACCGATGCCCGCTGCACCTGCCGGCCAGTAAAACGCCAACGTTGTCTGTCTTTGCGTAGTTCGATGCGAGCCATGCTTGTTGGAGCATGCGCTCGCATGCATGCGTCCCACTGCGCATGACAATTACAATGACAGCGCAGTGTCAGAAAATCCTTTGACGAAAATAATGTCTCATATATCCTAAGCCGGCAGTCTGGTGGTTCTCGCAGCGCGGTCAATCCGCATCAGCGAGAACTTCTACTCAACGTCGCTTCGGGTTCCATCGTGAAAGTCCGTGGTCCATTGGTGAGATATCAGCCTGGTCGGGAAAGAACGTTCCTGTCCGGCTGTTCGATCGCTCATCAGGGGAGCAACTGCGCTTCGCCATCCCGCCCCCTGTCCATCGATACCGTGTTGTCGCGTCGCTCCGTCCGTCGACACAACGTCATTGCAGCACCCGCAGCTATCGGGGTGCGTACCGACGAAATCGCGTCGCTTCTGCCTTAGTCCCCCTTCTCTTTTCGCGAGCAAGTGTTGCATGCGATCAGGCCGCTTTATCTAGCGGCTGAACGTCTGCAATGCGTTTGACCGTCCGCGCTTTGCATCTGTCTTGCTAGCGTTGGCCGGCTTATAGCGCTCGCCTCTCTGCGTCCCTTTTAGCTCTGCTGTGCGCTTGCGCTGCGGCAGGCGGCGTCACGTCCTTTATTCGTCCGCATTCGTGCGGAACGCCTGGACGTGTGGGTCGTCACGCTCGTGCATCGGTGCCTGCGCTGCGGCGAAAACTGAAGATCGAAACCAAGGAGATAGTCGAATGAAGATCCGTCATGCCAAGCTTCTCTCGCTCACCGGCACGATGCTGTGCTCGTTGACCGCATTAACTCCGATGAACGCTGCACACGCGGCAGATACAACGATCAACGTCTACAACTGGTCGGACTACATCGCCAAAGACACGATTACCGGCTTCGAAAAGCAATCGGGCATCACGGTGAAATACGACAGCTACGATAGCGACGACACGCTGCAGGCGAAACTGCTGGCAGGCAGTTCCGGGTATGACATCGTTGTGCCCACATCGAGTTATATGGCGCGCCAGATCGAAGCCGGCGTGTATCAGAAGATCGACAAATCGAAGATGCCGAACCTCGCGAACCTCGATCCGGGATTGATGAAACTGATTGCCGATGCGGACCCCGGCAATCAATACGGTGTTCCCTGGGCGTGGGGCACGGACGGCGTCGGTTATAACGTTCAGGCCGTGAAAAAAGCGCTCGGTGCAGATGCGCCGGTTGATAGCTGGTCGCTGTTGTTCGACCCTCAGAATCTTTCGAAGCTGAAGAGCTGCGGCGTGTCTTTCCTCGACGCGGCGGCGGATGTTTTCCCGGCCGTGCTTCAGTACATGCATAAGGACCCGAACAGCACCAACCCCGGTGACTATCAGGCCGCGTATGAAGTGCTGAAGAAAGTGCGGCCGTATATCACGCAGTTCAATTCGTCCGGCTACATCAACGATCTGGCGAACAACGATATCTGCGTGGCGTTGGGCTATTCGGGCGATGTGGGAATTGCGCGGCGACGTGCGTCGGAAGCGAAGCGTTCGTATGACGTGCGGTTCTCGAATATCAAGGACGCTGGCTTGCTCTGGATGGACGTGATGGTGATTCCGAAAGATGCGCCGCACCCGGAAGCGGCGATGGCGTGGATGAACTACATCGAAGATCCGAAGGTCAGCGCGGCGATTACGAATGAAGTGTTCTATCCGACTGCGAATCGCGCTGCGAGACAGTTTGTGACGCCGGCGATCGAGCAGGATGCGAATGTGTATCCGCCTGAAGCTGTGCTGAACAAGATGACGTTGATGCGGCCGCAGCCTGCGCCGATCATGCGGCTTGAAAACCGTCTGTGGGCACAGTTGAAGTCGGGGAGTTGAGTTCGGTTTAGCTGATGTAGTCTGCTGACGTAGGTGTCACCTTTTGAGCGTGGCGCATGCAGTGGGTGTGTGCGCTACGCCCTTTTTGAAGCTTTGATTTTTAACTCTGTTTGCAGCGAGCCATTATGAGCATTTTGAATATCGTAGATTTTGCGCAGCCGGCCAAGGAAAGCGTTGAGTACATGCCGAAGGCGGAAGCGGTGCTTGCCGGCAATCCTTCGCAACTTGTTCACACGCATTTTGCTAGCCCGTGTGGGCAGCTCGCGGCGGGCGTTTGGGAAGGAGCTTGCGGGCAATGGACGGTGAATTTCACCGAGAGCGAGTATTGCGAGATTCTCGAGGGCGTGTCCGTGATTCGGGATGCGGATGGGACCAGCAAGACTGTCCGAGCCGGCGATCGGTTTTTGATTCCGGCGGGGTTTAAGGGGACGTGGGAAGTGCTTGAGCCGTGTAAGAAGATTTTTGTTTCGGTGGAGTTTAAGGCGTAGGTTGCTGCGGTGGTGCTGCTTTCAGGCTTCGCTGCCGTCAGCGTCTAGCTTGCGCCTTCATCACAAATCGCCTTGAGCTGGGCGACGAACTTTTCGGCTACCTCGCGCCCTGGGCTGTCCTCCCGCCAGATCGCTGACAGCGGAAGCGCTCCGAACAGCGGAGCGTAGCCGATCTTACGCAATCCATACATGGCGCCGACTTCGTCGACCGCGAATCCCGGCAATACGGCAATCGCATCCGTTTGCGCGCAGATCGCGAGATTGATCGTGTAGATGTGCGAGTAAATCACGCGATGCAGTATCGGTCCAGGCCCAGTTGATGGAGGGACTCGGTCTCGGAGAACTCGCCCCAAACTAGGCCGACGTCGCCTGACGATCGGGAAGACTGACCTTGATCGCGGTGCCGGTTCCCAGCGAACTGACCACCTCGATCCGACCGCCCAGCATCAAGACCCGTTCTTCCATCCCCGCAAGGCCGAACGATGTTTTTCTGATTGCCTGCGCGTCGAACCCCTGACCGTCGTCGCGGATCTCCAGCACGCAGGCGTCGGGCGTTCGTTCGAGCGTGATGATCACTTCGTTGGCCGACGCATGACGAGCGACGTTCGTCAGTGCCTCCTGAACGAGGCGAAACAGCACGATAGCGCGGTCCTCGCTCATCACGATGGTCTCGTCCTGCACGTGAAGGCGGCACACCGTACGACCGTTGCGGTCGAACTCGGCAGCGAGCCACTCGAGCGCTGCCACGATGCCAGCGTCCAGTGCCGGCGGACGCAGCGACGCGATGACGCCGCGCACAACCTGCATGGTTTCGTCCACCAGGGCAATCAGCGCCCGGGTCCCGTCGAACAGCTCCGGGCGATCGTTGCCAAATTGCATGCGCAATGCCGACGCACGCATGCGAAGCGCGGTGAGATACTGCCCGAGCTCATCGTGCATTTCCCGTGCGATGTGTTTGCGTTCTTCCTCGCGTGCCGTCTCGCGACGCGACGTGAGTTCCCGCAACATATCGTATGACTCCCTCAGGCGCTGCTCTGCCTCCTTGCGGTCGGTCAGATCGATCACGAAGGCGACGCCCTCCTTCCCGCCTGCTTCAAAAGCGACCCTGCCGATCATGACGGGCACGCGGCTGCCGTCTTTTCTTAGGTACTCCTTTTCCTCGGGCTGCAAGCGCCCAACCCTGCTGAGCTCTGCCAAAGCGTGTTCGGTACTTTCCCGCCATTCCGGGGGCGTCAGATCCGTCCAGCGCACTCGACCTGAGAGGAGATCCTCCCGCTCGTATCCCACCATGCGCAAGAATGCGTCATTGGCCTCGAGAATGTCGCCATCAACTCGCCACATGATGATGCCGATGATGTTGGCGTCGACAAGCCGCCGGATTCGGGATTCGCGTTCTGCAAGATCGCGGTAAAGGCGGGTATTTTCGAGCGATGTCGCGGCCTGAGAGGCGAGGAGCCTGAGTCCGGCAATCCGGGCCGGCGCGAAGACGCGGGTGATCAGATTGTTTTCGAGGTATAGCGCGCCGATGAGTTTGGCCCGATTCATCAAGGGCAGGCAAAGCATCGAACGGGTCTGGTGTTGACGGATGTACGGATCCGTGGCAAACGTGGGATCGCCCGCGGCATCGTCGAGAATTACGCTCTCCTGCGTGCGCAGGACATGGTAGAGAACGGACTCGGGCAGCATCGCCGCGCTCACCGGGACATCGCGTAGTTGCACGCGCGGCGTGTCGCCGTCCGTCGTGACCTCCGCCGCGATCCGTTGCTCATCGCCCTCAGGCAGAATCAAGAGGCCCCGCTCGGCGCCAGCCTGTTCGATCGCCGTGCGCATCACCGTGTCGATCAGCTTGTCGAGAACAATCTCTCCCGAGACTGCTTGCGACACCTTGATCACGGTCGCGAGATCGAGGTGTTCGACCGGGGTCCCAATTGTGCTGGTTGGTCGAGGCGCCGGTTCGACCTCCCTGAGATACCGGTGCATCTCGTCGAGTTGCCGTACCTTGCCGTCTGCGCCCCAGCGTTGATAACCCTGCCGGGCGTCCTGCAGATACACGCGCGCGATCTTTTCGAACCCGCGCGCCGCGTAAAAGCGGGACGCGAGTTCGCCAGCAAGCGCTTCGTGGTGCACGAAACCGTTTGCGCGCGCCAACCGGATAGCCTCTTCATAGAGGCGCATCGCGTCGACGTCGCGGCCCTCCAGGCGGGCTAACTCGGCACTGACCAACACTGCGCGGTTCTCGAAGTTTTCTGGGCAAGTCTCTGCTCGCAATTGCAGCTGTCTGTTGTGAGCCGTTATTGCTTCGAGGGACTCCCGTCGCTTGCGGTCGGATATAGGACCGCGCCAGGCGGCGAGAGATAGCGCGCTGTAAAAATGATATTCGGCCTCTTCCAGATAAGAGGCCGATGTCCACAAAAGACCTTGTGCCCTCAAGGAGGCTTCCGCGGCCGCCGCGTAATCGCCTGCAAAGAAGCGCGCCTGCAATTTGCGGGTCCAATACCAGCAATGCGCAATCACCAGGTCCGGATTTTCCGCGAAGTGGCGCTCGATCTGCGTCTCGTCAAACTGTCCGTCGTCAAAACAGCCGAAGGCGGGCGTCAGGCCTCGCAGCGTGCGTATCAGACCAAGCTGGGTAGAGCTGACGTCGATGGCGAATCCGAAATGCGATTTTTGCGCGAACGTCAGACTGGCTTCGGCTTCGCGCTGCACGTCCGCGAGCGCGTCTCCCGCGAAGAGCAAATTGGTCGTCATGTGGGTGTAGCAGTAGGCCTCACAAACCAGATCGCCTGTATTCTTTGCCGCCTCGACCCCGCGGCGCACCAGCTCCCGGCCACCCCGCAGATGTCTGGCCATCGGCAAAATGACATTTCCAAAGTGCATATAGGTTCTTGCGCGAAAGCGCATCAACCCGCGCCGTTCGACCAGGTCGTAACCAAGCTGCCCGAATTGAAATCCGACCTTGTAGTGGCCAAAACGCGCTCCGGCAATCATGCCGAGCCGGACATAGGCAGAGGAAGATCCATCGCAATTGCCGCGTTCGAGGCTCAGATTCACTGCCGTGGAGACGACCAGCGACCATAGATTGGCATCGGTAAACAACGCCGCTGGCATGACTTTGACCAGGACGTCCATTGTCGCCAGCGATTCCGGGTCGGTCATCAGCGGCAGATCGATGAGCCTTTCGATCGGGAGGTTCCCAAGCTGGGACCAGATTCGCTCGTATTCCTTTCGCGCTTTCTCTTCTCTTGTATGCGGCGACCAGTCGATCCCGAGATGTTTCAGATAGTCGAGAGCGACCGCGACGGCGCGGCTGGCCTGATCGAGCGTCATGTACAGGTCGACGCGCAAACACGCCACATTGGCGCGCTCAGGCACAGCCGCGGCACGGCGTGAGAGCACGTTCAAGCGCTTTTCTGCGACCGGTAACCAACCGGTCAAAAATTCGCATTCGGCCCGGTTCAACTCCAGCGCGAAGATCAGTTCATGCCTGCGCGCCCAGCAGTCGTCCGTGAGAAGTTCGGCGCCGGTGGTCAGATAAGTGAGCGCCGATTCATAGGCCGACGAGGCCTTCGCCCGCTGGCCGGCCGTCAGATTGAACTCAGCCAGTTGCTCCCGCTCTTCCTGTAGCGCAACAAGGGCTACGCCACGGTTGAGCTGGTTGACAATCTCGAAGATGGCTTCTTTCCGATTCTCGGGCAGCGTTTGCGCCGCAAGCAGCCGCCCTATGCGCAGATGGGCCTCCTCGCGCGCGGCCTCCGGGATCATCGAGTAGGCACCCTCCTGCACCCGGTCATGCGCGAATCGGAAAGATTCCTCAAGCTGCTCGATAAGCTCCTGTTCCACTGCCGGTCGCAACAACGCCCGGATCTCCTGCCTCGAATTTTCAAGAACGTTCGACAGCATCGCCATCGTGGCGGTGTTGCCAAGGCAGGCAAACTGTTGCAGCGCCCGCTGCGTTTCGACCGGCAAGCGAGCCAGCTTCGCAACCATCAGGTCCGCTACGTTGTCCGTATAGCCCTTGCCATGAATGTTCGGCAGATCCCAGAGCCAGCGGGCCGCGTCGTGATCGAAGCCGAGCAAGCCTTCATCAACGAGCGCATGTAGAAACTGAATGACGAAAAACGGGTTACCGGCGGTCCTCTCGTGTACAAGCTGCGCGAGCGGCCGGGCGCGTTCCGGCGTGTCGTGCAGCGCCTCTGCGATCAATTGCTCGACGTGCTCGCTCGCCAGCGGCGCCAGGGCGACTTCATCGAACTTCGCGCCCGCGTTTCTGACGGCCTGAAGCGTGCGCATCAGCGGATGCGTGGCGTCGACCTCGTTGCTGCGATAGGCCCCGATCAACATCAAATGACGCAGGTCCTGACGCGTGAGCAGGTCCTCCAACAGATCGAGCGTCGCAGCGTCGAGCCACTGCAGATCGTCGAGAAACAGCGCCAGCGGATGCTCCGGTCTGGCAAAGACTCCTATGAAGCGCCGGAAGACAAGCTGAAAACGACGTTGCGCATGATGCGGCTCGAGTTCCGGGACAGGCGGCGGATCACCGATGATCAACTTAAGTTCGGGGATCAGATCGGTCATGAGCCGTGCGTTAGATCCGAGGGCCTCCGTCAGGTCGCCGCGCCAGATCGCCAGTTCCACTTCGCGTTTGCCGAGCAGGGGCCGCACGAGTCCCCTGAAAGCTTGCACCAGCGTCGAATAGGGTATGTCGCGCTTGTACTGGTCGAACTTGCCGGAGGCAAAGAGTCCCCTCGGCGGGACCAACACCTTGTGTAGCTCATTGACGACCGCGGATTTGCCGATGCCGGAATAGCCGGAAACCAGCACCAGTTCCGGCGCGCCGCTACTGACGACGCGGTGGAAAGCGGCCACCAGCGCTCCAACCTCGCGCTCCCGTCCATAGAGCTTCTCGGGGATGAGCAGCCGGTCGGGCGTGTCGTGCGCGCCCAGCCGGAAGGCGTCGACGCGATGCCGGAGCTCCCATTCGGCAAGGCAATGCCGCAGATCCCACTCGACGCCGGCCGCGGTCTGGTAGCGCTCCTCGGGTGTCTTCGCGAGCAGCTTCATGACCACGGCGGAGACGCCGCGCGGGACCATCGTGACCCGCACGTTGGGTGACATCGGCGTGCGGGCAACATGGCAGTGCACCCACTCCATCGGGTCGGCAGCGCTGAACGGCAGTGTGCCGGTGAGCATCTGGTAGAGCGTGACGCCGAACGCGTAGAGGTCGCTGCGCGAATCGATCGAACGATTCATCCGTCCGGTCTGCTCGGGTGCCATGTAGGCGAGCGTCCCGGCGATGGTTTCGGGCGGCTCGGGCGGTTGCCGTTCGCGTGGGAGCCGCGAGGCAATGCCGAAGCCGGTCAGCCGCACTTGAGCGTCCGCGCAGTTCACCAGGATATGAGCCGGCTTGAGGTCCTTGTGGACGAGGCCGTGCTGATGGAGCTTGCCCAGCGCTGCCGCGATTCCCCCGGCAACGCGCAGAACACTGCCCGCCTCCATCGGCGCACCAACCAATCGCTCGAGCGGTTCGCCGCCCGGATCCTCGAGCACCAGCATCGTGCGGCCGTCTGCCCGCAGCAGTTCCTTTGGGCGCACCGCCCACGCGCTGCCGAGTTGATCCCTCAGCGCGAACTCATAAGCGAGGCGCGCGAGGCTGGCGGGTGAGGGATGTTCGGCGGCGATGCGCGCAACAAGCACGCTGTCGCCGCCGTCTCGTGGCTGCCACCGACAGAACACGCGCTCGCCATCCTCCCAAAGAATCTGGAGGCCGCTACCTGGGTCGAATCCGTGTGTGGCGTCCATCTGTCGTGGCTGGTGTTCGAGCTTCGCCCGTCATGGCTCAAGAGGGCGCGCGCCCCGTTCCTTTGGCTCACTGCACCGGTACGCACGAAATGCACGGGACAAGGCGACATTTGTGCGATCGGCAATGCTTACAACTGACAACATCGTTGTCACGATACACCTTGGCGAGCGCGGCAAGATATTCGCCTCAACCCTTTTGGAGGCCTTCGGAAAGGCCGGTGCCATCTCCTTTGTGCCGAGCCGGCAGCACGGTTCTGGCGAAAGCGATTCGCCTAAAGTCTGATGAAAGGCGCGGCGTTCCGCGCCTTTGTTTGGTTATCCAAACTTAACGAAGTTGTGCACGGGCAGCGGGCCGCCCGGGATTTGAACTAGCTGGCCCCCGGCTTCGAGCGAACCCAGGTCGATGCCGAAGAAATCGAGCTTCTCGATCAATCCGCTCACTGCCGCTTTCGCCTGTGCGTCGTCTCCCGCGAAGAACAGCACGCGGCGTCCGCCTTCGGCCTGTGGATCCTTCAAGAGGAGATGTGCCGGCAGATGATTGAACGCCTTCACGACGCGTGCGCCCGGCACGAGTTCCGAGAAGATTCCGCTCGACGTCCGGCCATGCAATTCGGCCGGCTTGAACAGCGGCGGCTCGATCGCGTTGTTCGCGTCGATCACGATGCGGCCGCCGAAGTCCGGCAGCCCGGCCAAGGCGGTCGGCAGCTTCGCCCAGTTGACTGCGACAAGGACGATGTCCTGCGCGGCCGCCTGTTCGCGCGTTCCCGGCGTGATCGATGGACCGAGCTCGCGCACGAGGTCAGCGAGTGAGGCCGGGCCCCGGCTGTTCGCAATAACGGCCTTGAGGCCTTTGCCCGCCAGCGCTCTCGCGAACGCGGATCCGATGGCGCCTGCTCCGATGATACCGATGGTGCTCATAACGATGCTCCTGGTGAAGAGTGATCAATCAAGTGGTAAGCCGGCAAGGAGAGGGACATCTGAGGTTCACTCCCACGGCTAGGTGACTGAATGTTGCCGCCTTTATTGCTTGATGATTAGCCGGGAATCGCTTGAATTATTTTCAAGTAATGCTTTAAGATTTCCGGATGGAAACCCTCGCCAACCTCGAGTCGTTTGTCCGCAGCGCCGAAACGGGCAGCTTCTCGGCGGCCGCGCGGCGCCTTGCGCTGACGCCAGCCGCGGTCAGCCGCAACGTTGCGCTGCTCGAACGCAATCTCGGTGTGCGGCTATTCCAACGCTCGACGCGCAAGCTCACGCTGACCGAGGCGGGCGAGCGCTTTCTCGTGGAAATCGGCGGCAATCTGGATGCGCTGCAGGCAGCAATCGCGTCCGTCTCGAACGATCGGAGCGAGCCGGCCGGCGTGCTGAAGGTCAGCATGGCGCCGACGTTCGGCATCACGTACGTCATGCCGCTGCTGCCGGCGTTCCTCGCACGCTATCCAATGATTCGTCCGGATTGGCACTTCGAGAACCGGCCGGTTGACCTGATTGAAGAGGGCTACGACGCAGCGCTGGGTGGTGGCTTCGATCTCGCACCGGGCGTCGTGTCGCGCGCATTGACGCCCGCGCATCTCGTGGCGGTTGCGTCTCCGGCTTACATGGCCGGCCGCCTATCGCCGACAGATCCCGGCGATCTTGCGGACCTCGACGGCATCGTGATGCGCTCGAGCCGCACGGGCCGCGTGCGTCATCGGACGATGCGTAACGCGGTAGGCGATGAGATGCCCGCACAGCTCGGCGAGACCATCATGGTCAATGACCCGGCAGCAATGCGCGAGGCAGCGATTCTCGGACTGGGTGTGACGTTGCTGGCCGTGTCGGACGTGCTGTCTTCGATTGAACGAGGGGAACTCGTGCGATTGCTACCGCACTGGTACGCGGACGCCGGGGCGATCTCGATCTACTACGCGACGCGAGCGCTTCTGCCGGCGAAAACCCGAGTGTTTGTCGATTTCGTTGTCGAGGCGTTCGAGCGGGAGCGGTTGGCTGAGAGGTTTGCAGGCAGCATCGGGTGAGTCGCGCCGCGCAGGCACGCTCCCTCCTTCCCCACGAAATGCACCGTTCCTGAACGCGTTCGCCAGTAACACGCGCAGGCGCACGGAACCGGTGCGCCTGCGGCGGCCACGCCTCCGTTAAAGACCAGCCTGTATCTCCCGCACAGCCGCGCCAGACCCGCCAGACCCGCATCACAGCGCACTTACCCACCTCCTCGCTTCCTTGGCTCGGATTCTGCTTGTGCAGGAATTATTGTTGAACAATATTTTTTCTATTGTTCAACAATGTATATTACCTCCACCCCGACGAGCGAGAACTCCATGAAAGCCCAACCTGATCTGAAAACTGTCATGCCCTCCCTGCCGCGGGTCGCGAAGTGCGCCGCCGCGCTCGCGCTATTCGCCGCGTCTCACGCGTTCGCCTCGAGCGGCGCGCCGACCGTGGCGCCCGGCAAGCTGACGATCGGCGCGGATCTGACGTATCCGCCGTACGACTACGTGCAGGGCGCGGATCCGGCCGGCTTCGATCCCGCGTTCATGACGAAGCTCGCCGGGCATCTGAAGCTCCAGCCCGGCTTCGTCGACACACGTTTCGCGAATCTGATCCTCGGCGTGAACGCCAATCGCTTCGACGTAATCGCGTCGGCGCTCTATGTAACGCCGGAGCGCGCGAAACAGATCGACTTCGTGCCCTACCTGAAAACCGGCGGCTCGCTGCTCGCCTTGAGCCACACCGGCTTTGAGCCGAAGAAGCCCGAAGATCTGTGTGGCAAGCGCGTGAGCTCGATCAAGGGTGCGTCGTGGATTCCGAAACTCAACGACGTGTCGAAGCAGGCCTGTACGCCTGCCGGCCGCGGCGCAATCGACGTGCGCGAGTTCGAGACTTCGCCGGAAGCGGCTCAGGCCGTCCTCTCGCACGCCGTCGACGCGCAATTCGAAGACTCGGCCGTCGCGCAAATGACCGTCAACAAGCTCGGCGGACGCGTGGCGATTACGTCGACAACCCCGCTCTATCCGGTCGTCATCGGGCTCGGCGTCAAGAAAGGCAATGACGCGCTGCTGGCCCAATTGAAGAGCGCGTTTGCGTCGATGAAGCAGCTGGGCGAATACCAGGCGCTACTCAAGCAGTACAACGTCGCGGAGCCGACCGGCAATGACATTGCCCAGGCGCTCGGCACGGCATCGAACTAACTGCACGTTGCGCGCGCAGCCAGAGGCCGGGCACTCGCCCGCGCCCTCGCGGCTACGCGTCGTAAGGGGAAGCACATGGTATTCGACTGGCACTACACGGCTTCGCTGTTGTTCGATGCCGCCTTCTGGAAAGCCACCTGGCTCGTCGTCGAATTGAGCGCCGCGACCTGGCTTGTCGGCATTGTCGCGGGCTTCGCACTCGCGCTCGGCAAACAGTCTGTGTTCATGCCGCTACGCGTGGCATGCAGCACCTACATCTGGCTCTTTCGCAGCCTGCCGCTGCTGGTGCTGCTGATCTTTGTCTATAACCTGCCGCAGGTGCTGCCCTGGACGGGCGGCCTGTTGTCCGACCCGTTCTGGGCCGGCCTGCTGGCGCTTTCGATCAGCGAAGCGGCCTACATCGCCGAGATCCATCGCGGCGGCCTGCTGTCGCTCCACAAGGGCCAGCTCGAAGCAGGCAAGGCGCTCGGGATCCGCTTTGTCGGCCTGCAACGGTTGATCGTGTTGCCGCAGGCGTTTCGCGTCGCGCTGCCCTCGCTCATTAACGAGTACGTTACGATCGTCAAACTGACGTCGCTCGTGTCCGTCATTTCGCTCGCGGAAATCCTGCTGGTCGGCGAACGCCTGTACACGCAGAACTTCAAGGTGCTCGAGACGATGCTGGCCGTCTCGTTCTACTATGTGCTGATCGTCACGGTGTTCGGCCACGCGTTGAAAATGCTCGAAAAGCACCTTGATGTCACGCTCCGCTCGCGGGCTGCGAATGCCGTCATTCCCGTAGAAACACCGCGGCCCGTGCAGGCAGCAAAGGACGTTCGTACCGCGCGAGCAGGCAGCGCGACGCGTTCGCTGGAAGCCATCGGCATCCGCAAGCGCTACGGCGATCATGAAGTGCTCAAGGGGATCGACTTGACCGTGCGCGCAGGAGAAGTGGTGTCGATCATCGGCCCGTCGGGTTCGGGCAAGACTTCGCTGATCCGCACGCTGAACGGCCTCGAGACGCTCGACGGCGGCGAAGTGCGCCTGCACGACAAAGCGTTCCTGTGGCCGCCCCGTGCGAGACATGGCAAGGTGCCGCATGCGCAGTACATGCGCGGCATCCTCGATATCGGCATGGTGTTTCAGAGCTTCAACCTGTTTCCACATAAGACGGTGCTGCAGAATGTGACGCTCGCGCCCCGCTATCACGGGCGTCTGACCGGAACCGCGCTCGACGAATCCGGCATGCGCTTGCTGGCAAAGGTAGGCATGGCCGCGCATGCGCACAAGTATCCGCATCAGTTGTCCGGCGGTCAGCAGCAGCGCGTCGCGATTGCGCGGGCACTCGCGATGCAGCCGTCGATTGTTCTGTTCGATGAACCGACGTCGGCGCTCGATCCGGAACTGGTCAACGAAGTACTGAAGGTCATCGAGGGACTTGCCCAGGAAGGCATGACCATGATTATCGTCACACACGAAATCAACTTTGCGTTCCGTATTTCAGACCGTATCGTGTTCATGGAAGCAGGCATGATAGTGAGCGATGCGCCGCCGCGCGAACTGGCGACGCTCGACAAGACTTCGCGTATCGCCAGCTTCCTCAAAGACGTCCACCTTGCATAAAACACCGTATGCCCACCTCGCAATCAACTGTTACTCCCCTCGCTGCGCAGGAGCCCGAGCAATCGGTCACGGACCGGATTCTGTCGACGATCCGCAACGAGATCATTGAAGGCAAATTGCCGCCGGGCACCGCACTCGTCGAGAACGATCTCACCCAGGCGCACGAGGTCTCGCGCAACACGCTGCGTGAAGCGCTACGTCTCTTGTGCCGTGAAGGGCTCGCGGTGCATTACCGGCATCGCGGCGTGATCGTGCGCACCCTGACGCGCCACGATGTGCGCGACATCTATCGGGTGCGGCGCACGCTCGAACTGCAAGCCCTGATGCGCGAAGATCCGATTGAAGAAGATGAAATCGCGGCGATGCGCGACGCCGTCGTGCACGCGCAAGCGGCGGCGGACGAAGGCGACTGGCGCAGCGTCGGCACCTACAGTCTGCTGTTTCACCGGCGCATCGTGCAGTTGCTCGGCAGCCCGCTGTTCGACACATTCTTCACGACGATACTGGCGCAACTGCGCCTTGTGTTTGCCTCGGCCCCCGACGAGCGGCGCTTCCAGCGTCCCTGGATTGCGAAGGATCAGGAGATTCTCGAACTGATCGCGAGTGGGCGCACCGCCGAGGCGAGCGCCGCGCTTGCCGGTTACCTGAAGCAATCGGAGCACGCTCTGCTCGATTACCTTTGATTCGTTGCCTCTCATTCCTGCTTCGTCCACCGATTCACGGCTACTGCTCACACAGGCGACCGCGCGTGACAAGCGCAGCCTGTCCGTGTGCTTTATCAAGGAGTCTCCATCATGTTGAATTACCCCGCCGCCTATCAATCCACCAAGGGCTCCGCGCTCGACCCCGACAAGGCGTTTTATGGTCGCATCGCCTCCGAACACGATACGCGCACGCTGGTCGAATCGATCGTCGTGCCCATTCGCTCGGGTCAGGCATGGACCGTACCGGCTGGCCACGTGTTTCGCATCGTCACGATTGAAGGTCCGCAAGTAGCCGACCTGAACATGTGGAATCTGCACAACCCGCGCGAGCGCATGTGGGCCTCGCGCACGCGCCAGTTACAGCAGGCGCACGTGAGCACATTCGACCGTTTGTGGTCGACGCTACCCTTCCTGCGCCCCATGGTGACGATCACCGACGACAGCCTCGCCGATTACGGCGTCGACGAGCATGGCGGCCGGGTTCACGACCTGCTCGGCACGCGTTGCGATCCGTACGTGAACCGCATGTTGACGGGTGAGGATTTCCATTTCCACTGCCACTCGAACCTGACGCGCGCAATTGCTCCGTATGGCTTGACCGAATACGACGTGCACGACGTGCTGAACGTGTTCCAGTGCACCGGGCTGAATCTCGAAGACAAGTACTTTATGAAAGCCTGTCCCGCGAAGAAGGGGGATTACCTCGAGTTCTTCGCGGAAATCGACCTGCTTTGCGCGTTGTCGACCTGCCCTGGCGGCGATCTCTCGTTGCCGATGTGGGGGCCGGACGCGCGCGATCCGCTGGAGGTATGCCGTCCGCTTGGCATCGAGATCTACCGGCTCGCACCGCAGATGCTGGAGGGATGGACCTCGCCCGCGGTCGCCGCGTACAAGGGACAGCACGGGATGACGTTGCAGCAGCCGCAGTGGAAGTGTGGGTGTTGAGCATTCCGCATCAGCGCAAGGCGTGCACGCTCGTGTGGCAAACGCAACGCGCCGATCTAACTTCTCGCCGATGACAGCTCGGTGCGCTTGCGCTGCAGGAAGCGGCGCACGGCCGGATTGCGCTCGAGCCCGATTGCGAGATCGTACGCGCTGAGCGCTTCGGCCGTTGCGCCGGCGCGCGCCAGCAGATCGGCGCGCGCGGCCCAGTACGGTTGATAGTCAGCCAGCCGCGGATCGTCCGCATACGGCTCGAGCGCGTCGAGCGCCGCCTGCGGGCCGTCCCGTTCCGCCAGGGCGAGCGCACGGTTGACCGCTACCACCGGCGATGCCGCAATCGCGAGTAGCGCATCGTAGAGCTGCACGATCTCGCCCCAGTTCGGCCGATGCGTCTGGCAGCGGTAAATATGCGCTGACTGCAGCGCGGCTTCGAGCTGAAAGCGTCCGATTGCGTTGAATGTGCTCGCGCGTCGAAGCAACGTGTTGGCTGCGTCGATCATCGGCGTGTTCCATGTCGCCGGATCCTGAGCCGACAGCGGCACGTAGTCGCCGGCCGCATCGCGTCGTGCATCGCGCCGCGCCTGGGCATACAGCATGAGCGCGAGCAGACCCAGTGCCTCCGGCTCCTCGGGCAGCAGCTCGATGAGCAGTTGCGCAAGAAACATTGCCTCGCCGACGAGATCGCGCCGCTCAGTATCACCGCCAACCGGATCGGTCCACCCTTCCGCGTACGCCGCATAGACCGCTTCCAGCACGGCAACGAGCCGGCCGGGCAACTCCTCGCGCTCGGGTACGCTGAACGGAATGCCCGCTTCGCGAATCTTGTTCTTCGCTCGCGCGAGGCGCTTGCTCATTGCGGCGGGCGACATCAGGAACGCGGACGCGATCGTCTTCGCTTCGAGCCCCAGCACCACCTGCAACATCAGCGGCGTGCGAATCGCGGCCTCGAGCGCGGGGTGCGTGCACGCGAACAGCAGCGCAAGCCGCCGGTCGGGCAACACGCCTGCTTCATGCTCGTCGATCTCGTCGGCGAGGATCGCGAGCTGGTTCACGACTTCGTCGCCGACATGCCGATGGCGCGCGCCATCGATCGCCCGGCGGCGCGCAACCGTCATCAGCCACGCTTCGGGATTCGCGGGGCAGCCGCGCTCGGGCCAGTCCGCGAGCGCGGCTGCAAACGCGTCCGCCAGCGCGTCCTCGGCGGCGGCGACGTCGCGCGTGCGCATCGCCAGCAGCGCGACGAGCTTGCCGTAACTGCGGCGAGCGACCGCCTCGGCAATCGAACGCGCGGCGCCGTCAACTTCACGGCCGCCGCGGGACGGACTCATACAGCAGATGGCGCGTCGTAGGGGGCAGTCCAGACCGGCCGCACTTCCATGAGGCCGTGCGCCGCGCCTGGACAACGCGACGCCCACGCGATCGCCGCGTCCAGGTTGGGCACGTCGATCAGGTAGTAGCCGGCGAGCTGCTCCTTCGAATCGGAATACGGTCCGTCGAGCACCTGCGGCTTGCCGTCGACGAGCCGCACCGTGGTGGCCGAATTCGTGTTCTGCAGCCGGTTGGCGCCCACCAGCACCTCCGCTTTCTTCAACGACTCGGTGTACGCGTGATACGCGGCGACGCCCTGCTGCCGCTCGCTGTCGGTCATCTTGTTCCAGCCGTTTTCTTCCGAATAGATCATCAATAGGTATTGCATATGAGCCTCCGTCATGGGGTTGAGGCGGGTGAACATATCGGGCCGCCATGACAATGACGCTCGGGCGGCATGCAAACGGACAGGCGGTGGAGAAAAATTCAGAGTGGCACGCGCGATCTGTTCCTGTCAAACGCCGAGTGCCAACAGATCGTCGACATCCTCAATCGTAGTCGAGAAGGAAGTCACGAACCGAACGACGTTTTGTTCCCAGCGGCTTCGTGTTCAGTCACCGATCGCTTGCGCATCTTGCCCCGTGTCCGCCTGCTCACGCATCAGCAGGAGCAGCGCGATAAGCACAAGCACTATCGTCAAGCCAACGAAGAGCAACGTCGCGCGTTGTATGTCGGCGAGTTGCACGGCGATGCCAAGGCCGATCACAGGTAGTGAGATCGCCACATAAAGCACGACGAAAAAACTGGACGTGACTTCCGCTCGTCTGTGCGCCGGCGCGGCGGACGCGATCTCGCCCAACCCGGCGCGGAAGCTGATGCCCTGCCCGATTCCTGCCAGGGCGGTGCCGAGCAAAAGCGCGCCGAGCGAGCGCTCCGGCACGCACAAACCAACACATATCAGTCCCACGACGAGTCCAACGCAGCCAGCCGCTTGCCTCCATCGGGCAGCAATGACCGTCTGCACGATTTGCCCGAGTGCGGAGCACGCGAACAGCAGGAACACGATCGCGCCGGTCACGATGCCGCTGTGAAAGCCGAGTACGACCCGAATCAGTTGCGGGGCGACAGCCGCAAAGAAGCCCACCACGACGAAACCTGCAAAGCCCGCAAGCGCGGCAGGAATAAACGCACGGCGTACTTCGGCAGGAAGCGAAATTTTCTGGATGCCGAGCTTCACGCGCGCAGGAATCGTAGCGGTCTCCGGCACGCCAAGAACGACTAGCGCGGCGACGCCCACCAACGCGAGATGCGCCGCATAGGGCAAGCGCGTTGGCCAGGGGAATAGTTCGACGAGGATGCCGCTTAGCAACGGACCACAACCCAGCCCGAGCATATTGGACGCCGTAGCCGCGAGCATGGCTTTGCCGCGCCACGCAGGCGGCGCGAGTTCGATCACAGCTACGGTGGCGGTTCCTGTGAAGATGCCGGCGGAGATTCCCGACAGCAGGCGGCCGAGCATCAGAAGCGCCAACCTGTCGCTGAGCAGGAACATCAGCGCTGACGCAGCCGATGCAAACAGTCCGGCCAGTAGCATGCGACGACGGCCGAGCTGATCGGACCAGTTGCCGACCAGTAGCAGTGCACTCAGTACCCCGATTGCATACGAGGCATAGATCACCGTGATGATGGTCGGTGTAAAACCATACTGCAGTTGGTAGTACCGATAAATTGCCGTCGGTAGCGTTGTACCCATCATGTTGATCGCGAACGCCAACGCGACAGCCAGAAATGCGATCGGGGATTGCGGTGTGACAGAAGCTGCTTTCATGAAACGTCCCAACGGTTGCTCGAAGACTGCGCGCAATTATGGGCAATTTCTCACGGCCTTGCTGGCGGCTCGACAGTGGCGCTCAGCTTCGGCCTCGCATTACGACGGCGGCGCTAAGCGATCGGCACATCACGCGGACGCAGGTGATCGACCCGCTTTTCGCCGTGGTCGAATTCGCGCCGCGCCAATTCCATTTCGCTCATGTGGACTTCGACCCAATCCCATATCCCGCAGATCTTGTCGAGCAGGCTCCGCCCCAATGGCGTCAGCTGATAGTCGACCCGCGGCGGGATCACCGGATGCACGTAGCGCGTAACGAGGCCGTCACGCTCGAGCTGTCGCAATGTCTTGGTGAGCATTTTCTGGCTCACGCCCTCCACCACCTCGCGCAGCCGCGAAAAACGCATCTCGCCGTGCGTACCGAGCGCGTCAATGACGAGGATCGTCCACTTGTCCGCGATCTGCTCGATGATGTTCCGCGCCAGGTCATCGGTTTTTTTTTGCGGATTGTCGTGCGCGTAAGCGCCGTCGTAGCAATTAGTTTCCATGGGGAAAGTATGAAACCGTCAGGTGCCTTCTTGTGATCGCCGGATGCCGCTGAAATAATCGGCTCGCCTGCCCGTCCGATGGGCACGTCGCCGTTAGTCAGATCGCATTCGACCCGTATGCGGTGCTTTACGTAGTGCTTTGATTAGAGAGCTTCACATGACTATTGAAACAATCGCAATTGAAGGTTTAACGACTCCCGTCTCACGCATCGGCCTTGGCACCTGGGCGATCGGCGGATGGATGTGGGGCGGCACCGATGAGAAAGACTCGATCGCGGTGATCCGCCGGGCGCTCGACAGCGGGGTCAATCTGATCGACACAGCGCCGGTGTACGGCTTCGGCGCTTCGGAGGAGATTGTCGGCAAGGCGCTGGC
Source organism: Paraburkholderia sp. SECH2 (assembly GCF_030464795.1). Lineage (NCBI taxonomy): Bacteria > Pseudomonadati > Pseudomonadota > Betaproteobacteria > Burkholderiales > Burkholderiaceae > Paraburkholderia > Paraburkholderia sp. SECH2. Next base: position 77,888 of record NZ_JALPRH010000012.1, read on the forward strand.
CGATGGGTATCGGCACAAGGCGGTCATCGCGACCAAGGTCGCATTGGAATGGCACGACGGTGCGGTGTTCCGCAATTCGTCGTCAGCGCGCATTCGTCAAGAAGTAGAGGATACGCTTCGGCGCTTGCGGACAGATTACATCGATCTGTATCAGGTCCATTGGCCCGATCCGCTGGTGCCGATCGAAGAGACCGCTGCGGTACTCGACGATCTGCGCAAGGAAGGCAAGGTGCGGGCGCTGGGCGTCAGCAACTTCTCGCCTGCGCAAATGGATGCATTCCGGCGCGTGGCGCCGCTGTCAACCACGCAACCGCCGTACAACCTGTTCGAGCGCGATATCGATCATGACGTGCTGCCGTATGCAAAACAGCATGGGCTCGTCGCGCTTGCCTATGGGGCACTATGCCGCGGGCTGCTGGCAGGGCGCATCGGTGTCGAGACGCATTTCGAGGGCGACGATCTGCGCCAGCGCGACCCGAAGTTTCGCGAGCCGCGTCGCGAGCAGTATGTCGCGGCCGTGAAAGCGCTCAACGTGTTCGCGCGCGATAACTTCGATAAATCGGTGCTCGCGCTGGCGGTGCGCTGGGTGCTCGACCGCGGCCCGACGATCGCGCTGTGGGGCGCACGTCGCCCGGCGCAGCTCGACGGGATCGAAGATGTGTTCGGCTGGCGCCTCGACGAGAAGGCGTTCGAGCAGATTGACGCGATTGTTGCGCAGTTCGTCAAGGATCCCGTTGGGCCGGAATTCATGGCGCCCCCGGAACGCGTGCTCGTAGCATGACAGGGAGCCATCGACCATGCGAACCCATCGACGCACCTTCATGCTCCATTCAATCGGCGCGGCAGCGCTCGCGATCAGCGGACGCAACGTCTGGGCGGCGCCCCCGCAGCTTCAGGAGAGCGATCCCGCTGCGCAGGCACTCGGGTACAAGACCGATGCGGCCCATGTCGACCGCACGAAATATCCCCATTTCAGCGACAACCAGCGCTGCACGAACTGCCAGTTCTTCCAGGGCAAGCCGACCGACGCCAGCGCGCTTTGTGCGCTGTTCGGCGCGAAGCAAGTGAGCGGTACCGGATGGTGCAACGCTTATCAGGCAAGGGCATGAACGGCGTGCGCAGGTAGGCGATGCCAGGCAGCGCCGACGGGTGTGGCGTGCGTCGACAACAAGGAGTGAACCGATGGAACTGATTGTGAATGGCGTGCATCACAACGTCGACGCCGACGCGAACATGCCGCTGCTGTGGGCGGTGCGGGACCTGTTAGGGCTGCATGGCACCAAGTTCGGCTGCGGCGTGGGCGCATGCGGCGCCTGCACCGTACATCTGGATGGCGTGGCCGTGCGTTCGTGCGTCACCTCACTGAGCGATGTGCAGGGCAAGCCCGTGACGACGATCGAAGGCCTGGGCAAAGGCGGTGAGCATCCCGTGCAGCGAGCGTGGAAAGCCGCGAACGTGCCGCAGTGCGGCTACTGTCAGCCTGGCCAGATGATGCAGGCTGCGTCGCTGCTAAAACAGACGCCGAAGCCGAGCGACGAGCAGATCGTCGAAGCGATGTCCGGCAATGTCTGCCGCTGCGGCACCTATCAACGCATCAAGGTTGCCATCAAGGCAGCGGCGGAGCAGGCGTAATGAGCGAGATTGTCAATCTGAGCCGGCGCCGGGTGCTGAAGGGCACTTTGGCGGGCGGGGTGGTATTGGGCCTGCAAGTCGGTGGGGCGCGCATGGCGTTTGCAGCGAGCCCGCTCGCTTCGGCAAGCGGCACCAAAACGGTATTTGCACCGAACGTCTATGTATCGGTCGCGCCGTCGGGCGAGATCGTGCTGGTCGTGCATCGCTCCGAGATGGGCACCGGCATCCGCACCAGCCTCGCAATGATCCTCGCCGACGAACTCGATGCCGACTGGAACACCGTCAAGGTTGTGCAGGCACAAGGCGATGCGAAGTACGGCGACCAGAATACCGACGGCTCGCGCAGCATCCGCCAGTTCTTCCAGCCACTGCGCGAGGCAGGCGGCTCCGCGCGGCAGATGTTGATGGCGGCCGCCGCTGCGCAGTGGCGCGTGAGCACGGCGAGTTGCCGGACCGAACTGGGTCATGTCGTGCATGCGGCGAGTGGGCGGCGCCTTTCATACGGCGCGGTGGCCGCGGCCGCGGCGCGTCAGCCAGTACCCGGCCGCGACACGCTGCACCTGAAAAACGAGGACACGTGGCGCTATATCGGCAAGTCGATGCCGATCGTCGATCTCGACGACATTGTTCACGGCCGTGCGACGTATGGCATCGATGTCGTGTTACCCGGTATGACGTATGCGTCGGTCGAACGTTCGCCCGTGTACGGTGCAACGCTCAAAAGCGTCGACTCGACCGAAACGATGAAGGTGCCCGGCGTGTTGCACGTGGTGCGCATTTCTTCCACGCCGCTGCCCGCCGGGTTCCGGCCGCTGGGCGGCGTCGCGGTGATAGCGACCAACACGTGGGCCGCGCAGCAAGGGCGACAGAAACTGAAGCTCGCATGGGACCTCGGGCCGAACGGCACTTACGATAGCCACGCGTATCGCAAGGCGCTCGAGGACACCGCGCGGCAGCCTGGGAAGGTTGTGCGCAATAACGGCGATACCGCGGGCGCGCTGAAAAACGCTGCACGACACGTGTCGGCGGACTATTACGTGCCGCATCTGGCGCACGCGGCGATGGAGCCGCTGGCTGCGACTGCATCGTTTGCGAACGGCGCGATCGAGGTCTGGACCGCGACGCAAAACCCGCAGCAGGCGCGGACAACCGTCGCACAGGTGCTCGGCCTGCAGGAGCAAGCCGTGACGATCAATGTTACGTTGCTCGGCGGCGGCTTCGGCCGCAAGTCGAAACCGGACTATGTGGCCGAGGCCGCGTTCCTGGCGCGCGAAGTCGGCGTACCCGTCAAGCTGACGTGGACACGCGAAGACGACATACGAAACGACTACTTCCATGCCGTGTGTGCGCAGCACATGGAGGGCGGACTCGATGCGCAGGGCAAGACGATAGCGTGGTTGCACCGCAGCGTGTTTCCGTCGATCGGTTCGACGTTCACGCCGAACGTGGTTTATGGTTCGGCGGGCGAGCTCGGTCAGGGTGTGACCGACATGCCTTATGAAGTCGCCAACGTGCAGTGCGAAAACGGAGCGGCGCCCGCGCATACACGTATCGGCTGGTATCGCTCCGTGTACAACATCCCACACGGCTTCGCGCTGGGCTCGTTCGCCGACGAGCTCGCCGCCGCTGCGCGACAGGACCCGGTGCAGCATCTGCTCGCGCTGCTGGGCAGTCCGCGCCATGTCGATCTGCATGCGCTGGGGGTCGACTATCCGAACTACGGCGCGTCGATCGACGAGTATCCGATCGATACCGCACGCTATGCCGCGGTGGTCCGCGCGGCGGCGGTGCGGTCGAACTGGTCCGCCGCGTTGCCCGCTCGCCATGGACGCGGCATCGCTGTTCATCGCAGCTTTCTGTCGTACGTCGCCGCGGTCGCGCAGGTGCAAGTTGCCGACGATGCCTCGGTGCGCGTGACACGTATCGATCTGGCGGTCGACTGCGGACGTATCGTCAATCCCGATCGCGTGATCGCGCAGTTCGAAGGCGCTGTCGTGATGGCGCTCGGCAACACGCTATACAGCGAACTGACGTTCAGTCAGGGTGCAGCCGACCAGTCGAACTTCACCGACTACCGTGTCGCCCGTATCGACTCCGTGCCGGAAACGCACGTATATATCGTGCCGAGCGCTGCACCGCCCGGTGGTGTTGGCGAACCGGGCGTGCCGCCGACAATGGCTGCGATCAGCAACGCAATCTTCCATGCGACAGGCACGCGGGTTCGGGCGTTGCCGGTGGATAGCGCGTTGTTGAAGCGGGCGTGAACGGCGGTTTATCGACCACGTCTCATTGTGTCGCGCCGGCGTGTCGCAATGCATCCTCCGCAGCCGGGTTGTGTTGTGCGATCGCCATTTGCAACGCGGTCCCGCCACGCGCATCGACATGATTCGCGTTGGCGCCGTGCGCGACAAGCACCGGAATCATATCGAGCCGGCCGAATAGCGCGGCAAACGACAATGCCGTTTCCCCCGCGTTGTTGGTTTGATCGATGTCGCAATGCGTGTCGAGCAACATCGTTGCAATATTCGTCTCGCCTTTGAAGAGCGCCCCTATCAGTGCCGTGTTGCCATGCCGATCGGCGGCGCAAGCGTTGGCGCCTGCAGAAAGAAGAGCCTTCAACGTCTCCGGGTGGTTGTCATACGCGCTAAGGATCAGCGCGGTATAGCCTTCGGGCGTCGTTGTCTCAAGCGGGAAATGCGCGTCGATCAATGCCTGAACGATATCCGTGCGTCCCGCACGCGCCGCGACAAACCAGTCTTCTGTGAAACGCGGGGTGTCCGTCGCGGCCGAATACGTTCCCGGTTGATACACATGCTGTGCGCAACTCGCCGTCAACAGTGCGGCCAGGGCCGCGACCGCCACAGTCCGAACAAGGCGCCCGGCAGTGAAAGAGCATCGCATTACGTTCTCCGTAAAAAGCCTGTCTGATCAGTCGGGAAGCCTGCTTGCGCAGGCTTCCGTGCATGCTTCAGTTATCGCTCAGGTGTGCGGCCGCATCCTTCACACGGGTGACATCCGCGTTGGTCGCACGCGCGAGACGGGTACCGTAGTCGGCATCAGCCTTATAGAAGTACGAGAGCATTGCGTACTTGTTCGCGTCGTTGGTCACGCGGCCAAGGTCGCCCGACAGCGCCGTGATCAGATCGGTCTTGCCGGTCTCGGACAGCGTCCGGTAATACTCGCCGGCCTGACGGAAGTCGAGCGTCTTGTGGATCGCTCTTTGCTGGGTTGTCCCGTTCAGCGGCGTCTGCACGGACTTGTACTTGTCCTGCTGCGAGATTTCGGCGACTCCGGATGGCTCGTAGTTCACTTCGCCCTTTCGATCGCCCTCGTTCATGAAGCCGTCCTGGTTGTTGTTATAGACCGGGACGACGGGGCGATTGATCGGCAACTGGTTGTAGTTCGGGCCCAGGCGATACATCTGCGTATCGGCGTAGGAGAACAGACGACCCTGCAACATCCGGTCCTCGGAAGGCTCGATCCCCGGCACGAGCCGCGACGGCGCGAATGCCGATTCTTCCGTGGACTCAAAATAGTTGTCCGGAATGCGGTTGAGCGTCATCGTGCCCACCTTCTGCTCCGGGATGGAAGACGGCCACACCTTCGTGTCGTCCAGCGCGTCGAAATCGAATTTGTCCAGATCCTTCGGCGAGAGCACCTGGATGTAAAGGTCCCACTGTGGATACGAATGCGCCTTGACCGAGTTGTACAGGTCATTGGTCATCAGATTCCAGTCCGCGCCGATCGAATGCGGGATATCCTGGGGACGAATGCCTTCGACACCCTGCCGGCTCTTCCAGTGAAACTTCACGTAGTGAACTTCCCCTTTCGCATTGACGAACTTGAAAGCGTGCACGCCGTAGCCGTCCATGTGGCGATACGAATCCGGCATGCCCTCGTCCGTGTAGAGGTGCGTCAGCATGTTCGTCGCTTCGGGTGAATGAGCAAAAAAGTCAAACGCCAGATTCGGATCCTGCACGCCAGTCACCGCCGATGGCTTGTTCGCATGCACGAAGTCAGGAAACTTGATCGCGTCCCGAATGAAGAAGATCGGCCAGTTGATGCCGACCATGTCCCAGTTGCCTTGCTGCGTATAGAACTTGATAGCGAAACCGCGCGGGTCTCGTGCCTGCTCGGGCGAGCCGCGATAGCCCATCACCGTCGAGAATCGGACGAAGACCGGCGTCTTCGATCCAGGCGTGAACACCTGGGCAGAGGTGAGGGAACTGATGTCTGTAGTCGGCACGAACTCGCCATAGATACCTGTGCCACGCGCATGCACGACGCGCTCGGGTATGCGCTCGCGGTCGAAGCGCTGCAGCTTCTCGATGAGATGAGAGTCCTGCAAAAGCACCGGACCTTCGGGGCCCGCCGTCTGGGAGTTCTGGTTGTCGCCGACAGGGGACCCGCTATCCTGGGTCATATCCACGGCAAACGCCGGTTGAGCGATCGCCATGGCGGAGACGATCGAGAAAATGCTTGCCGCAATCTGTGTCTTCAGTATTTTCACGTTGTATTCCTGGTTCATGGGGGGAAACCGGAGGAATCCTATTACTCAGACATTCGATTATCCAATCTCTTTTTTCTATCATTTCAATAGTCACTGAATTCACTTAGACAACAAAAATTACAAAAATAAAGTTGACAATTGACGCGAATTTATTCGACAGGAAATCGCAGATCCAATGACGGAAATGTGAATTGAAAGATCGTTCTGCATTTCGTAGGGGAAATCTGCCGTGGGTCTTGCGGCATTGCCCTTTTCTCAACAATGACGCCGTGGCACGCTTGCAGCGTCTTGCGTACGCTCCGTGCGTGGTGGCGCTGTGTACGCTTTACCCAGTTCGAATAATTTCAACTGAATTTATTATTTTTTCGCATACCCTTATGAATGATATGCTTTTATCCAGCACATCCAAAAAATGTTTTTTATTTTATAAACAACCTTAACTTAACCTTATCTTTGTGTGGAATAGCGTTAATTAAATAAGGAGCGTGGGCATGCATGCCAATAATTGGCGATGTCTTTCCTGATTTCATCACTCGTCTCGAATGTGAATTGAAGCGTTATCAATAATCATTCACGCGACAAAGCGCTTGCGTGGGTTCACGATCGCGAAAGCCACGCAAGCGAGAGCGCTGCGCTTTAGAACTGATGCCGCACGCCGAGCAGTACCATCGTCTCCGAGTTCTTACCCGAATCGAGGCCATAGGAGCCGATCGATGCGGTAGCTGCCATACTGCCGCCCGTGCCGTCAGCCGTTCGACCAGATGCCTTCTGATATGCAGCGAGTGCGTAGACGTCCGTACGCTTCGAGAAAGTGTAGTCGGCGCCCAGGCTAACCTGATTGTAGGTCGCGTCGGTTTGCGCACCGCCGTCGCCCTTGGTGAAGTTGTAGCCGACGCCCAATGTCGTCGTGGGAAACGGTTTGTAGTTCACATAGACCGTAGCGTTGTTAAAGTGGGTATCGGCCGACAGCGATCCTTCTCCGTATGCGACATTGCTGTATGCCGCGCCGAACTGGAACAAGCCGAGTTGATAACTCGCGGCCGCGCGAATCATGCTCACCGACTTCGCCGAGAACAGTCCGCGATTGATACTCGAAAAATAGGGGTTGTCGGTTGTCGGCGCGCTGGCGCCCGGTGCGAGCGACACACCGCTGCTGGTCAACACGAAATCGTTCGCGAAGTTCGCGTGAAGGTACCCGGCGGCAAGATTCAGCGGACCGTTCGCATATGCCGCTGCAAGCGCATAGGTCTGACCGCTCGACGCGCTGCCCGCAACTCCGCCGAGCGCATACATTCCTTCCCACTGAAAGCCCGCGTAACTCGGGCTCACATACTTCACGGCATTGTTGACGCCAAGGCTTTCATCGTAGTTGTCGAGATCGCCCGGAGTCGCAAACGCCGACCCGAATATCGCGTCTTCCGTCAGCGGTTCGATGAGGTCGACCAGCGGATCGAATTGCCGGCCAAGCGTGACAGTGCCAAGCGGAACGCTCGCCAGGCCGACAGTCGCCACGCGACCGAACTCCCGCCCGTTGTTGTTCAGGGCACCGTTGCTAAGAACAAAGCCGTTTTCGAGCCTGAAGACTGCGGAGAGTCCGCCGCCCAGGTCTTCCGTGCCCTTCAAGCCCCAGGAGTTGGCGCTCAGCGTCCCGTTTATCATCTGGAACGCGCTGCCCGTCCCGCCATTCGCTTTCGGCAGATTGCTCACATAGCCGATGGCGGTATCGAGCGTGCCGTACAGCGTCACGCTGCTCTGCGCCTGTGCGGCGCTGGCCAACGCGCTACAGGCAAGCGCCGCCAGAAGTTTTATCTTCATCTGATCTCTTCTTCGTTGAATTTAAACTGCGTCTGTCCAATGTGGCTGCATCTTCACCATCCCCTGAATCTCGACCATTGGTCGACAATCTCGCGCGATCCAGTCTGTATGACCTTGTAGTGATCGTGCTGGGCGGCGGTCGGGCACGCGTGATTGGGAAGAATGCGCACCAGCGAGCCGATGGGCAGTTGCGGTAACTGCGCGTCCGCCCCGCTGCGCAGCGCGAGAATGCCCTGCTCCTGATTCGCCTGGGCCATGATCAGGCCGGGGTACGGCACACCATTCACATCGCAGACCACGCCGTAGCCCTGATCGAGCTTCTGCGATGCTGTGCCGCGATCGCGCGACATCGCCATCCAGCCCGCATCGACCAGAATCCAGCCCTTGTCGGGTTGATGGCCGATCACGGTCGCGAGCACGCTGAGCGCGATGTCATCGACGGTGCACACGTTGAGGCCCGCCATCACGAGATCGAAGAACACGAACACCCCGGCGCGCACTTCCGTAACACCGCTCAGATCACGCGCGAAGTGGGCCGTCGGCGTCGACCCCACGCTCACTACCGGCGCGGGGAGACCCGCGTCGCGCAACACGGTTGCACACGCAACCGCTTCCGCACGTTCGCGCTCGGCCATCTCGCTGATCGCTTCGACGGTGTCGCACGCGTACGATTCCCCCGCATGGGTCATGACGCCGCGCAACAGCGCGCCACCCTCATGCAGCACGCGACCGATAGCCACCAGTTGCTCAGACGCTTTGCGGCTTACGCCAGCACGATGACCGTCGGAGTCGATCTCGATCAACGTGGGAATAGGATCGCGACTGATGCGTGACTGCTTCGCGACCGCGTGGGCGGCATCCAGGCTGTCGACCACCACCGACAGATCGACCCCGCGCCGGCGCAATGCTGTCACGCGCTCGAGCTTGCCCGGCGCGATACCGACGGCATAGAGAATGTCGCGCACGCCGCCCTCCGCGAATTGCTCGGCCTCGCGCAACGTCGACACCGTTGCGGGGCCGGCCGGGCCATCCATGACACGGCGAGCAACGTCGAGCGACTTCCCCGTTTTCAGGTGCGGACGCAGGTTGACACCGAGCCCCGCGAGCCGCCCTCGCAGACGGGCGATGTTGCGTGCCATCCGGCTTTCGTCGAGCAGTAGCGCCGGCGTAGCCAGATGTTCGATTGATCGGCTAGCAACAGGAACGTATTGCGAATCGCCGACAGTAGTCGGCTCACCGCGCAAGCGCGGTGCGGGCATGATGCTGGTCATGAGTCGGAATGTAGAAAGAAGTGAACGCACTTACAGCGCGACAACACCGGTCTTGATCTGCGCAAAGCTACGCAGCCCCTCCGCGCCTTTTTCGCGGCCGTAGCCCGAGCGTTTGAAGCCGCCGAACGGCAGCTCGACGCCGCCGGATGCGCCATACGTATTGACGAAGACCTGTCCGGCCAGCACTTCCCGGATCATCCGGTGCGCGGTGCCGATGTCGCGCGTCCATACGCCGGCGACAAGACCGTAGTCGGTACCATTCGCGAGACGCACGGCTTCATCGATATCGCGGAACGGCGTGACGGCCAGCACAGGACCGAATACTTCTTCCTGACCGATCGCGCTGTACGGATCGACGTTGTCGATCAGCGTCGGTTGGAAGAAAAAGCCGTCGCCCAGCACACCGCCGTTGAGTGCATCGCCGCCGACAACGATTTTTGCGCCGTGACTGCGTGCCCGTTCGACGAACGACATGACGCGGCCACGCTGAGTCTTCGAAATCAGCGGACCCAGCGCAGGGTCGTTCAACGCGGGACCGATCTCGACGTTGGCGAAGGCCTGCGCAATGCGCGCCACCATCACGTCGTGCACGCTTTCGTGGACCAGCAGCCGTGAGCCGGCTGAGCATGTCTGACCTGCGTTTTGCAGGATCGCATTGATCACACCCGGCACCGTGCGTTCGAGATCCGCATCAGCGAACACGATATTAGGCGACTTGCCGCCCAGTTCCATCGTCGCGGGAATCACGCGGTTCGCCGCTGCGTGGGCGATGATGCGCCCCACTTCGACCGAGCCGGTGAATGAGATGTGGTCGATATCGTCGTGACCCGTCAATGCCGCGCCCGCGGTCTCACCGTACCCGGTTACGACATTGAGAGCGCCGGCGGGCAGGCCTGCTTCGAATGCGAGCGACGCGAGCCGCACAGCGGTCAACGGCGCCTCTTCCGCGGGCTTCAATACGCAACAGTTGCCCATCGCGAGCGCCGGCGCAATCGTGCGCGCGAAAATCTGCATCGGGTAATTCCACGGGATCACGTGCGCCGTCACGCCATGCGGCTCCCACTCCGTGAAGATCATCGTGTCCGCATTCAGCGGAATCGATGAACCGTAGTGTGTTTCCACCGCACTGGCGTAGAAGTCGAAATACCGGGCGGTGAGTTCCGCGTCGCGTCGCGCCTGCTTCAACGGCTTGCCGGTTTGCAACGCTTCGAGACGCGCGAGATCCGCCTCGTCACGCTTGATCAGTTCGGCGATGCGCCGCAGAATGCGCGCACGCTCGGCAACCGCGACTCTGCGCCATTGCCGCGACGCGCGCCGGGCCGCGCGCACGGCGCGATCGATTTCGTCGGGACCACAATCCGCTGTTTGGGCGATCGCCTTGCCGCTGGACGGGTCCAGCACCGCAGCCGTGTTGAGTGTTTCGACCGACTCAGAGTCGATAAAGGCTGCCGTCTGTTTCATTGTGTGACTCCTGTAGGGGCGTAATCCGGCCGCCGCATGAGCGGCCGAACATTGCGGGAATGCCTGGGATGCCTAACGCGCGGTAAAGCCGCCGTCGAGCACGAGATTGGTGCCGACCGCGAACGAGCTTTCGTCGCTGGCCAGAAAAAGTGCGCCATAGGCGATTTCGCGCGCGTCGGCGACACGCATGATCGGCGCCCACGATGCCTGAGCCGCGGCGGTCTTCGCCGGGTCGAGGCTGTTGTCGACTTCCGCCTGCAGCAGCGGCGTACGCGTAATGCCGGGACACAACGCGTTGACGCGAATGTTGTGGCGGATCAGGTCGAGCGCGATCGATTTTGTGAACATCATTACCGCGCCCTTGCTGGCGTTATATGCCGGTGACTCAGGGACCGCGACGATGCCCATCTCCGAGCCGAGCGTAATGATCTTGCCGCCGCCGCGCTCGATCATCTTGGGTACGGCGTGCTTGACCATCGTGAACATGCCTTTGACGTTGGTGGTCAGAACCGCGTCCCACTCGTCCTCGGATAGTTGCTCGATCGGCATCACGCTGGTAATGCCCGCATTGCATACGAGGATGTCGAGGCCGCCATGCTCATCGACAGCGTGCCCTACCATGTAGCCGGCATCCGCCATCGAACGCACGTCGCCTGTGCAACCGGACACTGTGCCGTATTGCGCCAACTCGTCGACCGCCGCAGTAAGCGCCGCCGTGTTGATGTCGGTAATCACGACGCGGGCGCCCTCCTCGGCGAACAATTGCGCAATCGCCCTACCTATGCCTGACGCGCCGCCGGTAATCAGCGCGCTCTTACCATTCAGTCTGCCCATCATAGTTCTCTGGTTGGTTGCTACACGCCACGCACACACCTCTACGTGGCGAAGAAAATTTCAGGCCGCTTCGTTGCCGTAGCCAAGTGCCTTATCAGCGCCATGCATGGTTGCCGAGCCATGCGGCAGTTCATCGAGCGATTCGATTTCGACGTCCACCATTTCCGGAATCGCATCGCCCTCAATGAAGAGCACTGCGCCCAGGCGATAGAACGCCGGCGAGCCGCGACGCTTCAGTCGCCGGCCCCACAACGCGGCGAGCACGATCACGGCCACGACAATCCACGGGAACGCGGTCAACGGCGCGGCAGGCCACGGATGAACATTCAGCCAGATCGCTGCCAGGAAAATGACGTTGGAGATAACGGGGAACGCGACATGCAGCACCAGCGAAAACTCTGCGCGATAGCGTTTCCACATGAATACAGGCAATGCGACGTTGGTGAGAATCAGGATGGGCAGCATGCCGAGTGACGACAGATAGCCGAGATTGCCGAACGCGGACATCGGGTCCCACCAGAACCCCGCACCAATACCCACCACGAGGGTCAGGATCGAGTACACGATAATCGCGACGTGAGGCGTCTTGTGCTTCGGATGAGTACGGCCGAGCGCCTTGTGAAGCAGTCCATCGCGGCCCAGCGAATACAACACGCGGAAATTGGCGGTATGAATGGCAAGCACGACGGCGACGATGGCAGAGACGGCCGCGAGATCGACAAGATTGCCGTACATGTGCCCAAGGTAGCGCACGGCGAGGTCGTGAATCGGCTCCTGAGAGTTGGCCAGCTTGTCCATGTGCGCGGAGCCGTAGCCCACCACGATCGAATACATCGCGAATGTGAACCACAAGCCAGCGAGCACCACCGACCCAATCAGCGCGATCGGCAGATTGCGACGTGGATTACGGCATTCCTCCGCCACGGTCAGGCACGATTCGAAGCCGAAAAACGCCATGACGATAAAGACGAATGCCTGCCCGATGCCGCCGAATCCCTGATCCGCATGCATCGGCGAAAAACTTTCCGGCACCTGGCCCGCATCGCCGCCCTTGAACACGATGACGATCAACAGGCCACCCACCACCACGACTTCGGCAATCAGCAGCGCGACGTCGAATTGCATCGACGCATGGACCGAATACCACGCGAGAATACCGACCAGGACCACGACGCCGATCATCAACGCCCACCACGGCACCGTGATGCCGAAGTCATTCCGAAGTGCGTTGCTGAGAAAACCGCCGAACAGGTTGGTATTGATCGGGCTTTGCAGCGCGTACGCGAACAGCATCAGCATCCCGGCTGCAAAACCGGCTTCGGGTCCAAGACCCAGCGTAATGAACTTGTAGAAGCCGCCCGCTGACGTGACGCGCTTGGCGAATTCCGCGATCGTCAATGCCATGAGCGCAATGCCAGCGGTCCCTAGCACGAACACAAATGGCGAAGACACGCCGGCCTTGCCGCCGATCAACGCCGATATAAACATCACGCCGATGGTCGGCGAGATGAACGCGAGGGACATGCCCATCGCACTGATCAATCCCAACGCGTTGCGCTTGAGGCCATCGGCCTCTGCACTCGCGCTCACCTCTTTCGTAGTCATCGAATTGCTCCAGTCAGGTCAACTTGAGCGCATCGTAGGTGGCCACAAAATTGCAATCCAATGCCGAAATTCGATCACGCGATGCTGAGCGAGCATGGCGCTATGGCGTATACGTATGACTTATTCGGATGGGGATGAATAGAGACTTCGCGACCGGACCTGCCGATTGCGATGACGTATTGCGGCGACTTGAACGGCAGCTTGCGCTTTCAGCGACTCAGGCAGCAGCCGGCTGAACCGTATTGGTTGCGGAAGTGGCTGTTAGCGTTTCCCAGAATGCTTCGGCGCTGCTGGGCAAGCGAGCACGTGGACGGAACAGCGTGATGTCGACGTCGAGATCCCATTCGGAAGAGCCCGCGCGGACCAGTTCCCCCGATTCGAGCTCGCGACCAACCTGGCTCTGCGGCAGCCACGCAAGTCCGCGCCCGTCGCGCACCATCGAGTTCAGCACACCGGCGAGCGGCGAGACGAAGACGCGGTCGAGCCGATTGGCTGCGGGCGAGGTACGCAACAGGTTCTCCACCGCACGACCGATGGCAGACGTTTCGGCATACGCAAGGTACCGGCAGTGATGCGCAGGCGCACCGTCCAGAGAATCGAGCGGCTCATTGTCGGCACCGGGCCGCGACAACGGCAACAAGCGGTCGAAGCCAACGCGATAGACAAGAAACTGCTTGGGGTCGAGGCCAATATCGACGGAAGGATGTGTGTGGCACAGCATGAAGTGGCTCGTGCCCTGGAGCATCATCTGCACACACGCATTCGCATGCCCGGTATCGAGCCGGAACTTCAGCACTTCCCCCGCTTTTTCAGAAGCGCTGATCCACTGGGGGAAAAACGTCAGCGAAAGGCTGTGTGTCGCGACAAACTTGACCGTACTCGCGAGTCCCTCCGCTGCCGCACGCAATTCGTCGCGCCCCTGATAGAGTTGCCGGGCCACCTCCTCGGCAATGTCGCGGAACCGTTCACCCGCTTCGGTCAGCGCAATCGGCTGCGCGTTGCGATCGAGCAACCTGACGCCGACCCACTCTTCCAGCATCTTGACGCGCCTGCTGAACGCCGGCTGTGTCATGAAACGCAACTCGGCGGTGCGCGAGAAATTGCGCGTGGCCGCCAGCGTCAAAAGATCTTCAAGCCACTTCAGTTCCATGGACAGAAATCAGCCGCTCCAGTCGAAAAAACACCCACGCCGATGAAGTCGTGCCCGGCGAAGGCAGATACAAAACGAAGCAACTGCTGTGCCGGGCGAAACACGTCACATAGGGAATGCCGACGATCCATTGTGGTGCACACGCGCGACGCTGCCGGTGTCAAAGGAACTTGATGCACCATAAATGAGCACAAACACGTGGATCAACGTGGCCGCCTGTCGATCAAAAATCGCATGCAAACCCCAGCCCTTCTTTTTGCGCGCGTCGATAGGCGAGCGCTGCGACAGCCAGATCCTGCAGCGCAGTGCCGGTCCCGTCGAAGATCGTGATGTCGTCGGCTGCGCCGCGCTGCTGGGCGCCACTCACCAGCCCGCCGAGCGTGAGGCTCAGTTTTTCCGCCGTGAGCAATCCGCGGGCGTACGCATGTTGGCATTCGCCAATCGAGATCGCCTGCTGGATCTCGTCAACGACGATGCTGGCTGCCGCCACCAGTTCCACCTCGAGTTCCTGCTTGCCGATTGTGTCGGCTCCCATTGCGTTGATGTGGACGCCTGGGCGAATCCACTCGCGGCGGATCAGCGGCATATGTGACGGCGTTACCGTAATCAGCACATCGGCGTGACGCGCGACCGCCTCGAGGGACAACGCATCGAATCGCAGACCGTCCGCCTCGACCAGGTCGCGCAACGTGCGCAGGTTGTCCGGATTCGGGTCCCACGCCAGCACATGCGTGATCGGACGTACAGCGCACGTCGCGCGATATTGATGGATCGACTGTGCGCCGGTGCCGACGATACCGAGAATCGACGCGTCCGGAGACGCGAGACCACGCGTCGCAAGTGCGCTGGCCGCTCCGGTGCGAATGCCGGTGAGATAGTTCGCGCCTACAAGGGCGACCGCGCGACCGGTGTCGGCATCAAACAGAAGTACTGAAGACTGGTGATTGCCCAGCCCCCTTTTTACATTGCCCGGCCAGTAACCGCCGGCCTTGAGACCGAGCACCGGCAGCGATGCATCAAAGCCGGCTTTCACGCCGAATACGGCGTCGGCATGGCCAGTTTGTTCCCGCACGACGGGATACGATCGGGCATTGCCAGCGTAGCTCGCGGCAAAGGCACCGCCGACGGCGTCGATCGCGTCCTCGACGGACACGAGTTGGGACGCCTGTTGCTCCGGAACGATCAACATGAAAGCCTCGCAGCATTGAAACTCCCTAACATAGCGGGGCGGAATCCGGCTGGCCAATGCCGATACGGTCTGGACTCATGCAAAGACGGTTGCGGAGGAACTCAAGGCTGTAGCTTGTCCGCCGTGACGGTGTAGCCCAAACTGCTGCTCTCCTGGGAGCCTCTCCCCAATAAAGGATTACACCGTCCGTGACTCACTCCGATCCTCTGCAAAGTCTTCCTGACATTCTTGAACCAGGTTTGTCGGTGGTGTTTTGCGGAATCAATCCGGGCGTTCTTGCGGCATCGACCGGCCGCCACTTTGCCGGCAGAGGCAATCGGTTCTGGCGGGTCGTTCATCTGGCGGGCTTCACCCCTGAACAGATTTCTCCTGACGACGATCACACGCTCCTGCAGTACGGTTGTGGCCTGACGACCGTGGTCTCGCGTCCAACCGCACGAGCCGACGAACTATCGCCCCGCGAGTTCAAAGCGGCGGCGACGGAATTCGAACAGAAGATTGAACGCTATGCGCCGCAATGTGTTGCCTTCCTCGGGAAGATGGCGCTCTCCGCGATGTCGGGCACACGCGACATCGACTGGGGCCTGCAACCGACAACGTTCGGCGGCGCCCGCGCATGGGTGTTGCCCAATCCCAGTGGACTGAACCGGACATTCAGCCTCGACGCGCTAGTGATCGCCTACCGGGAACTTCGTCTTGCCGTTGCGCCGGCCGGGGGCGCGCTTTCTCCTTCAACGCGTGGCCCTGTTCGCTCGTCGCGACCCGAATAATTTCAACAAGCTTTCATCGCGCACTCCCGCTCGCGACGACCGTCGCCCAAAGAAAACCTCAACGATCAACCGTTCGTCAGCGCGAGCTGCAAGCCGAAAGACATCCGACGGAGTCTTTCAAACCTCAACATGTATCACTCCGGTAACTCAAGCCTTGCGCGCCCCTGGTACATTGACGCCATGCCTCGTCTCAATCGTTGTCCACCAGCTTCCACCAAGGCGAACATGAGCAACACACGGTCTGTCAGCAAGGCCCTCGCGGTAGTCGGCGATTCGCCGCACGCGCTATTTCGCGCGGCCACCTTGATAAAACGTTACCGCCAATTACGAAGCGCATTCATCGCTACGGATCCAGTCACCAGGCCATAACGTCGCCCTGTGCCGGTCACGGCCTTAAGCATTTTGCCCAGTCCGCTTTGCTTGCAATTAGATAACAGCAGTCCAAACAGTCGTTGGGTTGTGACAACGCGCGAGAACCATGGCATGTTCCCAACATCCCGGCAGAGAATGACTCCCCGTCCAACTATCAACGGCAGCATCTGTTTTCGGAGATACCTATGAGCGAAGCCGTGTCCAAGCAACCCAAGCGCTCCCGACGCGGGCTCATTCTGTTTGCGGTTGTCGTGCTGGCGCTAGTCGCGCTTGTCGTTGTCCACCTGTTGACCCAGAAGAAACCCACGCGCGACGTCGCACCGATCGTCGTCACTGTAGCGAGCGCTACACTCGGTTCGATGCCAGTCACGTTGAGCGAGCTCGGCACGGTCACGCCGACCGCCACCGTGACCGTGCTGCCGCAGCTAAGCGGCTACCTCACGGCCGTCGGTTATCACGAAGGCCAGGAAGTACAGAAAGGCCAGTTCCTCGCCCAGATCGATCCGCGCCAGTATCAGATCAGCAAGCAGCAGGCTCAGGCGACACTCGCCAAAGACCGCGCGACGCTGGCCCAGGCGCGTGCCGATCTGGTCCGCTTCACGCAATTGAACGAGCGCAAGTCGATCGCCCAGCAGACCTTTGCGGATCAGCAATTCCTCGTGCAGCAGGACGAGGCTGCAGTCCAGGCCGATCTCGCCAACATCGCCCAGTTCGACCTCGACCTGGCCTATTGCTACATCACCGCGCCGGTCGCCGGCAAGGTCGGCCTGCGCCTCGTGGACCCGGGCAACTACGTGACGGCGTCATCGTCGACGGGGATTGTCGTCATCACCACCATCAAGCCGACTACCGTGCAGTTCACGGTGCCGCAAGACGCGCTGGCCTCCATCGTGCAGCGCCTGAACGGCGGCGCCACCTTGCCGGTCACCGCGTATTCCAGCGACAACGCGCGCGAGGTTGCCACAGGCACGCTTTACGCCGTCAGCAACCAGATGGCCACATCGACCGGCACCGTCACCTTACGCGCCACTTTTCCCAACGACGACGAAGCGCTGTTCCCCAACGAGTTCGTCAACGTCAAGCTGCTGGTCGATACGATGCAGAATGCCGTGCTGGTGCCGACCCCCGCCGTGCAAACCGGCGCGCCGGGCGACTTCGTCTATCTGGTCAACGCGAACAACACCGTCTCCGTACACAAGGTCAAGCTTGGCCCGAGCGACGGCAAGAACACGGTCATCCTGTCCGGTCTCTCGCAAGGCAACCAGGTGGTCACGGACGGCACGGACCGCCTGAACGACGGCGCCAAAATCCAGCCGGCCAAGCCGAAGCCCGCAGCGGCGGGTGCGTCGGCCAGCGGCGCCGCCGCGGAGCCTGCCGCCTCCGAACCCGCTGCCGGGTCCGCGCCAGCAGCGGCGTCGGCTAATGCTGCTTCGTCGTAGCAGGCTCACGCGCCGATGAACATCTCCCGTCTGTTTATTCTTCGACCGGTAGCCACGCTGCTGCTGATGATCGCCCTCGTGCTGGTGGGCCTCGTCGCCATGCGCGTGCTGCCGGTTTCGTCGCTGCCCAACGTCGACTATCCGACCATCCAGGTGCAGACGTTCTATCCGGGCGCGAGTCCCGACGTGATGGCCACCACGGTCACGGCGCCGCTCGAAGTGCAGTTGGGCGAGATCCCCGGCTTGCAGCAGATGACGTCGTATAGCTCGGACGGCGCGTCGGTCATCACGCTACAGTTCGATCTGTCGCTGAGCCTCGACATCGCCGAGCAGAACGTCCAGCAGGCTATCAACGCCTCCAACAGCTACCTGCCCTCCGGTCTGCCGGCGCCGCCGACGTATGCCAAAGTCAATCCGGCCGACCAGCCGATCCTGACGCTCGCGGTCACGTCGAAATCGATGTCGCTGACCCAGCTTGAAGACGTTGCCAACAACCGCCTCGGCACCAAGATTTCCGAAGTGTCGGGCGTGGGCGTGGTCACGACGAGCGGCGGCAATGTGCCGGCGATCCGTGTGGAAGCGGACCCGCACAAGCTGGCCGCCTACGGTCTGAACATCGACGATCTGCGCACGCTGCTCAGCTATGTCAACGTCAGTCAGCCGAAGGGCAATTTCGACGGCCCGGAGCTCGATTACACGATCAACGGCAACGATCAGATCACCGATCCGAAGGACTATCTGGACACGGTGATCGCCTACCAGAACGGCGCCCCGGTATTCATGCGCGACGTCGCGCGGGTCAGTCAGGCCGCTCAGGACGTCGAGCGCGGCGCCTGGTACAACGGCTCACCGGCGATCGTGCTCAACGTGCAGCGGCAACCGGGCGCGAACGTGATCGCGACCGTCAACCAGATCATGAAACAACTGCCGCAGCTCGAGTCCACGCTGCCGGCCGGTATGAAAGTGACTGTGGTGTCGGACACCACGGGCGTGATCCGCTCGTCGGTTTCCGACGCGGCGTTCGAGCTGATTCTCGCCATCGTGCTGGTGGTCGCGGTGATCTTCGTATTCCTGCGCAACGTGCCCGCCACGCTCATTCCGAGCATATCGGTGCCGGTGTCGCTGATCGGCACGCTGGCCGTGATGTACCAGTTGAACTACTCGATCGACAACCTCTCGCTGATGGCGCTCATCATCGCCACCGGCTTCGTGGTCGACGACTCGATCGTGATGATCGAGAACATCGTGCGTTATCTGGAGGAAGGCAAGACACCGCTCGAAGCCGCGCTGGAAGGCGCGGGCCAGATCGGCTTCACGATTCTGTCGCTGACCATCTCGCTGATTGCCGTGCTGATTCCGCTGCTCTTCATGGGCGGCGTGATCGGGCGTCTGTTCAGCGAATTCGCGGTGACGCTCGCCGTCACCATCGTGATCTCCGCGATCGTCTCGCTGACCGTGGTGCCGATGCTCTGTGCGCGCATGTTGCGCGCGCAGGCCGATCGTCATCCGAGCCGCTTTGAGCGCATCAGCGAAGGCCTGTTCGACAAAACGCTCGGCGCCTATGAGCGCGGGCTGCGCTGGGTGCTGGATCACCAGGTGCTGACGCTCGTGGTGGCCATCGGTACGGTCGTGCTGACCGGCATCCTGTACGTGGTGATTCCGAAGGGCCTCTTTCCGGTGCAGGACGTCGGCGTGATCGAGGGGATTAGCGTGGCCGACAACTCGGTGTCGTACACCGCGATGGTGAAACGCCAGGGCGCGCTCGCCGATGCGATCCTGAAAGACCCGGATGTGGTTTCGCTGACCTCGTACGTGGGTATCGACGGCACGAACTCGACGCTGAACAATGGCCGCTTCCTGATCAATCTTCGCGACCGCGACAAGCGTTCCGACACCGCGCAAGAAGTGGCCCGGCGTCTGCAGCAGGAAGTCGCCAGTGTGCCGGGCGTCAGGCTCTACATGCAGCCCGAGCAGGATCTGACGCTCGACACAACGGTCTCGCCGAACCAGTACAGCTTCGTGCTGCGCGGACCGAGCCAGCAGGCGTTCCAGAAGTACGTGCCGGAACTGATAGCAAAGCTGAAGCAGATTCCGTCGCTTGCCGACGTGCAAAGCGACATGAATACCGACGGCCTCAGCGTGAACGTCGAAGTCAACCGGCAACTTGCGGCGCGCTTCGGCATTACGCCCGCGACAATTGACAACGCGCTCTACGACGCGCTCGGCCAGCGGATCGTCTCGACCATCTTCGAGCAGTCGAACCAGTACCGCGTGATTCTCGTCGCCAAACCGGAATCGTTGCCGAATGTGCAGTCGATCGGCAACCTGTATCTGCCGAGTCAGACCAGCAGCACGGGCCAGGTGCCGCTGTCGGGCATCGCGAAGATCCAGATCACGAAGTCGCCGCTTGTGATCAGCCATCTGGCGCAGTTCCCATCGGTCACCATCTCGTTCAACCTCGCGAAGGATGCGTCGCTGAGTACGGCGGTCAAGGCGATCCACCAAGCCGAGCAGTCGGTGAACCTGCCGCCGTCGATCACCTCGTCGCTGCAGGGCGCGGCGCAGGCCTTCGAAGATTCGCTGTCGAGCGAAGTCTATCTGCTGATCGCGGCGCTGGTGGCGGTGTATATCGTGCTCGGCGTGCTGTATGAGAGCTTCATCCATCCGGTCACGATTCTGTCCACGCTGCCCTCGGCGGGTATCGGCGCGCTGCTCGCGTTGATGATCGCCGGCAGCGACCTGGATGTGATCGGCATTATCGGTATCGTGCTGCTCATTGGTATCGTCAAGAAGAACGCCATCATGATGGTGGACTTCGCGCTGGATGCCGAGCGCAATCACGGCAAGCCGCCGCGCGAGGCGATCTTCGAGGCTTCACTGCTGCGTTTCCGCCCGATCCTGATGACCACCCTCGCCGCCATGCTCGGCGCACTGCCGATGCTGCTCGGCAGCGGCACGGGTTCGGAATTGCGCCGGCCGCTGGGTCTCGCGATCATCGGCGGTCTGACGCTGAGCCAGGTGCTGACGCTCTTCACCACGCCTGTGATCTATCTGTTCTTCGACAGAATGGCCGAGCGCACGAGACGCTGGCGCAACCGCAATAAACCGGAGAGTTCGCCTCCGGGCGGCGCGGAGGAAACGCCGTGAACATCTCGGCGCTATTCATCCGGCGGCCTGTCGCGACCACGCTTCTGGCCGTCGCGATCCTGATCTCCGGGGCGCTCGCCTACTTCCGGCTGCCGGTTGCACCGTTGCCGAATATCGCCTTTCCGGTCATCGTCGTGCAGGCGAACATGGCGGGCGCGAGTCCGGCCATCATGGGGACCACGGTGGCCGAGCCGCTCGAGCGGCGGCTCGCCACGATTGCCGACGTTGAAGAACTGACGTCGATCAGCACCGTCGGCTCGTCGTTGATCGTGGTCGAGTTCGGTTTGAAGCGCGACATCAACGGCGCCGCGCGCGACGTCGAAGCGGCCATCCAGGCGGCGCGCGCCGACCTGCCGACCACGCTGCGCAGCAACCCGAGCTATCGCCAGTACAACCCGGCGGATGCGCCGATCATGGTGCTCTCGCTGACGTCGGACACGCTCACCAAGGCACAGCTCTATGACTCCGCGGATTCGGTGATCCAGCAGCAACTCTCGCAAGTCCAGGGGGTGGGTCAGATCACACTCGGCGGCGGCGCGTTGCCCTCGGTACGCGTGGAATTGCAGCCGGGCAAACTGAACAGCTACGGCATCGGTCTGGAAGACGTACGCGCGGCAATCAGCGCCGCCAACGCCGACAGCGCGAAGGGCCATCTGGACGAGGGCGACCAGCGCTACGTGGTCACGTCCAACGACCAGATTACGCATGCCGCGCCGTATCGCGACCTGGTGGTCGCCTACCGCAACGGCTCGCCGGTCCAGTTGCGCGACGTGGCCCAGGTCAGGGATTCGAACGAAAATATCCGCAATGCCGGGCTCTTCAACGGCAAATCCGCCATCCTCGTGATCGTGTATCCGATGCCGGGCAGCAATGTTGTGAGCACCGTCGCGCAGATTCGCAAGGTCCTGCCGTCAATCGAGGCGACACTGCCGAGCAGTGTGCACGTCGGCATCGCGATCGACCGTTCGGAGTCGGTCAGAGCGTCGGTGGGCGACACGGAGCGCACGCTATTCATCGCCGTGCTGCTGGTGGTGGGCGTCGTGTTCATTTTCCTGCAATCGCCGCGCGCCACGCTGGTGCCGGCCGTCGCGCTGCCGCTGTCGATCGTGGGCACCTTCGGGCCGATGTACCTGCTCGGCTACAGCATCGACAACCTTTCACTGATGGCGCTGACCATCGGCACCGGCTTCGTGGTGGATGATGCGGTGGTGGTGCTGGAAAACATCGTGCGTCACATGGAGTTGGGGCTCAGTCCGAAAGAGGCCGCCTTGAAAGGCAGCGGCGAAGTGGGCTTCACGGTGATCTCGATGAGCCTTTCACTGATCGCGGTGTTCCTCCCGATCATGCTGATGCCGGGTGTGGTCGGCCTGCTGTTCCATGAGTTCGCGGTCACGCTCTCCATCGCCATCCTGATCTCGCTGGTGATTTCGCTGACGGTCACACCGGCCATGTGCGCCTACGTGCTGAGCCGCGACAACGCCGGACATTCGAAAGCGCGTTGGGCGATATGGGTCGAAAAGCAGTTCGATCGTTTCAAGAATGCCTACGCGCGCTCGCTCACGGCCGTACTGGACCATGCACTGCTGGTCATCCTGCTATTGATCGGTCTGCTGGTGGGCAACGTGTTTCTGTTCAAGCTGGTGCCGGCCACCTTCTTTCCTGAGCAGGACACGGGCATCCTGATCGGACAGATCATCGCCGACCAGAGCATCTCCTTTCCGGCGATGCAAAAGAAGCTCACGCAATTGCAGGAGATCGTGCAGAAGGATCCGGCAGTCGCCTCGGTAGCCGGCTTTACGGGCGGCCGCGCGCTCAATACCGCGAACGTGTTCATCGAACTCAAGCCGCTAGCCCAACGCCACGCCTCGGCCACTGAGGTCGTGAACCGCCTGCGGCCCAAGCTCAATGCGGTCTCGGGCGCCCGGCTCTTTATCCAGGCACAGCAGGATCTGCGAATCGGCGGACGGCAATCCGCCGCCGAGTATCAGTACACGCTCACCAGCGACGATTCCGCCGCACTGTTCAAGTGGACACCGCTGCTCGTCGCCGCGCTCGCCAAGGAGCACGCGCAGTTGCTCGACGTGAACTCCGACTTGCAGCAAAACGGTCTGCAGACCTACGTCACCATCAATCGCTCGACGGCGGCGCGCTACGGCTTTGCGCCGAACCAGGTCGACAGCGTGCTGTATGACGCGTTCGGCCAGCGCACGGTGTCGACCATCTACAACCCGCTCAACCAGTATTTCGTGGTGATGGAGGTGGCGCCGGATTACTGGCAATACCCGCAAGCGCTCAACCAGATTTACCTGAGTACGGCGTCGGGCAACGCCACCGGCACGGCGGGCACGCAGATGCCGGGTGGCACGGTGTCGGGCGTGACCGTCGCGACCGAAGCCAGTGCGACCACGAACACGCTCAACTCGAACGCGCAAGCCAACGCGACCACCAACAGCATTGCCAATAGCAAGGGCGGCAGTTCGACCGGCAGTGCGGACAGCACCGCGGCCGAAACCATGGTGCCGCTGGCAGCGCTGGCTTCGTTCTCGAACAGCCATACATCAACCCAGGTGAACCACCAGAGCGGCCTCGTGGCCGCGACGATTTCGTTCAACCTGCCCGCGGGCGGTTCGTTGAGCAAGGCAGGCGTGGCGATCAACAACACGATCCGCGAGATCGGCATGCCCGCCAGCATCCACGGCTCGTTTGCCGGCGCGGCGGCGGCCTACTCGCAGTCCATGGGGACGGTGCCGCTGCTGATCCTGGCCGCGCTCGGCGTGGTGTATATCGTGCTCGGCGTGTTGTACGAAAGCTCGATCCACCCGCTGACCATCCTGTCGACGCTGCCGTCCGCGGGCATCGGCGCGACGCTGGCCTTGCTGATTTTCGGCACACCGTTCTCGGTGATCGCGTTGATCGGCATCATCCTGCTGATCGGTATCGTCAAGAAGAACGGCATCATGATGGTCGACGTCGCGATCCATTTGCAGCGCACCGAAGGCATGCCGGCGCGGGACGCGATTCACTCCGCCGCCGTGGTCCGTCTGCGGCCGATCATGATGACCACATTCGCGGCCGTGCTCGGCGCGGTGCCGCTCGCCATCGGCATTGGCCAGGGCGCGTCGCTTCGGCAACCGCTCGGTATCACGGTGATGGGCGGCCTGATCCTGAGTCAGGTCTTTACCTTGTACACGACGCCGGTGATCTACCTCTACCTCGACCGCTTGCGTTTCAAGCTGGTCAGATGGTCCGCCAACCTGCCATGGAATCGCGACGCGCAGCAACCCGGACAACCGGATACGAGGGCATGACGATGAAGATTTCCCGTAACCGCTTTGGCCGCCCTGGTCGCTTTGGCCACCTTCGGCCGCTGGCCGTCGCGACGCTGGCCCTGCTGGCCAGCGGCTGCATGGTCGGCCCGGACTACCACCGGCCGCAAGTCAACGTGGCCGCCACCTACTCGGAGTTGCCGGGCTGGACGCAAGCCGAACCCGCTGCGGACAAACCGAAAGGCGACTGGTGGACGGCCTTCAACGATCCGCTGATGGACCAGCTCGAACCGCTGGTGTCGGTGTCGAACCAGACCGTGCGCGCGGACTACGCGAACTATCAGGAAGCGCTGGCAGAAGTGCGGGCGGCGCGTGCCGGCCTGTTCCCGACCATCGGCGTAACCGGTTCGGGCACCAAGGCGCGCAGCTCGGTCGGCAATGCCGCCCGAGTGGTCAACTCAGCCTCGCTGGAAGGCAACGTCAGCTGGGCGCCTGACCTGTGGGGCCAGGTGCGGCGCACGATCGAAGAAAACGCCGCGACGGCGCAATCGAGCGAAGCGACGCTCGCCAATGCGACGCTCGCCGAGCAGGTGGCGCTGGCCACGGCGATCATCCAGCTGCGCACCAGTGACGCCAATATCGACCTTCTGCAGAAGACGGTCGTGGCCTACCAGCACTTTCTGAGCGTCGTGTCCGACCAGGATCAGGCGGGCACTATCCCGCCGTCCGACTTGATCTCTGCCCGCACCCAGCTCGAGACGGCGCAGTCCAATCTGATCGCGCTCGGCGTGGCGCGCGCTCAAGACGCGCACGCGATCGCCGTATTGGTGGGCAAGAATCCGGAAGAGCTCTCGATTACGCACAGCACCACGATGCCGACGCTGCCGGGTGTGCCCGTCGGCGTGCCGTCGACGCTGCTCGAACGCCGGCCCGACATCGCCGTCGCCGAGCGCAAGATGGCTGCGCAAAACGCGGCAATCGGTGTAGCGGTGTCGGCGTACTACCCGGAGATTTCCCTTTCCGGGCTGGCCGGGCTCACGCAGTCGCCGTTGTCCGGTCTGTTCAAAGTGGCCAACTACGTCTGGTCGCTCGGCGGCAGCGCCACCGAAACGCTTTTCGACGGCGGCTTGCGCAGCGCCGATGTCGACGCGGCGAAGGCAGCCTACGACTCGGCCGTCGCCAATTACCGGGGCACGGTGTTGACGGCGTTCCAGAACGTTGAAGACGATTTGAGCGGGTTGCGAATCCTGGCCGAGCAGTCGGTCGTTCTGGATACGGCTGTGCAAGATGCAGCCCGCGGCGCGGAGATCGCGCTCAACGAATACGAGGCCGGTACGGTGGACTACACGACCGTGGCGACCGCACAGGCCACACAGTTGGCCACTCAGCAGACCGCGCTGAATGTTCAGGAGACGCGCTTGCTGGATGCCGCGTCGCTATTCGGCGATCTGGGCGGCGGCTGGTCGGCGGACCAGTTGCATGATCCGCGGCATCCGGACAGTCGGGCAGCGTCGCAGTGAGCGCCTGAGAGCAGGAACACCGTTTATGGCATCGCCAATGCCAAGTGCTCCTGACGACGCAGCGACTCCAGAAAATCACGCGCGTCGAAGGCTTCGCCGGCGGTGAAGACGCCTGCTCCGTGGACCATCCCATTGACGACGCGCCTGACCGCTTCAACCACCAGAGGCGCGCTAATTGCGTAGATATCCTGACCGCTTGCCGATATGCGACGTTCATTGCCTCCCGACCGCACCACAACGTCGACGAGGAAGGTTTGTGCGGAGCGTCCGTTTTCGTCGACCGCGACAGGCGGCGACGCATCCGGCTCCAGCAGGTCTTTAACCGCCACAGCCGTCATGTACGAGCGAATCTCGGGTGTCTTCAGATGGCGCGCGATCGTCACCGTATCCGCCATCGTGAATTCGCCAATGACCGGCTGCTTGCCGAGCGGTGCAGGGAACTGCCATTCGCCAACCGGCGCTGCGTCCGTGCGGAACACCATCTGTCCTTTCGTAAAGACAAGGCGCCGCCCCTCTCTACGCTGCCGCGAGACCTGGCCTGCCGCTCTTGTGCCGAGCGTCGGCTTCCAGCTGCTGAGCCCATAGGCGATGCAGATTTCGTCCGCTGCCGTCCAATCGCCCATTGCCGCTGTGGCGAGCAGATCGCCCAAGCCGCCGAAGAATGCCATCCCCGGCACGATCACGACGCCCGCCTCGCGCGCCCGTTCAGCGTAGTGCTTGAACGTATCCAGATTGGCCTCTAACTCCGCCGCGACATCCAGATACGGAATCCGTGCACGCAACGCGGCTTCGATCACCGGCGCGGACGTACTGGCGAAGGGGCCGGCGCAATTGATCACAGCAGCCGCACCTGCAAGCGCCCGGTCGAGAGAATCCGGGTCATCTACCGACGCGGGCCGAATGTCCAGCCCAGGGTAAGCGGCGCCGAGAGCGTTCAGCTTGCTGGCATCGCGTCCGGAAATGATAGGTCTCCAGCCACGCCTGAGCAGTTCAGACACCACGAAGCGGCCGGTATGGCCATAGGCGCCGAAGACGGCCACGGTTTGATTCGACGGCATTGCAGACCTCCAGTTGTTATTGTGTTGCTTCGCATGGGGAGACAGCAGTTTGGCAATACAACGACGCTACAGATCTGTATCGTTTTTTAAAGAGTAGAGTACAGATCTGTAGCGTGTCAAGGGATATGTTGGTACAGTAACCGGCAAGCAGAAAGTTTCCGTCTCTCAAGAGGACTTGCCATGAGCAGAGGTACATCTACCGCAGCAAAAGAAGCCGCAAGCGCCAGTTCCAGCAGCGTCCGGGAACGCATACTCGATACGGCCGCGGAGTTGTTCTATCAGGAGGGCGTCAGGGCCGTCGGTGTCGACCTCGTCGTCGAACGCTCAGGGGTTGCGAAGACCAGTCTCTATCGGCACTTCACGACCAAGGACGATCTTGTCGCTGCGGTGCTCGAGCGGGACGACGCGAATTATTGGGCCGACTGGGACAAGACCGCGACGCGCCACCGGAACGCCCCGAAAGATGAGCTCACGGCTCACCTCAAGTGGATCGCTCGCGACATCGCCGCGCCGAAATACCGTGGCTGCCCTTTTCTCAATGTGGCAACGGAGTTTCCGGCGCCGGATCATCCCGCGCGGGTGGTGGCCCTCAGGCACAAGGTGGAGCTGCGCCGCCGTCTCGGTGCGCTTGCGAAGCAAATCGGCGTTGCCCGGCCGGATAATCTGGCCAACCAGATCGCGCTTCTTATCGACGGTGCCTACGTCTATGGGCAGTTGGCAAACAAGGAAGCAGCGCAGCCGCTCGTGCCGGCGGCGCTTGCGCTGATCTCGGTTGCGGACAATCCTGGCTGAGCCGTGCGGGGGGATTGACAGGACGGCTGAGCAGCCTCAAGTTTGCGTGGCGTCCTCACCTGCATCCGCGAAGCAGACGAACCGTAGACGGGCGCGCCCCCTCATAACGGAGACAGGCCATGCAAATGAAGCATACCGTCCGAAAACTCGGCGGCATCGGTTCCTCGTTAGTGGTGGTATCGGTGCTTACCGTGCTGTCGCTAAACGGTTGCGGTAACAACAGCATTGCCCCACCCGCGGCGACGCCGCTCAGTTGTGCACAGCTTGCCGGCAAGACCGTGCCGGCGTCTTCCATTGGCCTGCCCACCACCGGCGCGACCGTGACCGCAGCCACCACGATGCCCGCTTCGGGCACCGGCGCGCAGGCGACCGGAGAGTATTGCCTCGTGAGCGGCGCGATCAATCCTGTCGATCCGGCTGCGCCCCAAATCAAATTCCAGATTGCGATGCCTACCGTCTGGAACAATAAAATCATGATGTTCGGCGGTGGCGGCTATGACGGAACGATTCCGGCGCCGACCGGTAACGTGCCGGCAGGCCCCACGGCGCAACCCACCCCGCTCGGACGCGGCTACGCGACATTCGCGAGCGACTCCGGGCATCAGGCCAACGCGTTGGGCAGCGAGGACGGCTCGTTCGGCGTCAACGACGAAGCAGTCCAGAACTTCTCCGGCGACGCGCTGAAGAAGACCCGCGACGCAGCCGTGTATCTGATCGACGCCCGCTATGCGGTCAAGGCGCCGAAACGCGCCTACTTCGCGGGCGGCTCGTCCGGCGGCCGCGAGGCGCTTGCTGTCGTGCAACGCTGGCCGCAAGACTGGGATGGCTCGATCGTCCTCTATCCGGCTTGGGCTGCCGCCAGTCTCGATCTCCAGTTCGGCCGCATCACGCGCGCGCTCGCGGCGCCTGGCGCCTATCTGGATCAAGCCAAGCGCAAAGTCCTGCTCAACGCCGTGCTGGCTGCCTGCGATACGCTTGATGGTGTCGCCGACGGGCTGATCAGCAACGTCGCAGCCTGCAACACCACGTTCAATCCGGCCACGGCGACGGTCAACGGTGCAGCGTTACGTTGCGCCGGCGGCGCGGACACCGGCGACACCTGTCTGTCGGACGCACAGATTTCCGCGCTCAACGTGTACAACACCCCGATCACCTTCGGTTATTCACTTGCCAGCGGTGAGACGCAGTATCCCGGCTTCAACGTTTACGGCGCGGACCTTGGTGTCGCGAATGCATCTGCGTTGCAACCCACAGTCACGACGCTCGCGCTGGGCACATCGCAACCGGCCTCGCCGATGCCCACTACCGCCCCGTATCTCAGCGTGTTCTGGGACCAGTGGATCCGCTACTTCGTAACGCGTGACTCCAACTACAACTCGCTTACCGTCGATCCACAGAATCCCGGCAGTCTGCAAGCGCGTATCAGTCAACTGACGGGCCTGCAGGATGTCAACAAGACCGATCTGTCTGCGTTCAACGCGAGAGGCGGCAAGATCCTGATGGCGCACGGCATGGCGGACGCGCTCGTTAGCACGCGCTCAAGTGAGCAGTACTATCAGCGCTTGCAAGCGACGATGGGCGCCTCAGCCGTGGCCAATTTCGTGCGCTTCTATGAGATTCCCGGATATGGGCATGCGGTTAGCACGGTGTACAACGCGTCATGGGACTCACTCACGACACTGGAAAACTGGGTTGAAAATGGCGTGACGCCGCCTGCGCAGACCGTCGCGGATACTGCGGGTGTGCCGGGCCGTACCCGGCCGCTTTGCGAGTATCCGGGCTTCCCAAGGTATAACGGTTCCGGCGATGTAAACGCTGCGTCGAGTTTCACGTGCGCAACGCAGTGATCTAGTGTGCAATGGCTTGTCCCTCAGCCTTGCGCGGAGCAACCCGCGCAAGGCTGAGGCGACGGTCGGACGCGAGCGACCGAGGCACGCGATTTCGTGCTCGCCCTCGATCAGTGCTTCGGGGCGGGTACGCACCGAGTAGTAGCCGAGATGGAGGTCGTGCGGCTGCTGAGCGGAGTTTGCATGACGGCATTCATTGCGCGCTCTGCAGGTATTTTGCTTGCCGTCGATGACGTGCCTGATCAGATATCCGAATCAGTTTGCGCGTAGTTGAGGAAGTATCCTGTGAACAACGTCAGCCCCAGGAACGCGAATGCCTCGGTCAGGTCTTCATCGCTCCATCCCGCGTGTTGAGCGGCCTTCCACGTCGCGTCGGTGACGTTGCCCGAACTGGCAGTTGCTTCCCTGACCACCCGGGTCAGCGCGTCGACCTTGGTGTCGCCCGTCGTTGTGCCTGTCCGCAGCGCGGCGATCTGTGCTTCGGTCCAACCGTTCATGCCGGCGAATCGACTGGCGATGCCAATCATGTAGTCGTTTCCAATCGTGGCCGCAGTGGCGAGATTGAGTGCCCAGCTCACCTTCGGATCCAGAGTGCCGTGCTCGGCTGTTGCGGCGCGCAGCGATGCGTACGCCGCCAGCACCGCCGGAGAATGCGCCATCTGGGCATGCAGGTTCAGGGGACGTCCCGTCGGCGCAGACTGGGCAATTTTCTGCAGAAGCGGACGCGACGCATCGGGCGCGCTTTCGATTGTGTGGGTAGGAATTCGGCTCATAGGTACTTGCTCGTTCGTAGTTTGATCAGTGCACTTCGTTCAGGTGGCTGCCGGCATGGCGAAGTTCGCCTTGGCCCATTCGGCAAATCTGGTCGGCGGCTTTCCGGCAACTTTGTTGGCAAGCGCGATCGCGTCGCGCGAATCCGAGCCAAGATAGGTGTGCGCTTCGAAGTAGGCGAGCATCGCCGCGATACCGTCGGCGTGCGGAAACCAGCTGGCGAAAACCTCGCGCGGGACCTGCTTGAACGAGAGCGTGTTTCCCTGTTGATTCAGGGCGGAGACGATCTCGTTGAAGCTCAGGAAGTCGCCGACCATTGCCAGATGTTCGCCGTGTCCCACGAGTTCAGGCTGCGCGAACGCGCCGGCTACGAGGCGACCGAGTTCCGTGATGTCGCCCATATGGATGACGCGCCGCTCCGGATCAAGCGGCAGCGCCCAACCCAAGGCGCCGTCCGGTTGTTTCTGCGGAGCCATCAGGCCTATCAGGTTCTGGTAATAGAACGGCGCGATCACGAACGTGTGGTACGGAAATCCGGCTTCACTCACGATGGGTTCGATTTTCGCCTTGGCCGTAAAGTGCGGGACATTGATCGTGCCACCGCTGATCGTCTCCACATTGGGAAGCGTCGACCAGATGAAGTGCTGTACGCCGGCGTCTTTCGCCGCGTTGACTGCCGCGAGCGCCTGCTTGGGCTCGTC
Source organism: Paraburkholderia sp. SECH2 (assembly GCF_030464795.1). NCBI lineage: Bacteria > Pseudomonadati > Pseudomonadota > Betaproteobacteria > Burkholderiales > Burkholderiaceae > Paraburkholderia > Paraburkholderia sp. SECH2. Next base: position 109,038 of record NZ_JALPRH010000012.1, read on the forward strand.
ATCTTGTGCTTCCCAGGAATTGGTCACCAGGAAAACGCCGTGTACGCCGGCAAATGCAGCTTCAAGCGTTTCCGGGCGATTGAAATCCGCCAGAACGACTTCGTCGCCCAGGTTCGGATGCTTGCCCGGATTGCGCGTCAACGCGCGCACTTTGAATTGACCGCTTGCCTGCAGCGCGCGCACAACGGCGCCGCCTTGCTGGCCGGTTGCGCCAACGACAGCGATAAGCTTCTGGGTGTTCGACATGGTTGTTCTCCATGGGGTATTTTGTTGGGACGGTGCTAGCTCACGCGGCGAGCGCAGCGGTCCGATGGAATTACTGCTTCAGTGCTTCGGCCGAGATGAGCAGCCTGGTCTTCATACTGAAACCGTATGCCTTGCCAAAGTCGACGCCGAAGTCGCTGCGATCGAATTCGCCCACTGCGTCGACGCCGCACACTTCGCGCTTGAGCATTGGATGTGGCATGCACTTGAACGAGTCGATTTTCAGCGTCAGCGGTTTGGTCACGCCGTGCATCGTCAGATTGCCGACGACAGAGGCCGGCTTGTCGCCCTTGAACTTGATCGTGCCTTTGTAGGTCGCTTCCGGGAACTTCGATGCGTCGAAGAACTGATCCGACTGCAGGTTCTGGTCGAGCTTCGTGCTACCCGTGTGAATCGACGCAATGCCGGTCGTCACTTCAACTGTGCCGGTCTCTGCAGCGCGGTCGAGCGTCACCGTGCCTTGCGACTTGTCGAACTTGCCACGCCAGACCGACAGGCCGCCGATGTGGTCGGCCTCGAAACTCGGGTACGTGTGTTCCGGATCAAGCTGGTATGTCGATACGTCCGCGAAGGCCGAAACCGACAGTGAGGCGGCGAGTGCACCAGTCGCAATCATCAGATGCTTCTTCAAATCAATGTCCTTGAATCATTAAGTTGCCGCGCCCGTGCGCGGTATCGGGGATATGCAATGCCACCGTAGAGTGGAGCTGGAGAACGGCTTTTTACGGCCGCTTCCTGCGTGACACACCAAGTATGGGGATTAAAGACGCTTCACACTAGATGGTAAAATCGGATTTGATTCATCCATTTATGGAGAGATGTCATGCTCGATCTGAATGATCTGGCGATGTTCGTTCAGGTCGTCCGCGCCGGCAGCTTCTCCGAGGCGGCGCGCCGTCTGCGGATGCCGGCAAATACGCTGAGCCGGCGCATCGATCAACTCGAAGGGCAACTCGGCACACGTCTGCTGCATCGCTCGACTCGCAAGCTCGCACCGAGCACGGAAGGTCAGGCGCTGTTCGAGCGCTATGCGCCGGCGCTTGATCAGATCCTCGAGATCGGCCGGCTCCATGCAGACGAGCAGACACCGTCCGGCTCGGTCCGCGTCACCGCGATGGCCGGCCTGTTCGAATTCTTCCGCATGGAATGGCTGGTCGAGTTCTACGCGCGCTATCCAAACATCAGCGTCGACTTTCTGCTCGACGATACGCCTACCGATCTGATCGCCGAGCGCGTCGATCTGGCGTTGCGCATGGGTATTGAGAGCCGTAGCGGCCTTAAAGTACGTCGGCTGGCGCCGAGCGCAATGATCCTCGCGGCGAGTCCGGCCTATCTGGAACGGCGCGCTGCGCCACGCACGCTGCGTGAACTGGCCGAACACGACTGTCTGACGATTTCCAATCGCCAGAGTCGCAGCACGTGGCGTCTGCAGGGGCCACGCGGTAGTCAGGAAGTGACGATCAACAGCCGGTTCGCGGTCAACGACATGCGCGTGCTGGCGCAGGCTTGCATTGCGGGACTGGGCATTGCGCTGCTGCCGCAGTTAATAGTTGAACCAATCATCGCGCAGGGGAAACTGGTGCGCGTGCTGCCGACCTATCGGCGCGCCGGTACCGGCCTCGGCTTGCAGCTCGTCTACACGAGCCGCCCACCGGTGCCGCCTGCGGTGGCGGTCTTCGCTGAATTTCTTTTGGAGAAACTGGACAAGGCGATGACAAACCCGTCAGGGTGATAGAAGTGCGCGCGCAATCAATGGTACGTCGTCGTAGACGACTGCAGCTTCGTCAGCACGCCGCGTTTGAATCGGAACCAGCCTTGCGAGCTTTGCATCACGACTTCATCGCTTTGCCAGAACACGCGTTTGACCGTCATGCGCTCTCCCAGACGCTGCACAAGCGGCGGACGGTGGCGAAAGTCGTACAGCACCGGGCCGGAATCCGTTTGCACGAGCATGCGGGTGACGGTGTCATTTGAGTTGCCGACATCGTCGAAGTGCGAGAGCGTGTTCGCACCGAAGCGGTCGAACATTTCCTTGTCGAGCGTCCCCACGAAATCACGGTCGACGCGCTCGAATTGCAGTTTGCCCGCAGGCGTGACGAGCGGGCCGGGGTCGTTGCTTTGCGCGTAAACGCAAGTCGCGAAAGAGGTGGCTGCGAGCGCAGCGAGGAATAGTCGTCTCATGCTTCCTTTTGGGTTCAGCGGCGTCTCCAGCGAAGGAGGCCGGTGCGAGCGTTTCACAAATGAGTTATCAGTTCCGTCGTCTCACGTTTTCTGCTTATCCGCGATATCGTCCGCCAACACGGCGTGCGCGGTGTCGCCCGACAGATATCGTGCACCGCTTCCCCGTCGTCGGGCAATATCGCCGGGATTGTAGAGAGAACAGGACTTCAGCGAAAGGCAGCCGCAGCCGACACAGGACGCTAGCTGATCGCGCAATGCAATAAGACCATCGATGCGTTCCTGAAGCAGAGGCTGCCAGGCGCGAGAGAGACGCTGCCAATCCTGCTTGGTCGGTGTGCGTTGCCCGGGCAACGTCTCAAGGGCAGAACGAATCTCCGAAAGGTTCAGTCCGACAGCCTGCGCGGCGCGAATGAAACCTACGCGGCGAAGGACCTCCCTTCGATACTGCCGATGGCCACCTTCTGTTCGGGTACTGCTGATCAGCCCCTGCTCCTCATAGAAACGAATCGCACTCGCCGCTACGCCCGAGCGTCTAGCCAGGTCGCCAATTGTAATCGTCGTCTCGTTCATCACGTTTCCACGAATTCTCTCTTGACTTCAAGTCTACTTGAACTTTCAGAATGGATTCGTTCCTTTGATCGAGAGACGGCAATATGCGCAAGGACCCCGCTCACGAAAAGTTGAATGAGCTTCTGGATGCAAACGCTCGCTTCGACCTGATGGCCAGAGGTACGACCAACCATTGTCCGATGGCGCTTGTCGCGTTGGCCGGGATGGGAGCGTCGCCTGCTCGACTGCAGGAATTCTTCGATATGTGGGAACGCGAATATGCATTAAGCGCGCCGCCTGTCGACACAATCGTCAGCCGTCACGAATGGTCGCGGCAGCTCGGCAATGCCGCCGCATTCGGCGCCTTGCGCTTGTGTTTTCTGGACTGGATCGCCGAAGCCGGCTCCGTCCCGGTCATCGCGGCAGTGCTGGAAGAGGTGCCGTTCGCACCTGCAACGCAGGCATTTCACGCGCTTATCCGCTTGGCATACGGCATCGAGGCGGCACATCCCGGCGAAATCGCCTCCGGCCTCGCCGCATTAATCTCGTCGCATCTGCCGATTGACGCCCGTTTCGATGAGGCCCGCACGGCGGAAAACGTCGAAGCCGGGTTTGACAACGTCGTACGTGCAATAGACGACAGTGTCGTACAGGGCAACTCGATCACGTCACGCTTGCGCGCCGTCGCGGGCGATGTGCGGTTCAGGCAAGCCGTCCTTGCGCCTCCGGTCACTGTGTCCTTACTCGATGATCTGGCGCGGGCGACGATTAACGCCTACTGGCGCTCGCCGGACTTCACGGTGCTTCACACGGTTACGGCGACACACGCGGCACGAATCCTCCTCGCGCAATTGCCTGACGCGTTAGCGAAACAATTGATGCCCGGTTTGTGGATTGCGCTGTGCGCGGCGTATGCAACGGTCCGCAAGCCTGCGAACGTTGAAACAGAGTCGCCTGACGCCGTCGTTGACTGGGACGACGTGTGCCGGATGGCCGTGGCGTCAAACGACGATCATGCGATCAAGTTGGCGTACACGTGTCTTTGCGAGGACCGTCGTAATCCATCACCGCTTTACCTGGCGTCAGCGGTGCGCATAGTCAGGTTGGACCTGGAAAAACAGCAGCGTCGCGTCGCGAAGTAATGCAACTTGCGGCCTTCCCGCAGGAGAAGAGACGGACACGGCGCAAACACAAGTGCATCTACAGTCCGCTACAAAGCCGGCTTGAACACCATCAGGTAATACACCGCCAGCATCGCCGCGAACGCCGGATACCCCAACCATTCCCAGTGCATGGCATACCGCCAATACTGCGGTGGTAGTGCAGCCATACCGCTTGCATCTGCCGTCGCGGCCATTCTCGCCATGCCCAACTGGAGCCAGACGACCGGCAACCAGCAAGCGCCCGCGACCAGATAGAGTCCGATCGCCGCAACAATCCACGGCGTGCTCCACGACCAGCCCGCAGCGTGCGCGAGCCACAAACCGGACAGCGGTTGAAAAATGACTGCCGGCGTAGTGAACCAGAGGTCAGCCCGCACCACCAGTTGCGAAACGGTTGCAATCGCGGGCACGCAACGCGTGCGGTTTGCAAAGTAGAGATAGAACGCCGTGCCAAAGCCGGTTCCCACCAGCAGCATCGACGAGATGATGTGCAGAGTCTTGATCGCAAGATAGAGATTCATGACCGTGTTTCTTCACTAAAGAGAACAACTAGCAACGCCAGGATCGGCACGTTCTTCAGGATCGGGCCGAACGGATGCCACAGAAATTCGGGCAACGCCACGGCTATTACGAGCGAATACGCGCTGATGAGCCCTATCTGCATCGCCCAAAGACGCCACCCCGGACGAACAAGCGTGGCAATGCCAAAAGCAAAATCCAAGGCCGCTGCCAGATAGAGCGCGGCGAGCGCCGCATCGCCCTGCAAATGCACGTGCGCGAGCAGTGTCAAACTCGCCGCCTGCGGATAGATGAAGGCGCTGCAGACCGCCGTCCAGATCCACATGATCGCCAGTGCGCCACGCAGCAGGGCGGGTCGCCACGCTGCCAACGCGGCATGGCGCAACGGAATCGCGTCGACTGGGGCGATAAATGTTTCGAGGCCTGCTGGCGGACGCCCCAACACCTTCGTTGTCGGCGCAACGTGCCCGGTGCTTCCCATCTGGAGCATTCGCCAAGTGTCTCGTGTCAGCATTGAATGGGGCACGCGGTCGAAAAGCGCTGCACCTGCATCGACCAGGAAAGCCGGAATGCTAATGCGCCATGCAGGAGGCAGCGCCATCGACGCGCGATAGGTCGCCAGCATTTGCCCATACTCGAGTTGCGTGCCACCCACCAGATCGAGAACCGCCTGATCCGCAGCGTCGGTGTTCACCAGTCGCGCGACGATTTCGGCGAGTTCATCGATGTGAATCGGCCGTACCAGTTGATGACCGCCGGCAGGCAACGGATGAACCGGCAGACTCGCTATGGCGCGAAAGAAACGCGACGAAGAACCTGTCGTCCCATAGACCAGTGCGGGCCGCAGGATGTAGTGCGTGACGGGCAAGGATTGAAGATACTCGTCGGCGGCACGCTTGCTAGCGAAGTAGTCCGTGTCGCCGGTCTGGGCGCCAAGCGCAGATATCTGGACGATGCGCCGGACGCCCGCGCAAGATGCCGCCTCGAACAGCGCGATCGGCGCGCGGCGGTGGACGAGGTCGAACGTCTGATCGCCTCGCTCGATCAGGATGCCGACCGCGTTGATCACGACGTCGATACCGCGCAACCGCGACAACCAATCGGCCGGTACAACATCGCTTGTGTAGTCGATTCCGACTTCATCTTCGCGCGTGGCATGTCTCACGCCTCTGCATACCCGATGCCCGTCCCGTGCGAGTGCGTCGCACAGCGCCCGGCCGATAAAACCTTCCGCACCGCAGACCAGGATGTTCATACCGTGGACTCCACGATAGACGCAGTACAGAGCACGCTCATTGAACACAGACTCATTTAAATTCTCTTAGTTACTGTTGTTTCTGTATAGACAGAAACAACAGGTCAAAAAAATGGACGATCCTCTCGTCCATGCCATCCCGTTAGCTAGCTCTTCGTGCGCCGTACCGTACGACTGATCTTCGCACCTATGCCAAGTGTCTTCATCAGCGTTTCGGGCTTCATACGCAGCATCTCATCAGACCAGGTCGTGAGCGTTTCGAGAAACTTCAACGTGTCGCGAATGCGTTGTTCCGTGTCGTGCCCCTCTTGCGCCATTTCCGGACTGGTCAGGCTATCCCGCAACATGGTCAGCGTCGGATCGATCTCGCGCTGCCGGCGCCCCTCCACAATCAGCTTGAACAGTTCCCAGAAATCCGTGGACGTTTCAAAGTGGTCACGACGATCTCCCATCACATGCACCACCTTCGCGAGGCGCCACGATTGGAGTTCTTTCAGACTCGTGCTCACATTGGAGCGGGCAACACCGAGCGTGTCCGCGATCTCGTCCGCCGCGATTGGGCGGCCGAGCAGGTACAGCAACGCATGAATCTGCGCGACGGTGCGGTTGACGCCCCAGCGCGAGCCCATTTCTCCCCAGTGGAGAATGAATCGTTCGGCAATTGGTGTGAGTTCCATGTCAGCGACTTTATTTTTTTCAGTTATTTCTGTCAAGAGAGAAATAACGCTTGACGGCGAATTCGTGTCGACTTAATTTCTCTCATAACAGAAACAACTGAAAGAACAGCAAGGGGAATTTGCCATGAAAAGCGCTTCGCTGACGTTGTACATCGACGGAAAGTGCCCGCTATGCGTTGCCGAAATGAAGCGGCTTCGCGCGTGGGATCGGCATGGAAGGCTCGCGTTCATCGACATCGCGCAGCCGGGCTTCGATCCGGCATCGCTCGGCGTCGACCTGGCTGCGCTCAATCGTCAGTTACACGCCCAGACCGCTGAGGGACGGTGCCTGGTGGGGATAGACAGCATAGTCGCCGCCTATACGCTGGCCGGCAGAGGATGGATGGTTGCACCGTTGCGCGTACCGGTCATGCGCCCCGCTTTTCGGGCTCTATACCGCATGTTCGCCCGCAATCGCATGAGCGTTTCCCGATGGATCGAACTGGGAACCGGCCCAGTGTGTACAGACGAAACATGTGCCCTCAAGCCAGACCCATCACGTAGCGAACGTCTCGACTGAGCCTCCAGGCCATAGATCGACCATTCGCCCCGACCCGCAACGCCTGCCTAACATCTTATTTTTTTGATCGTTATTGATAACGATTCCCATTTACATTAACATCCGATCTCTTTCATAACCCTTAGCTCACCGCTACAACCACCTTTCTGCGTTCTCGCATGAGTTGGGAGGCGGTCTCCTGACACATGCGTTTTCTGCGAATTTCCGCGCTCCCGGGGCGTTACCGCCGTTTCGGCTTCGGTCTGCACATAGCCTTCCTGATGTACGCAGCTTCGACGCATTCCGCCATCGGCGCCTCTACCGACGTCACCAGCGATCAAACGCCCACGGAGAAAGAGTTGCCGGCGGTTTCCGTACGCGCAGCACCGGACCCCGAACCGACGGTCGGTTATCGCCCGCTCACCAGCCAGATATCCGGCGGTGGCGAGCGGAAAATCAGCGAGATTCCGCAGTCTGTCGCGGTAGTCAGTTCGAGCGTGATGCAGGATCAGCAGGCGCGGAGTCTCGACGATGTGCTTGGCAACGTCAGCGGCATCACCCAGACCAACACGCTCGGCGGAACACGCGATGCGTTCATCAAGCGTGGCTTCGGCTCGAACAACGACGGCTCGATCCTTGTCGATGGCATCCGATCGCCGATCCTGCACAGCTATCTGGCCACGATCGATCGCGTCGAAGTGTTGAAGGGGCCGGCTTCGCTGCTGTACGGCATTCAGGAACCGGGCGGTGTGATCAACATGATCACGCGCAAACCGGAGGACGAACTGCACGGCTCGGTATCGGCGACGTACACCAGCCACCGTGGCAGCGGAACCAGCTTCGACCTCACCGGCCCGATCGGACAACCGGGGCAGGTGGCGGGAGGCACGCTAGCCTTCCGGCTGACCGGTGAATACAACACCGCGCGTTACTGGCGCAGCTTCGGACGGCAGCGCGACGCGCTAATCGCGCCATCACTGTCGTGGCACGACGCCAACACCTCGATCGATCTGAGCTACCAGTACGTCGATTACACGACGCCCTTCGACCGCGGGACGGTTCTGGTGAACGGTCATCTGGACGACGCGTTGCGCTACACCCGTTACGAAGAAGCATGGGCGCAAAGTACCGGCAAGCAGGAAACGCTTCGCGCCAAGATCGAACACCGGTTCTCCGAGCAGTGGCGCATGCGTGCCACCTACGGGTGGAGCCGCGACCGCTACGATCAGTACCTGACCCGCGCAACGGCATTCAACAGCACGACCGGCATCATGAGCCGTTCATCGGATGCAAACCTTGGCCGCAACGATTCCGACGAGATCGCCACGATCGGCGCGGTCGGCGACCTGAACCTCGCGGGTATGCGCCACGAAGTCTATGTGGGCGGCGAATACGAACGCCAGCGCTCCTTCCGTGGCGACACGATCCGCGGCAAGGCAGTGTCCGGATTCAACCTGTACGACCCGGTCTATGGGACGCTCTCGACGGGCGGCACAGCGAGCGCGTCGCAAAGCGACAGCCTCTCGAAGGTCCATACATACTCGCTGCTTACGCAGGACACGGTCCACCTGACCGACCGCCTGATCGCCATCGGCGGCGTTCGCTGGGAAAACTGGCAGCAACTTTCCGGCGTCGGGCGTCCATTCGTCATCGCCGATCACTCGCACGGGCAAGTGTGGCTGCCGCAGTTCGGGCTGGTGTACAAGCTCACGCCCGCGTTGTCCGCCTATGCGAACTTCAGCAAGTCGTTCGTGCCGAACGTTGCCACGGAGGTCAGCGAGCCGCTCGCGCCCGAGCGCGGCAGGGTCTACGAAGCCGGCTTGAAGTTCGAAGCGAAGCCCGGCATTACAGGCACGCTCGCGGTCTATCAGATCGACAAGCAGAATGTCGCGGTCACCGTCGGCGATACGACGTCGACAATCGGCAGCGCACGTTCACGCGGGATCGAACTCGATGTCGCCGGTCAGCTGACACGGCATGTCAGCGTGATTGCGAGTTATGCCTACACGGATGCCGTCGACCGCGAAGACAACACGCGTCTCGCGAATGCCGCGCGCCATAGCGGCAGCGTGTTTGCCGTGTATGACACGATGCTGCCCTATCTGCCGGGGCAATGGCGTTTCGGCGGCGGTGCGCGGCTGGTCGGAAAGCGCCCGGGCGATACGGCAAACAGCTTTACGCTGCCGGGCTACGTCGTCGCCGATCTGTTCGCCGCCTACGAAACGAAGATCGGCAAGATTCCAACGCGTGTGCAACTCAACGTGAAGAACGTCTTCGACAAGACGTATTACCCGTCAAGCAGCAGCAATCTGATCATTGCGGTCGGCGAGGCGCGTCTGGTGATGCTCAATACAACGTTCTCGTTCTGAGGGACCAGGATAGATAGCGAATGGCTGCCGCCATGTTTGCCGTGGTCATTCGTATTCGACCCTCACCTGGCCAGATCTGGCTGAACGCGGTCGGTTGTTGAAGTATTCCGCGCGACGAAAACGTCACCGGGCGTGCAAGTGCGTGTAAATTCGAATCCAGTGGTTTTCGACCCGCCACTGGTCTTCGAATCGGTCGTCATCGGCGTTGGTCTTATGGACTTACAGGAGCCGGTATGAGCACGAAGCACAACAAAAGAGAACATCTTGAAGCCGCAGCGTCACATCACGAGCAGGCCTCGCGATTTCACCGCGGGGCGTCGCGGCATTTCGAGGCGGGTAAAGACTATGCCCACGCCGCGCATCAGGCAATGATGGCCCATGGCCACACCTTGCACGCGATCGATCAGGCACACGACGCCGGCGCACACAGCGCGAACACGCCGCCGACCGCACCTGCATCGACCGGCTCTGGCGCAGACAACACAAACGCCGCAAAACAGCACGCATTGGCGGCCGAGCTTCACGATCAGGCGGCGCAGCATATGCGTCACGCCGTCAAACTCTTCGATCAGGACCGTAGTGCGGTCGCCCACGACGCACAGTTAGCGCTCTCCCTTGCACTGCGCGCTCTGTCGCACGGCAACGAAGCAGCGAAACTATTTATCAAGCTCGCGCCCGCCGATGCGCCGTGAGGTTGCGCTCGGGACTAGGCCTTTCGGTCCAACAAGTCTGCCGCAATAGACTTCGCATGCGCGACAGCCTGGTTCGGGTCGGGGAATACACCGAGCTGTTCCCAGTGTTCTTCGACCGCGTAAGTCCCTTTCATACCGAGCGCCCTCTGTACGCGCAATTGCGCCGCGTACTTGCCGTCCTCCAGCGGTCGAGCCGTCGCAATCACCTTGTGCGGGAGACCGGATCTCTCCGGTTGAACCAACTCAACGTGACCGCCCGGCTCACCGATATCCTTTAACGCGTTCCTCGCTTTGCAGTCTGGGCAGTAGAAGCACCACCCCGCGTCCTCGTGAATGGATCTAACCTGCCCGCGGGCCAGCACGGCGCGACATTCAACGTTTTCGCAGATGAACGGCATAGCAGTCTCCGGAGTTGTTTGCGAGAAATCCTAGCATGCCCGGCGACGGCCAACCATAAGCATTGTTGCCGTGCCTGTTCCGCGCACCGGAGGCCGGGAGCCGCCCCTACCGGCGCGTCAGGAAAACCTTCAGGCACCGGTCGGCGCGATCGCCGTACGCGGCCGCAGCGTGGCCATGATCAAGTACATGCCGCCGCCGATCACCACGCCGAAAAACCACCCATAGGTATTCCACCAGACGGGCAGCAGATTGGTGAAGTTAGGCAGGAAAGTTGAAAACACGCTGCCGACCGCGGCGGAGACCAGCGCGTTGACGTTCCAGCCACCTTCGTAGCGATACTCGCCGTGCTCCTGATAGAGCGCTGCAACATTGATATTGCCTTTGGCCACCAGGTAGTAGTCCACCAGAATGATCCCCAGCAGCGGGCCCATCGTGGCGCCGATCGCGTTGACGAAATGCGCGGCGTTGCCTTCCCACGGCGCGAACGGATAGAGCACCAGCGCGATGGCCGCGGCGATGTAGCCACCCCTCTTGAAGCTGATCCGCTTGGGGAACGTGTTGGAGATGTCGAATGCCGCCGAAACGAAATTGGCCACCACGTTAATACCCAGCGTGGCGACCGCGAAGGTCAGTGCCGCGATGAGCGCCAACACCCAGCTGTCGAACTTGGCGGAAATCTGTTCGGGGTGAAGCAGCACTTCGCCGTACACCTTGAAGGCGGCGATGGTGGTCACGCCGGCGACCAGCGAGAACGCGATCAGGTTGACCGGCAGGCCCCACAAATTTCCTTTTTTTACTGCGTCACGATTTTTCGCGTAGCGCGAGAAGTCGCAAAAATTCAGGTAGAGCGCTGCGAAGTAGGTGATCCAGGTCGCGCCCACAGCCATCAGCGCCCAGAACGAGCCCGGCTCGCCGCTGACGCCGGCGTCGCCGGTCTTCTGGAGCAGCACGTCCATCGGAATGCCGTGGGTGAACGAGAAACCGCCAGCCTTCACGCACAGGCCAATCGCCAGGATCAGCATCGCGACCCACACCGCCGGGCCGGCCCAGTCCTGGAACTTGCGCACCGTTTCCATGCCCTTCTGGATGATGAGCAACTGCAGCGCCCAGATGACCACGTAGCAGATCACCTCCAGCCCTGAGTGGCCGAGTACCTGCGTGCCCTTGTGGAACGCCATCAGGCTGTCGCTGCGGATCAGCAACGCGACCATCGCGCCCGACGCGGCCGCCGTCTGGGCGCCGTACCAGAAGCAGGCCACCACGGCGCGCACCATGGCTGCCAGGTTGGCGCCCCAGACGCCAAAGGAGGCGCGAGCCAGCACCGGATACGGCACGCCGGTTTTCTCGCCGGCGTAGCCGATCAGGTTCATGAGCGCGAAGATCACCAGCGAGCCGAGTCCGATCGCCAGCACGAAGTTGATAAAGCTGCCGCACAGCAGGAACAGGCTGGCGGCGAGGTAGTAGCCCCAGAGGCTGTGCACGTCCGAGGTCCAGACGTTGAAGATGCTGAACGCACCCCAGTTGCGCTGTCTGGCGGGCGCGAGATCTTCGTTGTAGAGGCCGGGGGAAGGATCGCGGATTTCCATCTGTCATCTCCTTTGATCTCGTGGAACCAAGGAAACACCGCCCGGCACGTCCGGGCGGAGATCTACCCGCGTCTGAAGCCTGCTGGTATGTCAGAACTGTATGTGCTTTACCGCCTCGTTTCGAATGGGTTAACCCTGGTCGGGACGTGTGCAGGCGCAAGCCTGCTGGTCATCGAACCGCGACAGAAACAAAACTGCGCGCGTGACCGCGCTGGATCAGCACGGCGACCTGTTTCCCAGCCTTTGCTTCCAGCGCGCTCACGTCCGCCTGCGTTTCGACCAGCGTGTCATTGAGCGACAGGACGATATCGCCAGGCTGGATGCCGGCGCTTGCCGCCGCCCCATCAACGCCGTCCACCATCAGACCCACCGCCAGATCGTTCGCGCGCCGCTCGTCCTCATTCAGCGGATGCATGCTCAAGCCCAGGCGATCCCCTGAACCGCCTTCGGCGGGTCGAGCTTTGGGGCTTTCCGCGGACACGCCGACCATGACGGTGAGCGTCATCGACCTTCGATTGCGGATCAGCTTGAGTGTGGTTTTCGTCCCGGGCGGCAAAGCGGCTGCGTTCTCGCCGAGGTCGGTCGAGCGATCAATCGGCTTGTCGCCGATCCGGACGATCACGTCGCCAGGCTTGAGGCCGCTCGCGGCGGCCGTTGTGCCGGGCGCGACGGAATTGACCAGCGCACCTGCCGGTCGCGGCAGGCCGAAGGCCACGGCGAGTCCAGGGCCGACGTCCTGCACCTCTACGCCAAGACCGCCAGGAGAGGTCGCTTGCGCGGCTTGCACCTGCGATCGCACCTTGGCCGCCATGTTGATCGGAATGGCAAGGGCCAGGCTGGGGGACCTGTCCGAGTCCGCGTAAATCTGCACGTCGATGCCGACCACCTCGCCGGCACGGTTGAACAGCGGGCCGCCCGAATTGTCCGGGTTGGCCACGATATCGGTTTGAAAGAAGGGAAAACTGCTTCCATCCTGGAGCGTGCGGGACGTGGCACTCACGATGCCGGCGGCAACGGTATTCGCGAAGCTGTCGGGCGAGCCGATCGCCAGGACCGATTCGCCGACGCGCACCCGCGACGAGTCGCCAAGTTTGACGGTCGGCAGCTTCGTGGCATCGATCTGAATCAATGCGACGTCGCTCTGAGCGTCGACCGCCAGCACCTTCGCCTTGAACTCGCGTCGATCGGTGAGTCGGACCGTCACTTCGTCGGCTTGATCCACCACGTGAGCGGTGGTCAGAATGAGGCCGTCAGGGGTGACAATAAAACCTGAGCCCATACCCGTGATGGCGCGCGCCGAACCGTCCTGAGACGCCTGCGATTTCGGCGTCACATGCTTGACGAAGGCAAGAAGGGGATCGTCAGCATCGATCACTGCGGGAGCGGGTCCCGACGATGCTTGCTCAGAGGCCGTCGCGCTGATATTCACGACGGCTGGTCCGTATAGCTCCACGATCGTAGGGAAGTCAACCGACGCTGAAGCGCTGGCCGGTGGAACCCGCTTCTCCTTCACAGGCGGCGGAGCGACGGCCGCGGCGTTCGCCGTCGGAGGCAGACACAGATAGCCGGAGAGAAACGCCGCTATCAGAGCAGCGTGGAGCAACGTGCGCGCGAGAGTCGGGGCAAACACAATGCACCTCCATGGCGGTCGTGATGCCAGGGACAGGCGCGCGATCACAGGCCGATCGATACACGAATGCATCGACCGTGCCGGTACGACAATACGCGACCCTCCCCTACTATGATTTATAGCGGAGAGGCCAGGGAAATTACAGGGAGTGCTAATCCTGGGGTCCGGTTGCGGCCGGCGCAGCGAGTCGGACATCCGGTTTACGTGACGCCGATTGGCGAGGCGGCGACGCGCGCCGCCGAACACTTAGAACGTCTGCCGGATACCCACTCGAACGAGTGTTTGCACGTTGCTTGCCGACGAAATTCCGTTCCCCACATCGCCAACCGAAGCGGTCGCACTGACCGTATTGCCGAATGCGTCGAGCGTCTTGCCGCTCGCCTTCTGGTAGCCGACGAGGCCGTAAAGTGCCGTGCGCTTGGACAGGAAGTAATACGAGGCGAGGTTGAACTGGTTGTACTTCGGCGCCGACTCGCCCTTGATAGAACTGCCTTGCGTGTAGTCGTAACCTGCGGCGATACGCAGCGCCGGCGTCGCCTGCCAGGACACCGTCGCGCCCGCCGAGTTGAACGTCTCTTTGCCGGAGAACAACGAGAAGCTGCCGGCCTGGTATTGCGTATTGCTGTACGACACGCCGAGCGTCACCTGGCCGATCTGGTATGTGCTTGCAGCTGCAATGATCTGCTGGCTCTTTGCCGACGCAAAGCCTTCGTTGATCGACGAAGCGAATGTGCCGTCATACGCGCTGGTCCAGGCGCCGCCATTGGCCCCGTAAGCATTGGTTGCCTGCATGTAGGCCGCGCCGATGGCGAACGGACCATGCGTGTATTGGCCGCCCAGGCTCCACGTGTTCTGGTTCTTGACGCTGCCCGCCTGACCGCCGAAACCGTACAGTGCGCCGAACTGAAGCCCCGAAAATACCGGGCTCGTGTACTTGATCGAGTTGCTCTCGCGCGCCTGATTGTCGATGTTATCCAGATCGCCGGGGTGCGCGCCCATGCCCGTCAGGAAGGTGCCCGCGCTGATGGTGCCGACGAAGTCGACGATCGGATCGTACTGGCGACCCAGCGTGAGCCTGCCGAGTCTGGTGCTCGACAATCCCATCCATGCCTGACGACCAAACTCTCGGCCGCCCTGACCGAGCTGCCCCGTACCGATGTTAAAGCCGTTCTCCAACTGGAACACCGCCGACAGGCCGTCACCCAGGTCTTCGTTGCCCTTCAGCCCCCAGCGATCGCCTGACCAGGTACCGCTCGCAAACCCATAACTCGATCCATTACTGTAGACGGCCGGCTTGCCTGCCGCACCCTTGGTCTGCACGACGCGTTGGCCGCTCGTATAGCCAAGACCCGCGTCGACAATCCCGTACAGGGTCACGCTGCTCTGCGCGTATGCGGTGAGCGACAGGCTGCTCATCGCGAGTAATGTAACGGTGGTTTTTTTCATCATGATAAGGATGCCTATTTATTAGAGAGAAGTGATCAAACTGATTGAGATGCCTGTTACATCGGAACCTCGGACGCGAGCCGGTGACTCGCGCCCGTATTCCGTTTCATTCTTTGGCTGTTTGCGTCTGTCTCGCGGCTACAAGCCAGTTCGCCACACTGGCGACGAGCGTATCAACATCGTCGAACACCTCGGCCCCCCGTACCAAAGGTGCGCCTAGCATGGTGAATACGGGCTTGTTCCATTGCAGGCCAAGCGCCATCTCTGACAACGTGCCCAGCCCGCCCCCAATCGCGATGAGACAGAGCGAGGCGCGCGCAATCAACGCATTTCGTGTAATACCTAATCCGGTCGGCAGCGCCACGGTAAGAAACGGATTGGCCTCGTTCGCGTCGTCCTCGGGCAGCAGGCCGACCACGATGCCGCCCGCGCGTTTCGCGCCGAATGCGGCCGCTTCCATCACCCCACCTTTGCCACCGCAGAGGATCGTCATGCCGGTGCCCGCTAACGCGTAGCTCAGGCTTCTCGCCGCCTGCAGTTGTTCCGGTGTGGCTTCCCTTGGACCGATCAATCCAACCGGCATCGCATGCCGCATCGGCCCCGTCTGGTGAACCGCAAGTCTCTGCAGCGCCAGATACGCTGCGTTGGACCATTCAGTGTCGTCGTTGCCGTGCAAGGCATTCTCCTAGTGCCAGAACGCACGTACAAACCGCCATCAACATCAGCGAAAGCGCGGCTGCCTGCGGGAAATCCGTCTGTCCGTCTGAAAGTTTCAGGTACATCAGTAGCGGCAGGATGTTGATCTGCGTCCCGGCGAGCGCGAGTGCAGTACCGTAGGTTCCGAGTGCGATCGATGTGACGAGACACCAGGCCGCGGCGATCGAAGGCCACAGTTCCCGCAACGCCACGTCGAAGAGCGCTCGCAACGGCGACGCGCCCAGTGTCAGCGCGGCTTCGATCGGACGGCGGTCCAGGTTGGCGATCGCCGGATAAAGCATCAGCGCTACGCGTGGAATCAGGTAGTACGCGTAAGCAGCAACCAGTCCCGCGGTCGTATAGATCAGCGCTCCGACCGTGGCCGGGTCGGCGCCGAGTCGAGCGACGATGCTCGTCACGAAACCGGCGCGGCCGAAGGCAAGAATGAAGCCGTACGCAATCACCAGACCGGAAAACGCCAACGGCACGCCGAGCAACGCGAGCAACCAGCCGCGCCGCTGCGGCGGCTGTCCGGCCAGCACCATCGCAAGCGGCAGCCCCACCGCCAGCGACACGGTGCCGGCAGCGAACGCCAGCGCGAGCGAGTGACCGAGCGCACTGACCACCAGCGGATCATGAGCGAGGCGCACGAAGGCCGCGCCGTTCCCCTCAGCCGCTGAGACCAGCAATGCGCCGAGCGGCAGCGCAAAGAACAGGGCGAGAAGGAGGCCCGCCGGAACCGCGCCGAAGCGCCGCGCGAGCCCTTCGTTCATCGAGGAAGTCCCCATCTGCCGCACCTTATTTCGCGAGCACTGCCTGCGCCCACAACTGGTCGACTTCCGCTTTCTTCGCGGCGGCTTTGACTACGTCGAGCGGATGCATCTGCGGCACGTCGGGCATCTTCGCGCGGATGTCCGCGGAGAGTTGCACGTCAGGCACAGCGGGACGCACATACCCTTGCGCGAACAGCGCCTGGCCGACGTCGCTCATGACGAGGTTCAACCACAGACGCGCCGCATTCTGATTCGGGCCGTCCTTCACGAGACTCATGGCGTACGGTGCGGACACCGTGGCTTCCTTCGGGATCACGACTTCGACGGCGTCGCCCATACCGTCGGCGTACTTCGCCTTGAGGCCGTCGTTTTCGTAGCCGATCAGGATCGGAATCTCGCCCTTGACGAACTTCGCGTAGGGAGTGGTGCCTTCGACACGCATCACGTTGCCCGCTTCGCGCAACTTGCCGAAAAAGTCGGCACCCGGCTTCGGATTGTCGACGCTACCGCCGAACGCATAAGCCGCAGCAAAGACCGCGACCTGCCCCTGGCCGGTCGAACGCGGATCCAGATAGACCACCGAGTTACGGTACTCGGGCTTGAGCAGATCGGCCCAACCTTGCGGGACGTCCTTGATCAGTTTCCGGTTGACCAGCAGGGCGATGTTCAGCGAATGAACTGTGAACCAGCGGCCGTCGCGCTCGCGAAACACCGGCGGCAGTTTGTCGAAATTGATCGGCTTGAACGGCGCGACCACGTCCTTGTTGACGGCGTCCAGTGCTGAGGCTGCAAAGTAGTACGCAGTGTCGGCCTGCGGACGTCGGCGCGACTTGTCGAGCGCCACCACCGTCGCGGCCGAGCCGATGTCGTTGTACGTAATCTCGACCTTCGGATAGCGCTTTCTGAACTCGGCGAACAGCGCCTTCCAGTTGGCCCATTCGGGACCGGTGTCGAACGACACGACGAGCCCCTCGTCCGCGGCCTTCGCGTACAACGCTTCTTCTCCGGGGTAAAGCGGTGCGGCCGGCGCGGCATGAGCGCCAGACGCGGCAGTCAGTACCGACAACGCACAAACAACTGTGGCGATACGGCGGACTCGCGACAAAAGACTAAGCCCTGCAAACATTCTGGTTCTCCGTCAAACAAGGAAGGTGAATTAGCAAAATTGACTGGTCTGCGCGGGCAGTACGCGCAGGTGCTCGGGGTCGATCGCGATAGCGTGTTCGGCAAGACGGCGCCCTTCGCACAGAAGCGGCTTCTGCGTGGAATCCGGAACGAAGTCGTAGCGGCACGTCGCGCCGAAGTAGCGCACCTCGGCGCGGCGGCCGGCGAGCCGGTTGACTGCGTCCGCTGGCGGATCGGGCTGCACGTGCTCGGGACGAAGCAGCACCTCGACCTGGTCACCAGGGCGGAAAGCACGGGTATCGGCGGACAGCAGCGCAAAGGAAACGTCGACCGTGCCGTTCGCAATCACGCGCCCCGGCATCACGCTCGAATGACCGACGAAGCGTGCGACCTGCGTCGATACCGGTTGCTCGTAGAGACGCTCGGGCGTATCCACCTGCAAGACACGCCCGCCGTCGACCACGGCCACGCGGTCCGCAAGACTCAACGCTTCGTCCTGATCGTGCGTGACCAGCAAGGTGGTGGCGCCGCATGCGCGCTGCAGCGTGCGAATCTCGTCGCGCAGCTGCTGGCGGATGCCTGCGTCGAGCGCGGCAAGCGGTTCGTCGAGCAGCAGCACCTTCGGTTCGAACGCCAGCGCGCGAGCCAGCGCGACACGCTGCTGTTGGCCGCCCGACAGCAAGGTCGTACGCCGCGCGGCGTGTTCGCCAAGACCGACCCGTTCGAGCATGTCGAGCGCGCGAGCCCGGCGTTTCGCGGCATCGATGCCGCGCATTCGCAGCCCGTAGGCCACGTTGTCCAGTACGTTCAGATGCGGGAAAAGCGCGTATTGCTGGAACACCATGCCGACCTCGCGGCGCCACACCGGAACGCCCGCCACGTCGCGCCCGTCGATCGCGATCCGTCCTCGATAGCCGTCCAGCAGACCCGCGGTCAAGCGCAGGATCGTCGACTTGCCGGAACCGCTGCGGCCCATCACGGCGAGCAGTTCGCCCGGCGTGACCGACAGCGTGACGGCTTCGATACCGTGTTGCGCGCCGGGATAAGTAAAGCTCACGTTGTCGAAATGGAGGCTCATCGTTTTACTTCAGTCGTTGAACAGTGTTGATCGATACCAGGGTCGCGATCACCGCGAGGCAAAGCAGCACCACGGTGGCGGCGCACGCCATGCCGGTCGCGCCGTAAAACGCCTGCAGCAGCACGACCGGATAGTTCCGGTAGCGAAAACCGGCGATCAGGTTGGACACCTGAAATTCTCCGATCGACAGTGCGGCCACCATGACGAGTCCCGAGAACAGGCTCTGCCGGAGGTTGGGCAAGGCGATCGTGAAGAACTGCCGCAGTGGTGTGGCGCCGAGCGTCGCAGCACAGGCTTCGAGGCGCGCGATGTCGAGGTGGCGCAAGTCGCTAAGCAGTGTTTGCGTTAGGTAGGGCAAAGTCAGCACCGTATGGGCGGCAATCAGCAACGACAACGATCCGAGCCAGGGCAGCGTGTCGCCGCTGAAGATGGCGATGTAACCGAAACCCAGCGTGAGCGCCGGCACCCCGACCGGCAGCAACGCGACCAGCCGCGCGGTCACGCCGCGCCCGGAGAGCGAGCGGTAGTGCAGCGCATACGCGAGCGGCAAACCGATCACGGCAGTCGCGCAACAGCAGGCCAGGGCGACCATCAGGCTCACGCGGAAAGCACGGCGGAAACTCGCGTTGGCGGCAAGGTCTGCGAACCAGTGTCCGGTGACGCCGGTCGGCAGCAATGTGTTGGTCCACGTTTCGCCGAACGCACCGATCAGCAACAGAGCGATCGGCAGCAGCATATAGATCGCGAAGAGCACCACTACGGCCTGAAACACGACGCGCTGGATCGACGCAAAGCGCCCGCTGCTGTGACGAGCGGGAACATGGGGCTGGATGACCGGTGCGGCAGGCGTTTGCATGCAAGCTTTCCTAGTGAAACGGACGGAAACCCGCGCGCCCTGACAGGACGGGGCGCAAGATTTCGATTTGCTTGCAAGTGTGCGGATGCGACATGGCGTCGTCATGAAAAAAACGTACAAAACACGCATTGCGCTGTGCGCATCCGGAATACTTCGACGCCAGACCGATGAAACACCTTTACCCGAACCTCACCGAATTACTCGCCTTCACGAGCTCCGCCAAGCATCTGAACTTCTCGAGAGCAGCGCGCGAACTGGGACTGACGCCGAGCGCAGTCAGCCGGCAGATCGCCAGCCTGGAAGATTCATTCGGTGTGCAGCTTTTCATTCGGGACGGCCGCAATCTTGCGCTCACCCGGGCGGGCGGCCTTTACCTCGCGCGCGTGGCCACCCCGTTGCGCGACCTGGGCAACGCGTCGCTCGAACTCATGAGCGCCGCCGGGCAGAGCGACGTGCTGACGATCGCGAGCGTGCCGACGTTCACGACCAAATGGCTGATTCCCCGGCTACCGGAATTCCTTTCAAGCACCCCGGGACTCACGATCAGCTTCAGCCGGCACCTGGCGCACGGCGATCCGTTTCCGCTGGATCTGGACGCGGCTATCCGCTATGGCGATGGAAGTTGGGAGGGCGTCCAATGCGATTACATCGACGGGCGTACTTTTCTGTTGGTCTGCGCGCCTGAATGTCAGCAAAAGTATGCGTTGCGCCGGTTGCAGGATGCCGCGCGCGTGCCCCGGCTGCTGCACAGCCAGGCTGAACAGGTATGGAGTCAATGGGCCGAGTTCTACGATGTCCGCGACATGCATGTGCTTGCAGGCCCGCGCTTCGAGCAATACTCCGTGCTGATCCAGGCAGCTCAGGCCGGTCTGGGACTAGCGCTCATCCCAGCCTTTCTCGTGCGCGACAATCTCGCCGCTGGCACGCTTGTCGAGCCGCTGACGGCCCCGATCGACGTCGATCATGGACACTATCTCTGCTATTTCCCGGGGCGCATGGAAACACAACCGGGGTTGAAGCGGTTCCGGGAATGGATGTTGTCCAAGGTCTGAGAGTCGATACGCCGAGACACACATCGGCGGGCGCCAGTGCGCCGCTTTGCGGGTACCCGTGTTGAGCCTAAACTAGCCGGATACCTTCGGCCCCCTCGGACCTCATGCCCCGTCGCGAAGACCATCACGCCCAGCCGCTTGCCTCGTCCGCACCACCGGTCGGCGCCGACGCGTTGCAAGACCCGGCCCTGCTGCGCCGCCTGCTACGCGCCAAGGACCGCATGGACGCCGCCTCGCACGAGGCCTGGCCCGTCAAGCGCCTCGCCGAGGTCAGCGGCGTCTCCGAGGCCCATTTCGCGCGCTCCTTCAAGCGGGCCTTCGGCCTCCCACCGCACCGCTACCTGCTGACGCGGCGCATCGAGCAGGCCACCACCCTCCTGCGCGACACCGAGCTCGGCATCACGGAAATTGCCTTCGCCACCGGCTGGGAGAGCCTCGGCACCTTCGGCCGCATCTTCCGCGACATCACCGGCCAAAGCCCTAGCGCCCTGCGCCTCGAGGCTCGGGCCAACATGCCTCTGCTCGACCGTGTGCCCGCCTGCGTCCTCAAGGCCGCGCAGCGCCCCGACCTCAACATCGCAGTTTTGGAGAAGCGCCGCCGCGTGGCCAAAGATACATTCTGACCATCAATCAGGGAGGTGCCATGAACCAAGGTGTAAATGTCGTGGGCTTGTACGTCGATAACCAGGACGAAGCGCTCACGTTCTACGTCGACAAGCTCGGATTCCGCGTCCACACGGACGTGCGCAACGGTCCCTACCGCTGGCTCACGGTCCAGCATCCGGATCAGCCCTCGTTCCAGCTCGGCCTGTTCACACCCGGGCCACCCATCCACGACGACGCTACTGCGCAAACCTTGCGCGCCATGGTCGCCAAGGGAGCCATGCCACCGCTGGTTCTCTCGGTGGACGACTGTCGCGCCAGCTACACCCAGCTGAAAGCCCGCGGCGTGGAATTCACGCAGGAGCCGATAGACCGCTTCGGCAGCGTCGATGCCGGTTTCCGCGACCCTGCCGGCAATGGCTGGAAGATGATCCAGGCGCCGAGGAGCACGAAATGAATACCAGCGCCTGGATTCGTCGGTCTCACCGGTGGATATCCATCGCCTTCACGCTGACGGTTATCGCCAACTTTGTCGCCATGGCCCGGGGAAGCGGTCTCCCGCCGCCCTGGATCACCTACGCGCCGCTGCTGCCGCTGGCCCTTCTGTTGCTCTCGGGGCTCTACCTGTTTGCTTTGCCGTACTTAAGCCCCGACCGCAGCCTTCGAAGCCCGCAGCGCTCTGTTGGAGACCAGGAGGCGCCGCTCGCCTGAAGAACGGCCCTATCGTGCGAGCTGAGCCTGTCTGGGCGTTGGTGATAAGTCTAGTGGGTCGAGAACACTGAAATGCCGCCGTTGGGGAAACCTGCCGCGCCGGGCTGGAACGGCACATACACTTGCCCAAGCGAACTGTCGATGGCGACAGAATGCGCGCCTGTGCCCACCGCAATCTTAAAGAGCAACTGCCGTGATGCACCATCGACTACGCCCATCTGCGGACTAAACCCTGAGGCGGCGGCAATCCCGCTCGTCACGTAGTGCCGGGCCGGCAGGAAATAGCGGTTGGACGCCGGATCGTAACCGACCTGGTCCACCCCGCCAAACGGCAGGCTGGCCTGAATTGCGCCACTCGTGCGATCGAGGATCAGCGTGATGAGCGGATCGCCGGCGGGTGGATCGCATCCAATGAGCACGTCGTTATTCGGACCAAGCACGATGCCCGTCGGTCCGCATTTCCCCAACGGAAACGACTTGCTGACAGCAGGACTTCCCGCCACCGCCGAGCTGGCCGTGATGACATCAAGTTCGCCCTCGGGATTGGCAGCGGTCCCGTCGTTGTTGATCAAAAAGCTCTTCGAGGCAGAATCATATGTGCATGCTTCCAGCCCCGACGAACCGTTGAAAGGAAGCTTTACCAGCACCGTTTGTGTCAGCGTGGAAATGAACGTGACGAACGGCGGTGAGTCTCCAGGACTCGCGTACATCACGAGATGATCGTCAGGATCGTAGCAACCCTCGTCGACGCGCTGTCCGGAATTACTGATGGTGATGGTGTTGACCGTCTTTTGCGCAGCCGTATCGATCACCTTGACTGAATCGACGTCGCCGGCATAGATCGTGTTCGTGCCGGTGATACCTACAATTCCGTCCGGACCGGACTCGTTTGTCGTGGCGCCGGCACCGATGAATGGACCCGGGATCTGGGCGATCAACGTGTTCGATTTGGTGTCTACGACATCGACTGCTTTGTTGTTGCGGTCGGTCAGAAAGTACTTGCCGGCCTCGACGTAGCCGATGTCGAAACTGAATGGCGGGCTCGAAGCATTGGGCACGGCGATATTCGTCAGTAGCTTTGGCGATGTCGGTCCGCTGACGTTATCTCCGCCCCCACAACCGGCCAATGTGGCTGCAGCGAGCAATATCAAGGCCATCAGGCGCTTTTCCATCGATTCGTCTCCTTTCCGTTTATTGGCTTGACCGCTGGTCCACGGATTGGCCTGAGTATTTGACTTTCCCACCGCTTTCGATCGATGAACCATTTCTTAAGGAATCTTAAGAAAAGTCCATCTGAACAGATAACAACATTCCCCATCGATGCGGCTGTATGGCTCACACAATGGCGGCGCAGTGGAAAATCGGAAAGTAAAACTTATTTATGGTCTGCATTCAGTGAATGCCATACCTGTAATGGATCTGAAACATTCCATGGCGCTTGCTCATCTCGCCGATGTTGGTATTTTCAGACGGCGATTCACTCAATACGCCGAAAGAAGTAATCAACGATGGCTTGTGAGGTCCGCGAACTTCAGTGACCGAAATAGATCGAGTGAGTATTTACGGTTGCCGTCGGCGCACCCGCCTGCGATGAGCCATCCGACGTTCCGCCTACATCCGTGCTCCCCTGGGCCGCGACATTCTGCGTTTGAACACGCGCCTCTGCTGCCTGAATATCGTCTGGGTAGTGCACATCTTTGGCGGCCGGCCGGTACCCCGCCTGTTCTACTCGAATCAGATCCGCGCGTACGTCGGCCCGCGTCAGCGGAGCCGTAGCGTCTTGCGCGAAAGAGGCAACTGGAGCGGCGAATACGCCGGCGATCAACGCTGCATAGATAAGGGTCTTCATGATGAAATATCTCCCGAACTTAAGTTTGGTCAGCTTCACGCCACTGTGACTGAAGCCTCCGATCTCACCACATCGTAGAAACGTGAGTGAGTGTTCCTTATTCTGTACGGTGAAGATGGATGCACGCTGACGCTCACATTACATTGGTGTCATGTTCGCTTTGGCAGTTCCCCGTTTCTTGCTGCAAGAGTGATAACTAAGGGGTTATCCTTCGACACTCACAGCGACACACGCACGTCGACCGTTGACAGTCAGTCGCCTCGCATTTTTTCGAGGATGAATTTTTTACTTGCCACAACTAGTCCGTTGTTTCACGCGGGAAATATAACTATGGATTATTTTGCCGCGGTACGGGCCTTCATCAACGCAGCGGAGCTGCAGAGCTTCAGCAAGACAGCCCATGAAATGGCGGTCAAGACCTCGACCGTCTCGCGCTACGTCAGCGAGCTCGAAAAGGATCTGGGCATTGCCCTCTTCAACCGGTCGACGCGAGGGCTCGTTCTGACCGAAGGCGGCAGACTGTTTCGCGAACACGCCATGATTGCCCTGCAGGCGCTCGACGACGCACGCCAGGTTACGTCATCGTTGAATCTCACACCGCAAGGCGTGCTGCGCGTCACGATGCCCTCGGCATTCGGACGCCGGCATATCGTGCCGCATCTGCCGGCGTTCATGACGCGCTACCCCGACATTGACCTCGATATCGTGTCGACCGATGAAACGCTCAACATGATCGAAGCCGGCTTTGACGTGGCAATCCGTATCGGCGTGTTGCCCGACTCTTCGTTAATGGCTAAACGCATTGCGCCGCATCGTCGTATCGTCTGCGGCAGCCCGGCGTATTTCAAGCGCGGCGGGATGCCTCGTATCCCTGAAGATCTGGCCGCGCACGATACGCTTCGCTTGCCCCTGCTGCCGGACGACAAATGGTCTTTCACCCGCGTCGCGGATGCACAGGCGTCGCCGGAACAGGTGCTGGTGGAATTGCAAGGGCGCTTGCGCGCAGACGACTCCGAAGCCGTACTGGAACTCGCTGTGGCCGGCTGCGGCCTGGCTCTTCTGCCGACTTGGCTCGCGTCTACAGCCCTGCGCGAAGGGCACCTGCTGCACGTGCTGCCTGAATGGGAAGCACGCACGGGGCGAGCCGAACCCGCAGTCTGGGCGGTCTACCCGCCGAAGAAAATCGTCTCGTCGAAAGTGCGCGCGTTCGTGGATTTCTACGCCGAGATGTTTGGCGAGCCGCCGTACTGGGACGACGGACTCGCGTTGGCGCTTAAGGCTTAACGGGCGAAGCGAATGTCGAGCGTGCGCAGCCAGGTCTGCAAGCCGGCATCCTGGATCGGGATCACATAAGCGTTTTCGTTCGTTTCATTGAAATGCGCATGCCAGTACCCCGGCGGCGTAACAAACGCCATCCCGGCTTGCCAATCGACGCGTGTCGGATTCACGATATTGCCGTTCTCGTCCAGTTCGGTACCCACCAGCGTATAGACACCTGGCTGGCCCCCGGCGATAAAGTCGAGTGCAATCGACTGGTGACGGTGCGGCTTCTGGATCGAGTTGGGCGGCACGATGCCGAACATGGCCCACAACACATGCGTGACCGTTCGCGTCTGCGGGAAATTGGCGTTGCCCATCAGCACGCTGATGCGGTTGCGGCGGCCCGCATTGGCTTCTTCCGAGACCTTGCGCAATTCCGCCTGCGCCTGAGCGGCCGGATAGAGCGTCGGCGCAAAGCGCGCGCGGACGCCGGTCGTGCCGAGATAGGTGAGCAACGGCGCGTCGTTGACGTAATAGAGCGTGGCCGTCGCTGCGGCGGAAAGCACGGCAGCATCGCCGCCTGGCAGCGTGAAGAAATCGCCCTGCGCGAATGGGAAGCTTGTTTCGGCCTGCGTCACGCTGCCGGTCCCGCTAATGACGTAGCAGACCTGCGAGGTCGCGTTCGGGGCAAGCGTCAATGCGTCACCTGCGTTGATGCGCAGAAAATTGGCGCTCAAACCAGGGCCGGTCGCGGGGCCGGGGCAACCCAACTCCGCGGAGAGGTCGAGCGGCACAACTCGCGTTGCGCCATCCGCGTACAGCGAAGGCGGGAAATTGCGGAAAGGCACGCGCGAGATGAGCTTCGCGCCGATCGGATTGGCGGACGACGTGTACTCGAAGTATTGCGCGTCCAAGGTTGCAGTAGCGGGTTCGGCGAGAAGCGCCGGGGACGTCCTGGTCAACATGGTCTGCTCCTTTGGGTTAGGCGGATTTCGTCCGGGTCCCCTCATGAAGTTGGGGTTAGCGTCCGAAAGCTGACCTGACTATAGGTGCGGGCCGCTGGCCTCAGAAGTGCCGGAAATCGAAATCACTTTTGCGCAAAGGGGCATACCGTGCGTACGCTTTGGAGCAGTAGCTGGTTGTTCGAGATGGCGGGCGATACGATCGTTACCTTCTTGCCTAAACAGGGTCGGCCCCGGGATCGCTAACGCGGGCGGCCGTATAAATCAACCACATCAAATGGCCCATTTGCCGTTCAGTGACCTTCCGCCCGTCGGTCTGATGGACGACGACAATGTCGTTCACGGGATCGACCACCACGAACTGGCCACCGTGACCATCGGCCCAGAAACCACCGGGTGGCAGATCCATCACCGCAGTGCGTCGATCGGCCAATCCGGTCCACCAGAGATAGCCATATCCGGAATGAAGGTGATTCTCCGACCAGGCCCGGGTACTTTCGCTGACCCAGCTTGTGGGAACAATAGCCTCGTTATTCCATTGGCCGGACCGAAGGTATAGCAAGCCGAAACGAGCCAGGTCGCGCGCACTCAGATGAAACAGATAGGCCGGATACATGGACTCCGGTCCGCGGAGGTAATGCCCATCCTGCGGACGATAATCCTGCATGCCGATCGGACTCGCAATGCGCTGCCGAAAGCTATCGAAAATCGATGCCCCGACCGCACGTTCATAAATCGCACCGAGGACATTGAAATCCCAGTTGTTGTAATACCAGAACGTGCCGGGAGGATGACTACCGCGAGCAGGCCGCAGTCGCTTCTCTCCAACTGTTTCGTAAAGCGCCGGATGATATACGCCGGAACGCGCCTGGAGTAACTGCCGAACCGTTGCCTCTTTCTCTGCATCGGTCAGACCGGGAGGTGTGTCGTCGATATTCAGGCTTGCCAGGCTTGCGTCGAGATCGATTTTTTTCTCTGCAACAGCGATGCCAATCAGCGCACTGAGAAGGCTTTTACGTACTGAATTGACCTGTAGCTTGCGAGTAATGTCGCCCAAGCTGCCAAGCATGCGGCCGCGATGCACGATGACGAGCGTCGCGGTGCCGATCGATTGAGCATAGGCATGAACCTGCGTGAGCACATCGGCCGACCATCCTGCCTGTTCGGGCGCGATACGGTCCCACTCTGCTCCCGGCCAATCTATCGCGTCAGATGACTGGCCCGCGAAAGAGATTGAGCTCTGCGCCACCAGATCAGCGATGGCAAGTGCAAGGAAGGCCCTGCGAGTAACTTTCAAACTCATCTCCTGTAGCCAACGCACATTGTTGCCGTCCGAACGAAGAACGTTTCAGAATTGACTCCACGAACCCTTTGGAATCACGTATCGGTGCGGCCTGGAACGTTGTCAAAGAATCATTTCGTACACTCCGTTTTTAAACGACGGACTGCCGATATTCCGTTGGCAAGGGGATCAGCACAATCTTGCTGAATATTACGAAGTGGGACGCACGTGGGTAAGACCCTTCGCACACACGAAGAGATTCAATGTCGCACGTTAGAGACCGGCGACAGTTGCTGGTGACTATCAAGTAGGTGAGGAAACACCGATCGGCAACGTACCGCGCGATGTCAGTTTGTCGTTGCCCGCATTGCCCGATATTCGCGTCGCACGATATCCATCAGTTCCTCGACGGACGTGCTGGCTGCTTCCCGCTGGTAAGTGACACGTCCGCGCTGCATCAGCATCACGCGGTCCGCGATGTCGAGCGTCTGCGCATAGTTGTGCATGATCATGATGATGGACAGGCCACCTTTATTCTTGAGTCGAAGGATCAGGTCGATGATCAGTCCGGCCTCGCGGGCGCCCATTGCAGCGAGCGGCTCGTCGAGCAGCAATATCCTGGCATTCGAATTAACCGCACGCGCGACCGCGATAGCCTGTCGCTGTCCTCCGGAAAGCTGCTCGACCGGCAAGTCGACCGAAGGCACGTGCACGCCGATTTCTTCAAGACACTCCGCAGCGCGGGCACGCATGGCGCGATTGTTCAAGAGGCGAAACGGGCCCCGACGTATGATTTCCCGATTCAAAAACATGTTGTGATAAATGCTCAGCGAATTGGCGAGCGCCAGATCCTGGTAGACGCATTCAATGCCGAGTGAACGGGCGTGATCGACCGAGCGAAGCATGGTTTCCTCGCCGCCTACAAAAAGCTTGCCGCTGGTCTGCTGATGAAACCCGGTCAGAATCTTGATCAAGGTCGATTTGCCCGCCCCGTTGTCACCCAGCACGCCAAGGATCTCTCCTTGTCTTAGCGTCAGCGACACGCCGTCGAGCGCGGTGACCGCGCCGAAACGTTTGACAATATCCTCACCGCGCAGCGCCTCCAGCACCTCGGCCATCACAACTCCCCTTTGCGCGCGAGACGAACCACGTGGATGTTGAAGATCATGGCCCCGAGGATCGCCGCGCCGAGAATCATGTTGAAGGTGAAGGCGTTGATGCCGATCAGCGTGAAACCGTCGTTGAGAATGCCAAGCACCGCCGCACCAATCAGCCCACCGATGATCGTGCCCGATCCACCGGCGAGCGGCGTGCCGCCAATCACGGCTGCGGCAACGGCAAGAAACATGATCTGATTACCGCCCGCTTGCGGATCGATCGACGTGATGCGAAAACCCTCCAAAATCCCGGTCAAGCCCGCCAGTAGCGCGGCAAGAATGAAGTTGCCGAGCTTCAGCCGCCGGACCTGTATCCCTGCCTCACTCGCGCCCAGCGGATTAGCGCCCGACGCGATCGTATGCAAACCCCAGCGTGTATGGCGAAGCAGCACGTGCATGACCGCGGCGATGGCCAGCGTCCAGATGATCTCGCTATATCCCCATCCCCCCATGACTGCAGCAAATACGGAATCCTCCGGTGGCGAAACCGGTGTACCTCGCGAGATCGTCAGCGTGAGGCCGTTCACGAAGAACAACGTACCGAGCGTCGTCACAAAAGATGGGATGCGCAGATAGACCGTCACCGCGCCGTTAATGAGCCCGACGAGTCCTGCGGCAATAACGCCGGTGAACATCGCAAGCCATGCCGGCAAACCTGCCTCGAGAGAAAAATGCATGATGAAAGGCGCAAACGCAAAAACCATCCCGGCGGAAAGATCGATCTCTCCCCCGATCATCAGCATGATTTCACCAAAGGCAATGATCGCCACCGGGGCGATGAACTGTGAGAGATTCTGCAGACTCGCGCCGGTCAGCAGGAAGTCATGGTTGACTGCCTCGAAGTAGATGCAAAGGATGAGTGCGACGGCAAGAATGCGAATCTCGCTGGAACGTCCGAGCGCGCTTGACCAGCGCCTCGGGCGTTTAGCGGGTGGTTGATTCGGCACGGCAGAGCTCACCCTTTGATCGCGCCTGTGCGTGGCACGATCTGGGCCTTCGTGCTTTTGCCTTCATAGCGCGTCGAAGTGGTCAGGTAAGGATCGACGGTGCCCTTGGTGACGAATTTCAGGCCGGTGTTGATATTGGCCGGCCCAACGAGGCCGCCGGATGAAAGAAAGATGAAGGCCTCCAGCACCGTATAAAAACCCTGTACATAGGGTTGCTGGTCGATCGTGAAGTCCAGGAATCCTTCGTGGATCAGATCGACCGTGCGCGGCAACAGATCAAAGCCCCCGCCGTGCACACCTTTGGCGGGCAAATTGGATTCTTTCATCACCTCGGCAACGCCTTGGGTGCTGCCCGCATCCACGGCAAACATGCCTTTGAGATCCTGGTGGCCGAGAAAGAAGGACTTGATCTTCGATAGTTCTTCGTTGACGGTCGCACCGGTTGCGATGGTCTGCACGTCGATCTTCTTGCCCGATTTCTTGATGGCAGCCGCTGCGCCGTCAAGCCGGGGCTGAATGTTGAGCTGGCCGGGCGTGGCGATAAAGAGCGCGACGAGGCCGCTGTCGATGAGGCTGACGATTCGCTCGCCCATCTGGTAGCCGGACAGATAAAGATCCTGGCCGATATAGGCAAGGCGTGGATTCGTCGAACCCGAGGGCGCATCGGCGTTGTAGGCGAACACGGGAATGCCGGCGTCGAGCGCGGCCTGGATGGGTTTGTCGAACGCCTTGGGATCGACGATCGGTACGGCGATTGCGTCAGCCTTCCCCGCAATCGCGGCGTTGACCGCGTTCACCATTTCGCCGATGTCGGCATTGGCCGAGCCGGTCCATTGATAGTCCATGCCCAGCAACGCGGTCGCATCCTGAATGCCGTATTGCGTGGGAACGAAGAACGGATTCGTTGTGACGTGGTTGACGAATACGATCTTCCACCGTTTGTGCGCCGGGAACGATCCGGCTTCGGCCGCCTGCGCCGGCGTGATCATTCCACCCATCAGCGCCAGTGCAGCGGACAGGCCCGCGCCCTGCAGCAAGCCGCGACGCATGCCTTGCACTTCGTCCTTTTGGTCCCTTTGGTCCGTTTGGTCTTTGTCTTCCTTCGCTTGCGCCATCTCAGTCTCCCGTCTCTCAGTTGTTGAACACTTCAATGTCCATGACGGCGCAAGCAGGAAAAGCCCCGGCAAGAACAGCACCGGAGCCGGGAATCATTCATTTCATGAAACCCACGTGCACGCGCGTACGCATGACTACCCTCCAGAAAATGCTATATCACGCCCTATTGCCTACTAATCGATGTATACCCTTAACTAGTCGGACTAATTAAATTTTTGCGGTGCAGCGCAGTGCTCTGTATTCGCGTCCCGCCGTGCTGCGCAACACAATGACAGGATGGGCCTCACTCGCCAGCCACAGGTCGTGCGTTGTCGAAATGATCTGAACGATAGGCCACTTTAATAGTATTACTATCCAGTTAGCATCTGGAAGGAAAGAGACAGGAAGAACGAAGCGCTTCGCTCAATGGTTGGGCTCAGCCGACCCGTTCGTATCAGGGTTCTGTTTGAAACTGGCTGCCGGTTTCCAGAACGCGCTCGGCGTCTACGCGCGCATTGTCGAGCTGGACCAGACTTGCATGTCGCGCGCCCAACGGGTCACGACTCTGGATTGCAGTAAGAATCGCCTTGTGCCGCGGCAACGAAAGCGCGTGCGTGTCGGGATGACGACTCGTCAGCTTGATCGATTCCGTCAGGGCAAGCGAGAGCATGTTGCCGATATAGGCCAGCAGGTCGTTGTGAGTAGCCGCCATGATGGCGCGGTGAAACTCGAGGTCGGGATCCAGTAGCGCGCTTGCGGTTTCGGCGCGCTCCATCTGATCGTAAGCCGATGCAATACGCGCAAGATCGTCGCTAGTTGCAGCCGTGGCGGCGAGCGCCGCTGCCGCGGGTTCGATCACGCGGCGTACGGTCAGGAGTGAGCTGAAGAATTCGCCTTCTGGAACACTGTTGATCGTCCAGAACAGGACATCGGGGTCAAGCATGTGCCATTCCGCGCGAGGCTTCACAACACTGCCTACACGCGTTTTCGACACGACCAGCCCTTTCGCCACGAGCACACGGGTGGCCTCGCGCAGCACGGGGCGGCTAACGCCGTACCGCTCACACAGGTCGGCCTCTGCAGGCAAGCGCTGGCCCGGCTGCAGCTTGCCGCCGACGATATCCATGCCGAGCTCCTGCACGATGCGGCCATGCAGGCTCTTGCGCTGCTGCAGATGACGATAGTCCATGGTCAACGATCGCGGTCGTGTCCGGCTCAGTTTTTGCGCCGACCGGTGCGGCGTTCTGAATGGCACTTACCTCGTCGTCGACACGGATAGAGCTGGGTAGCGTGGAGATACTTGCCGGTCCAAGCATAGCACGCGACATTTGGCGCTAATCGAGTCCAGCTCGATTGGCTAGTGCCCGGCTAGCAGGACATTGGCAATGACACCCGTCGCGATGGCGGCGAGTACATAGTCCCCGTTCACGCCGACCCATTGATACCCGCGCGGCGGCGCTTGCAGGCCGTGTTCGTGCCAGTTGTCGACAACGTAATTACGGTCGCGATACTCCGTCGGAAGCCGCTCACCCCTGTGCCAGTCGTTGTGAGGAACAGGACCGCCCGGCCCTCCTAAAGAAGCATCGTGCGGCGCAGGCCCGTGGCCATGTCCATGCTGGTCCCCGTGACCCGGATTCTGTCTGTCGTGCGAAGGCTGGCCGTGGCCGTGATTGTCGTCATGCTGCTGCGCAAAGACGGCAGTGGACGTGCCGAGTAACGAAATGATCAAAAGTGGTGCGGCGATTGTCAACTTCATGGCTTTGCCTCTGAGGGAATGACGCGATAACAGTGTGGCGCTCGAAGCTGTGTCTGCCGTGAAACGCCTGCTGCGTGTCGATTACATGGCTACGCGACGTAGTTCGCTCATCAACGCTCACCACGTCCGCGCTGGCAGATAATGTCATAAGAATGCCTGATCGCCAAAACCGCGCTTGGTGGCTTCACGGATTCGCGTTGCGTGACACAGTGGCGTCATCGGAACGTGTGCTGACGGCGCTAGCCGAGTTGGCTCTGAAGTTTACTTTCCTTACTGTTCGATTTGCCCCGCAGCAATGTCCTCGAGCGATCTTCCGCGTGTCGGCACTCCCATGAGTAGCACGGCCATCGCACCCGTCAGCAGCACAAGCGTTGTCGCGCCGAACACTCCGCCAAAGCCCAGTTTCGGATAGACGTACCCAACGAGGATAGGCGCCGCAATCGCGCCCAGCCGGCCCACTGACGAAGCGAGCCCGGTGCCCGTTGCGCGCACGTCGGTGGGAAACACCTCGGGCGTATAGGCGTAAACGCCCGCATAGGTGCCGTTCATGAAGAACGACAGCAGGATTCCCGACACCATGATGCCGGCATCCGTACCCGTCAACGCAAGCCCAAGCGCCGATACGCCGCCCAAGATCATGTATGACGCGATCGTCGCCTGCCGGCCGATCTTCTCGTTAAGCCACGCGCCTGAAAAATATCCCGGGATCTGGGCAAGGTAAATCACGAGCGAATACGAAAAACTCCGCGTGATCGTCATCCCGTTCTGAACCAGCAAGCCGGGAATCCACGTGAAAAAAGCGTAGTAGCTAAACGTGATGGATAGCCACATCAGCCACGTCATGGCTGTGATGCGCGCGAGCTTCGTCGCCCACAACGCCTTGACGTTCGCGACGATCGAGGCTCGGCCGGCTGCGAGCGGAACGGTTCCGTCGCGCACCGGAGACAGCGGCTCCAACTGCACGCCCGCTTGCGTGACCTCCGCTTCCATTCGCGACACGATCGCATCAGCCTCCGCATGCCGGTCACGCGCCTCGAGCCAGCGTGGCGACTCGGGCAACGCACGGCGCCACCACAGCAGCATCAGAATGGGCAGCGCGGTGATGACCATCACGGCGCGCCATGCATTAGGCGCGAGCGGGATCACCAGATAGCCGAGCAATGCAGCCGCTACGAAGCCGAAGGAGAAAAACCCTGCGAGGCTGCCCGTGAAACTCCCGCGATACCGCCGCGCCACGAACTCGGAGAGAAACGGCGCGACGATGGCGCTCTCCGCGCCCGTCCCCAAGCCGGCGACGATCCGCGTCGCGAGAAAAAATCCCCAGTCGTTCGCGAATGCACTGGCTAGCGACGCGACGCAGTAAATCACGAGCGCATACATCATGACCTTGCGCCGGCCGATGACATCGCCGAGCATGCCCGCCAGCATCGCGCCGACGAAATAGCCGATGAACGTGCCGCTTCCCAGTACGCCCGTCTGTACGCTCGTCAGCCCCCATTGCGTGCGCAACACGGGCAGCAGGAAAGCGAGCACGGCGGCGTCCATCGCATCGAAGGTGTAGCCGAGGCCGCCCATCAATAGCAGACGGCGGTGAAAAGCTGAAAACGGCAAGCGCTCGATGCGGGCGGAAATCATCGTCATGAACAGGCTCCGATAGGGACTGTGGGGCACCGCGGACGAGCGTACTACGGTCAATATCTTTCGAGTTCGTTGACGAAGAGCCGGCCATCCTTCATCACGAGCGGAATATGCTCACCCTGGCCCAACAGGCAATCGACGGACTTCAGAGGATTGCCGTCGACCACCAGCACATCGGCATGGGCACCCGGCATGATTCTGCCGAGCTTGTCCTGCATGCCCAGCACTTCCGCGCCAACGAGGGTCGCGCTTGCGATCACCTCGGCTGGCGAGAGAACCTCGGCCAGGATCCGGAATTCGTCGCTTTGCAGACGCTGTGCCTCGCCGAGCAAATCCG
This sequence comes from Paraburkholderia sp. SECH2, assembly GCF_030464795.1. Classification (NCBI taxonomy): domain Bacteria; kingdom Pseudomonadati; phylum Pseudomonadota; class Betaproteobacteria; order Burkholderiales; family Burkholderiaceae; genus Paraburkholderia; species Paraburkholderia sp. SECH2. Next base: position 143,483 of record NZ_JALPRH010000012.1, read on the forward strand.
TGCCGAAGCCCATCTTGACCCCGGCGCGCTTCATGATTTCAATCGAGTGCATGCCGGCGCCGTGCACGTCCGCGACCTTGGCGATACTTTCCGGCGGCAAGCCATACTTCTCGCCTTCGCTTGCAAGGGCGTCGTAAGTAACAAGGGTTGGCACAACATACGCGCCATGCTCCGCAACGAGGCGGGCCGTCTCATCGTCAATCAGATTGCCGTGTTCGATCGTGCGCACGCCACAGCGCACCGCGCGCGCGATCGCCGCGGCCGTATAGGCGTGAGCGAGCACATAGGTGCCACGCCCCTGAGCTTCCGCTACGATCGCGCGGATCTCGTCTTCGGAGTAACCGAATGCGCCGACAGGATCGGTCGGTGAAGCAACGCCGCCCGACGCCATGATCTTGATCTGGTCGGCGCCCATCTGCAGTTCCTCGCGCACGGCCCGGCGCACTTCATCGACGCCGTCCGCCACGCGGCCCAGCGCACCCACACGCACGCAGCATCCGCAGGGTGAATCGGGTGGCATGTAGTCGGAGCGGGCGCGCGGATCGGCGTGGCCGCCGGTCTGGCTTAACGCGCGGCCGGACACGAAGAGGCGCGGGCCTTCGATCAGCCCTGACTCGACCGCCTGCTTGAATGGATACCCGGCACCCCCTGCGTCGCGCACGGTGGTGAAGCCGCGGCGCAGCATCGCACGCATGATCGGCACGGCGCGCAGCGTCACCAGCACGTTGGGTAGTGTCGCCACGCGCGGCAGGTTGAACTCGATCGCGACGACATGCACATGCAGATCGATCAAACCCGGCATGATCGTTTTGCCTTTGACGTCAATCACGCGCGCACTGCCGCTCTTTATCGGCTTGTCGGAAACCTCGCGGACGAAACCATCCTCGATGAGGACTTCGAAGCCTTCTAAAAGATCAGGATGGGTAGGGTCGAGCAGTGCGCCGTTACGTAGGAGGAAGGTGGTCAACGGTTGTCTCCTTCAGGTTTCGATCGCAGCGCCCGGCGTCCGGAACTCACCTCGGGTATGCAGGCGGGCGTGTGGAAGCATATGGAAGCGCTGCCAGAATATTCACCGGAATCAGTGTGACACGCATCACGTCTGTGCGCTAACGAACACGTTGTGCGAAGCGGCACGCAATTGCCGCTCAACGGGTCATGCTGCGCCGCGACGGTTTCACGAAGGTAGCGTAAAAATCCCGAAAAATTTTTTCCCAAATATTGATCTATTGGACAACTCAGCATTAAGATGAGTGCCATGGCGCGCGACATGTCACCCGAACGCAGGGTGACAGCCTGCAGTAGCCATCCCGAATCGATCCTGCTCGCGTAGCGAGGCCAACGGATCAGGTTCCCAGCAAAGCAGGATTGGCCAGGAGACGGAGATGCTCAGTCCGCATGAATTCGCGACCCTCATGCTGCTCAAGGATGCACCGGATTGGCTGAGTCTGGACGGTGCCGATCTGGAAGCGCTTCTGGACCGTCAGCTCGTCACGCTGGAGAACCTCCCTTCCGGGCAACAGCGCCCTCTCATTACTCACGACGGACAGATGTTTCTGAAGGCTGCCGCTCGCATCCTGAACGACGAATGACACGTATCGCTTGATCTGTTTCACAGTCAAGGAGTGTTCCGTGGCCGAATCGTGGACAGGAATCGTTGTGGGGCTGTGTGGGTTGAGCGCCGCCGTGCTGCTGGTCGCCGTTCACTATTGGCGCGAAATGACGCGACGGCGCAAACTTAGCCGGATGGACCATCGCGATTGCTGGGAAGTGATGCGCGACAGGCGCTGATGGCAAGCGCAAGTCGCTAACGAAAAATGTCTGCAGTCCTGTTGCGCAGAATGTTAGAGGTCGAAAGTGCCTCGATACTTCTCGTCGGCATCTGAACGGGTATTGATTTCGACGAGAACGCCGCCCGGTACTTCACAGAAAAATCGCGAGCCGCGTTCATGCTTGAACACGCCGGTTTTCATCACGACGTCTCCTGCAAGCATCTCGTCATAGAGCGTGCGAACATCGTCGAGGGTCGCCAGTTCAAAGCCGATATGAAAGTTATGCGGCCACGCGACCGGATGATCAGCGGCATCATCGATCACGATATCGAATCCAGGACGTTTCAGAAGCCAGCTCGCGCCGCGCCCGGCGACGGTACAGCCTAGATGAGCCTCGAAGAAAGTAGCGGTGGCGCTCACATCGGACGAGGGGAAGCTCACGTGGTTGAGCTTCATGGTGGTGGTGATATGAGTCATGTCGATCTCCGTTGAATTGGATCGCTCGTTGCGTTCCATACGGAGAATGTTACGAGTAAAAGCTCGCGTTCAATACTCGCGTCGCCGCCTTCACATCGACAGCCGCTCAGCCCCGTCCTACGGGCGTTTCAGCCCTCGCGCCGCCGACTTGCGTACAGCCTGCTCGCGTTTGCTCGCGGATTGCGGTGTGTCTTCGGCAGGCGAATCGCCATTGCGTTCCGCACTCGACATCATCGTCAGATAGCCCAATACGGCGGCCGTCACGCGGCGAGTGAGTCCAGTCGTGTCCGTCTCCTCGCGCTCGCCGGCGGCATCGACGAGTCCACGGACGATCGCCATCAGATCGCTCGCGGCGACAGCCACGTCGTCTTGCGGTGGCAAACCGTCACGCACGAGGATCTCCAATAGCACGCTGCGCACCGATCCGGTGCTGGCCAGCGCCATGCGCAGTTGCGGCCTGCTCTCCTCGACGTCGAGTAGCCGTGCAAGCGTAGGCCTCGCGAACTGCTGCCGAACTGAGACGCCGATCAGATGCGTGAGCGCGATCGGTCCGCTCGGGTGATCGAGGGCAACCAGCGCATCGCGATAGAAGCGTTCGCTTTCACGCTGCATCAGCGCGATCGTCAACGCATCCTTACTCGGGAAGTATTGATACAGCGAACCAATGCTGACGCCAGCGCGTTCCGCGACCGCGTTCGTATTGAACCCTTCGAGTCCCTTCGTTTCAAGCACCTGTGCAGCCGCTTCGAGCAAGGTGGCGACCATGCGTTCTGAACGGGGCTGGCTGGGCGCTCTGCGCGGTTTGAGTGGCGATGGAGTCGGCTGTCGAGGCATACGGCAATCAGGTGGTTGGGTGGCAACGAATGTTTCGATCGGGAGACGGTCGTCCGGCTCGATGTGGGAGCAAGCTTGCCACAAAGTCATCACGTCGGTCGAAGTCGACGCCAGCGGCAAGAAGTGGCGTGCCGCGCTCCGGATGACTTCATGCATCTGCATGAGTCGTCATGCACGCCATTCATGTCGTTCATTTTTGTCCTGAATTTGACCGGCCTTTACCTCGGCCATATTGTGCGGACATGCCTGCCCCGTTCGCATCGTCGTACCTGCCGATCTGTGTTGTCGAGAGGCGGGATCTCCAACACTGTGATCTGCGAAATGCCATGAATCCTGACGCAACAGCTACGCTTGCTCCCCTATCCAATCTGCGTCCAACCAGCAAGGTTCGCCGCGCGGTGACGACTGCAGTGCTCGGCCAGATTCTCGAGTGGTACGACTTTTTTCTCTATGGAACCGCCGCCGCGCTGGTGTTCGGCCACCTGTTCTTTCCCATCGGTACCGATCCGCTGACCGGGACGATTGCGGCGTTCGGCGGCTTTACGGTCGGCTTCATTGCCCGTCCGATTGGCGGCGTGCTGTGCGGCCACATCGGCGACCGGTACGGCCGTAAGACGGTCATGATGCTCACGCTGTTGATGATGGGCAGCGCGACCGTCTGCATGGGTCTCCTGCCGACCTATCAGCAAATCGGCATCGCTGCCCCCATCTTGCTGGTCCTGCTGCGCATCTTGCAGGGTCTTGCTGCGGGTGGGGAATGGAGCGGCAGTATTCTGCTCATCCATGAAAACGCGCCCGCGTCGAAACGCGGTGCGCTGTCTGCATGGAGTCCCTGCGGCGCCGCATTCGGCTTCGTTCTTTCCACTGCTGCGTTTCTGCTCGTCCAGACGCTGTCGTCTTCCGACTTTCTGAGTTGGGGCTGGCGCGTGCCGTTCCTGTGCAGCGCCGTGTTAGTCGCGCTCGGGCTGTGGATGCGCCGCTCCGTCGACGAAAGCGCCGAGTTCGCCGAGGTCAAAGCCGCGCGCCGCGACAGCCGCATGCCGATTATCGAAGTGCTTCGCCAATGTCCGCGTCAGGTGCTGACTGTTTTCGGCCTGCGCTTTGGCGAAGGCGCTGCGTCGTACATCTTCTTTGCTTTTTCGATTGCCTACGGCCGGTTTGTCGGCCTGCCATCGAGCTGGATTCTGGGTGGATTGACCGTATCGATGCTGTTGATGATCCCCGTTTCGCTCTTGATGGGCCACGTGACGGACAAAATCGGCCGCAAGCCGGTTTATCTCGCCGGCGCGATTGCAATGGTGCTGGTCGCCTACCCTTACTTCGTGCTGCTCGGCTCGGGCGTGCTGTGGAAAGTCATCCTGGCGCTCGTCCTCGCCAACAGCATCACACTGGGCATCCTCGAAGGCGCTCAGCCAGCTTTCATCAGCGAATTGTTGCCCGTCCATCTGCGTTTCTCGGGCCTTGGCATTGGCCGCGAGATGTCGTCCGTACTCGGCGGCGGCCTGTCGCCGATGATCGCGACCGCACTGCTCGCTCACTACCGTAGCGCCACGCCAGTCGTCATTTACCTCGTTGTTCTCGGACTGATCACTGTGCTCGCGACCTGTCTTGCGCCTGAGACTTTCCCGAAGGCTCTGAGACTTCAGGCGAAAGAAAGCGCTTAACACCGTTAAGCGGCAGCGCTGTGGCGCCGCCGCACCAGACGGATCGATTATTCAATTCCGACACCCTGCCATCATGCAAAGCCTTCAAAGTGCCAGCCTTCCGACGCACGCCTATGAACCTCGCGTCGTCGATCAAGCCGATCCGTATCCGGAGTACGCGGGTCCCCTTTCCCTCGATGTTCTGATCGAGGAAATAGAGCGTCGAAGAGACGAGTTCGATCAGTTGTCACATGTTCCGCGCGACATGATCGCGAAGATGAAACGCGCGGGCATTTTTCGCGCAAGTACGCCGCGCCGCTTCGGTGGAGACGCGCTGCCGCCGCCGCAATTTCTGCGCATGCTCGAGCGCATCGCGATCGCCGACGGATCGACCGCGTGGGTCGCCGCGTTCGGCTCGGCGAATACCTATCTCGCGTCGCTCCCAATCGAAACGCAGCAGCACATCTATGCGAAAGGACCGGACCAGGTTTTTGCCGGCGGACTCTACCCGTTGCAACCGGCCGCAAAAGTGCCGGGTGGTTTCATGGTCAGCGGCCAATGGCGATTTGCAAGCGGCTGCAAGGGCGCGGACTGGATCGGAGTAGGGATCGGCGGCACGCCCGCCAATTCGGGTGACACTGGTGCAGGGAAACCGTTCACCGCTGTCTTCCCCGCGCACGAGGTCGAGATCGTTGAGAACTGGAACGTGGTCGGTATGCAGGGCACCGGCAGCCACGATCTGCGGCTTCGCGACAAATTCGTCGACGAGCAATGGACATTCGTTCGCGGCGGCCAGGCGCTGATCGACGAACCGCTCTACCGCTATCCCGCCGTTGCGTATCAGGCGCAAGTGCACGCCGCCGTCAACGTCGGCCTCGCGCGTGCAGCGCTCGATCTGCTGACCGACATGTCCGGATCGACTAAAACCACCACCGGCGCCCCGCGTCTTGCAGACCGCGGTTACTACCGCTCCGGTCTTGCGAAAGCGGAGGCCAACTGGCGCAGTGCTCGCGCGTTCTTCTACGAGTCCGCCGAGTCGGCGTGGCAGACCATCATCGCCGGCGATCCTGTGACACAGCATCAGGCCAATCTGATGCGCCTCAGCGCGACTCACGCCGCACAAGTGTGTGCGGAGGTCGTGATGCAGGCCTATCAGTTGGCGGGCATCGCGGCGATCTACCGCGAGAATCGGCTGCAGCGATTGGTGCGCGACTCGATTGTCGTGACACAGCACGCGTTCCTTGGAGAAGGCACCTACGACGCATCAGGCGCGCTGTTTGCCGGCATCGCACCGGTAACGCCGTATCCCTGATGAGAGGACAATCATGACGATCGACGACACCAAACGGCGTTTCCGCGATGCAATGGCGTGCCTGCCCGCGGCTGTCAACATCATCACCACGGATGGCCCGAGCGGACGGTGTGGGATTACCGCAAGCGCCGTCTGTTCCGTGACAGATGCGCCGCCGACGATGCTCGTTTGTATCAATCAGGCCAGTTACGTACACGATGTTCTGCATCACAACCGGAACGTGTGCATCAATGTGCTGGCGGCGGAATGCCAGGACGTCGCGCGTGATTTCGCGGGCATGACAGCCTGTTCGATGGATGAGCGGTTCGCACGTCATGCATGGACGATCGGACATCAGTCAGCCCCGGTCCTCTCGCATGCGATTGCAAGTCTCGAAGGCGAGATTGTCGACCTCAAGAGTGTCGGCTCGCATTCGGTCATGTTTGTAGAAATCGGGCATATCTCGACCAGAGCGGAAGGCGACGGACTGATCTACTTTGGCCGGCAGTTCCACCGCCTTGTGCGGCCGGAAGCAACGGCGCAGTCCGTCGTAGCAAGCGCTGCGAGGTGAACGTGGAAGTCTGCCTGTTTCTTATCGGCTACAGCAATGGCATGCATCCGGAGCCGCGCGACATCGATATATCGTTGATTCAAGCGGTGTCCCAGAACGTGGAAGGACTGCGGCGCTTCGTGATCCATCGCTCTGAGGAGTCGACGAATGGCGATCCTCAGTCAAAAGAACATGCTTTGAAGCCACGCTGGGTGCTGCAGTGGTATTTCGACGATCTCGATCCTGCCGAAGCGGTCCTTCAACACGGCGGTACCGCACACACGATCGTGGAGCAAGCGATAGACGCCACCCAGGACCGCCTTGCAGTCGCGCAGCAACTCATGGCGGTGAGAAAATTTGCTACGCCGAATGCCCGCGGCATTGGAGATCCGTCTGAGAAATGCACGTATCTCGTCGGCTATGAAGGAGAAGCCCAGAATTTCAATGCGTGGTTGACGCACTATCTGAAGCATCATCCTCCGCTCATGGCACAGCTGCCCGGCATTCGTGAACTGGAAATCTATACGCGGGTCGACTATCGGACCGGTTTAGATATTCCGCAAGCAACCGCCATGCAGCGGAACAAAGTGGTCTTCGACGATCCCGCGGCGCTGGCCGCAGCGTTGGCCTCGCCGGTACGTGCGCAGATGAAGCAGGATTTCGACGCATTCCCGCCATACAGCGGACCGGCCTCGCATTTCCCTATGCACAGCATTTACGGTAACCTGCAGCGGACGTAAAGCCGGACGCGGATAGCCCTAAGCAGCAGGCGGCTGTCAGGTCCCGCTCTGCGGACCGGATACTGTCGCACCGAAAGTTGCGCGTCCGTTTTAACAGCCAGAGCCTGACGCAACGCGATCGTCAGACTCCTTCACTGCCGCGATCCGAACGTCATGACAAAGTCGCACTCTGGCATTACGGATTTGAATCTGCTGCGCGTGTTTCTGGCCATTTCGGATCTACGCAGCCTGACCGCCGCGGGAGAACGGCTCGGGCTCACGCAACCTGCGGTCAGCCACGCGCTCCGTCGACTGCGTGGCTTATTCGACGACCCGCTTTTTGTGCGCACGCCCAGCGGCATGGTGCCCACAGATGCGGCACTGCGTTTGCACGCACCGCTCACGCAGGCGTTCGAGATCATCAACGGCGCCGTGCAGCAGCTCGCGAAATTCGACCCCGCTACGACGACACGCGTGTTCCGCGTGTCGATGTCGGATATGTCGGAGTACTTTTTCCTGCCGCCGCTGCTCTCGATGCTCGACCGTACTGCGCGCGGTATCCGGATCGAGATCGCGAATGTCTCCGTCGACTCAGTGAGTGCCGCGATGCGCAGCGGCGAAATCGATCTCGCGCTCGGTTACGTTCCGGGTCTGGATTCAGGTTGCGTGAGCAGGACGCTATTCTTCGACGAGCATGTTTGCGTTGTGCGGGCGGGTCACCCTTTGCGCAAACTGAAACCGACCAAGGAAGACCTCGCGAGCTTGCGCTACGTCTATGCGAGCACAAACGCAACCGGACACCGGATGGTCGAGCAATGGCTGGAGGAATTGAATTTGCGCCGGGATATCGTGCTGCGTCTGCCTCATTTTGTCGTTGCGCCGGAGATCGTTCAGAACACCGATCTCGCCGTCATTTTCCCCAGGAGCATCGCGCAGCGCTTTAACCGCAACAAGTCCTTCCGCATCATCCCGCTGCCCTTCTCGTTGCCACCCATTGAAATTCAGGTCCATTGCCACGCGCAGTTTTCGGCGGACCCGGGAATCGCCTGGCTGGTCGACGCCATCTACGATATGTTTCATCAGGCCGATTGACCGGAATTGCTCGGACGGCGCTAGTGCCCGGCGCGCAATCTTGCCGACGCCGATTCGAGATCACGCCAGGCCGGCTGCCCCGGTGCGTAGCGCGCGCGGATATACGACGCGAGCTCGGCCATCTGCTTGTCGTCGAACACATCACCGAAGCCGGGCATGTAACCGAGCGATTCCGTTGCGGGCTGATCGATTCCATGTTGCAACACATGCAGAAGATTGTCCGGTGAGGCCTGGGCAACGCTCGTGTTCAATCCCATCAACGGGCGTACTCCGAAATGGCCGACGCCGCCCGATTCCGCATGACACACCGCGCACGATGCTTCGAAAATGCGGCGGCCGTCTTCGAAGCCAAGTGTCGTCGTCGAATTCGCGTCTGTAGCAATCGCCCGCGTGGCCGCAGCACGGGCGGACACCTCCGCGTCAACGGGTGGCGACAACGACGCGACGTAGTGAGCCATCGCACGTACGTCCGATTCCGGCAGCGTAGCGAGTCCGGCGACGACCGGCGCCATCGGCCCCGCCGCCACACCGTGTTCTGCAGAAAAGCCCGTGCGCAAATAGTCGAACAGCGCAGCCTCGGACCACGGCACCGGCGACGCACGCGAAGCCACCAGCGACGGCGCGTCCCAGCCTTCCGCGCTCCCTCCCGACAGATACGCAAAACCACCCTTCTCCGCGCCGATCGCATTGCGCGGTGTATGGCACGCGCCGCAATGCCCCGCGCCGTCGACCAGATACTTGCCGCGATTCCACTGCGCCGAGCGCGTCTCGTCGGGGACGAACGGACGTGGGTCATGAAACAGCCAATTCCAGCCGGCCACCAGCCGTCTTTGATTGAGCGGGAATGGCAAGTTCGTTTTCGGTGGCGCGTTTTTGACCGGCTCTTGCGACATCAGATATGCGTAGAGCGCCATCATGTCGGACTCGCTCATCCTGGCGAACGCGGTGTATGGAAACGCGGGGTAAAGATGCGAGCCGTCGCGCGCAATACCTTCGCGCATTGCCCGCGCGAACGCCTCGTATGACCAGGTACCGATGCCGGTCTGCGCATCGGGCGTGAGGTTGGTCGAATAGACAGTGCCGAACGGCGTGTCGAGCGCGAAGCCGCCGGCATTGGTCTTGCCGCCCGGCGCGGTGTGGCAGACCGCGCAATCACCCGCGGCGGCGATCTGACGACCGCGTTCGAGCGTGGCCGGCGACCACAGCGAAGTATCGACGGAGGCAATCGGTGCGATCGGCGCCGGCCCCGGCAGGACCGAGCAGGCGAGGCCGATCAAACCGCCCATCACGCCACCGATACCGCCCCCGGCCAACCAGCGCCGCCAACGCGACGGACGACGCGTTTGCGCAGGCGCCTCAGCCAACACAGCGGAAGGTGCTTCAGTCAACGCGCGGCGGATGCGCTCCGCGTCGAACGGGGGTGCACGGAAACGCACGCCGGTTGCGTCGAACAAGGCGTTCGCAATCGCGGCTGCGGCGGGCGCGGCAGCACGCTCTATCGTGTCGGCCTCCGCGCTCGTCAAGGTCCGCGCCGTCCCGGCAGTCGGCTCGTTCAGCGCGCTTCCCACCACGCTCAGTTCATGCGACACCGCGGCATCGCCGTTTGCAGAGCCGGTTTCATCGTGGGCTGACCGGGCAAGAAAGCGCACGCCGGTGGAGCGCTCGATCGCATCGGCCACCTGCCACGACGGCAAGCCCGAGACGCGCGCCGCACCCGGTTCGCCCGAACCACGGCCCGCGACCACGCGTCTGATCGCGACATCGCCAGTTTCACGATTCACGTCGACATCCACGACCCACGCCGTCCAGCTATCGGCACCCGGATTCGGCGTTCCCGTTGTGACACGCACAGGCAAACTGCCTTTCTCATCCGACGATAGCGGTGCGCCGTGTTCAAGCGCTTCGCCGTCGAACGCGAAGCCGCGTCCGCGCACCCAGGGCGACGCCGGCTCAACCTGAGCTGCAAGCACCCCGCCCCAAGCGGCACGCTCGGTTACCATGCGGATCGTTTCGCGTGCGCCGCCGTCACGCTGCGCGTCGAGGTGCTGCAGGCGCAACGCGACCGGATCGCGTTTCAGCGCATGGGCGAGTTCATCGATGAACGATTCGCGGGCAAATGCATGCGCCTGAACAGGAATTGTCCGGGCCGCGGAAGCTTCGACCGCCACGGACGTTTGAGCGTGCCGGTATACCAGCAAAGGCGCAGTAGGCTCGACATCGTCATCGCACGTGGAAACCTCTTCGTGCTCCAGACGCGCACGGTATTGCCACGTTGTCATCGTGCCGTCGCGCTCGTGGCCGGTCCCGACCATCAGGTCCGCATAGGCCATAGCGGCTGCGTCGCCCGTTTGCGTTCGTACGGGCCATTGATACCGTTCCGACCGGTGCAGCGTCGCGCCGGACTTTTCGTTCCCGACAGACCGCGCACGCACAGACTCAAGCGCACGTTCATCATCACGCACCGCTACGAGGTCGTCACCGTCCTGATTCATGCGCACCTTCATGCCGCAGATATTGCGCAGCGCGACGCACCGCGTTGACGATCTCGAAGTGCGTGCCGCATCGGCACAGATTGAAGCGCAGCGCGTCGCGGATCGCGTCGTCGTCAGGCTCCGGGTTGCGCTCGAGCAGCGCCTTCGCGCTCATGATCATTCCGTTCAGGCAGTAGCCACACTGCGCCGCCTGTTCGTCGATGAATGCGCGCTGCACCGGGTGCAGCGCGTCGACCGTTCCAAGTCCTTCGAGGGTCGTGACTTCGCGCCCGATCGCAATGCTCGCGGGCACGACGCACGAACGCGTCGGCTGATCGTCGACGATCACCGTGCACGCGCCACACTGCCCGAGGCCGCAACCGTACTTCGGTCCATTCAGTTCGAAGTCGTTGCGCAGGATATACAGCAGCGGCGTATCCGGCGTGGCGCCCTGAACGGTACGACGAACGCCGTTGACGGTGAGCGTCAGCGGACCGGCGGGCGGACTCGAATGCGCCATATCTGAGCCTGTTCATAAATGAAAAGGGACGACCTTACAGCGGAAGCACGCGGCGTGCTATGGCGCCGGCGCCACGCGCTTCCATATCGCGTGCTTGCCACTCACACACTCAGGCCGAAGCGACCTCGGCGGCCGGCGACACGAGCGGTACGTCGAACACGTCGTAGCCAAAAACCCACGACGGGTCTTCATTCGTGCGCAGCCAGGTGTTGTTGTGCGAGACCAGTTGCACCTTGGAGGCGCGCGTCGCGCGGTTCGCTTCGTACAGCGCGAAGGCACCCGCGTAGTCGGTTGCACCCACTTCGTCGAGGCAGCGCGTCAACATGGCTGCGTCTTCGATCGCCATCGCCGCGCCCTGTGCCATGTGCGGCTTCATCGGATGGCATGCGTCGCCGAGCAGCACAAGGCGGCCGCGGCTCCACAACGGCAGCGGATCGCGTTCGAGCAAGGGCCATTTCGTAATGGACGGCGATACGTCGATCAGATTCTGCACGTCCGGATGAAAACCCGCGAACGCCTCGCGCATTTCTTCACGGCTGCTTTCCATCATCGAGACCCCCGCGGGCCACTCGGCCTGCGGCACGCCCGTGACGTAGTAGTACTCGTCGCGCGCCTCAGTCACGTAGTAGACCATCATGTGACGATCTTCCGACCACCACTTCACGCACATGTCATACGGTTTGTGGCCGAGCAGCGACGCGGGGAAGACCGCGCGATGCGCAACATAGCCCGTATAGCGCGGCGGCTCCGAGCCCAGCAGGTGATCGCGAATCTTCGAGTTGACGCCGTCCGCGCCAATCACGATGTCGGCCGTCTCGACCGAACCGTCCGCGAAAGTCATGCGCACGTCGCTACCGGTGTCTTCGACAGACTTCAGGCATTTGCCGAAGACGATCGTGCCGGGCGCAACCGCCTCGGTCATCAGCGCATGAAAGTCGCCACGATGGACCGTCAGATAGCTCGCGCCATAGGCCTTGAGCGCGTGATCGCCGAGCGGAATCTGCGAGATCGCTTCGGCCGTTTTCCAGTCGCGGCTGTACCAGAAGTCGGGATGCGAGCCCATCAGGTTCAGAGCGTCTTCGCAGCCGATGCGACGCATGATCTTCATCACATTCGGCCCCAGGTGAATACCCGCACCCAGGCGTGAAAACGCCTGAGCCTGCTCGTAGAGCCTGACGTCATAACCGCTGCGTTGCAACAACGCGGCAGCCGCCGTGCCGCCGAGGCCTGCGCCGATAACGGCGATACGGGTTTTTCTCATGATGTTCTCCTGTTCGTGCGCCCGCCCAGCGACATGCTTCGACGGTCCGGTTGAGTTCGATTAAATGTAGCGTACACATTCGAAATTCTTTCGACAACAAAAATTTTGCGTGCGTTCGAACGCCGAATTTATCGCCTACATACGTGCAATCACGCTTTCATTCCTCCTGTCGCTCGTCTGGAGCATTTTTATTCTGTTGAATTTTTATAACGTACACACTAGACTTTGCTTCAACGTACGACGCCCCTCGCCGTCGCAAGGCGCCGGGCATCACTCACATTGACCGGAGAGCATCACAATGACCAGGACATACCGGATCGGCCAGATCGTGCCGAGTTCGAACACCACGATGGAAACGGAGATCCCGGCCATGCTGCGACTGCGCGAGACGATCCGTCCGCAGCGTTTCACCTTTCATTCGAGCCGTATGCGCATGAAGAAGGTCGTCAAGGAAGAACTGGCGGCAATGGACGCCGAGTCGGACCGCTGCGCCCTCGAGTTGTCCGATGCGCGCGTCGACGTGCTCGGTTATGCCTGCCTCGTCGCGATCATGGCCATGGGTCACGGTTATCACCGCGTGTCGCAGGCGCGCCTGACGCAGCGCACGGCGGAAAACGGCGGGCAGGCGCCTGTCCTGACGAGCGCTGGAGCATTGGTCGATGCACTGCGTGTGATCGGCGCCAAACGCGTGATCGTCGTGGCGCCGTACATGAAGCCCTTGACCGAGCTCGTGGTCGACTACATCCGCCACGAAGGGTATGAAGTCATCGACTATCGTGCGCTCGAAATCCCCGACAACCTGGACGTGGGCCGCCACGATCCGGCACGCTTGCCTGACATCGTCAAAAGCATGCCTTTCGAACAGGCCGACGCAATTGTGCTGTCCGCCTGCGTACAGATGCCGTCGCTGCCGGCGGTCGCCAAGGTCGAGGCCATGACGGGCAAGCCGGTGATTACGGCCGCGATCGCCACCACCTACGCGATGCTGCGCGAACTCGATCTCGAACCGATCGTGCCGGGCGCAGGCGCCCTGCTGTCGGGCGCTTACTGACCGCCGCCGCACGAGGACGCACCATGACTACCTTCCTGTACGGCGCGAACGTCGCGGCCAACGGCATCCGCCAGCACTATCTGCGCTACGGCGGCGCCGACGGTTCACGCGCGAATCGCCCCGCTATCGTGCTGATTCCGGGCATTACCAGCCCGGCGATCACGTGGGGCTTCGTCGGCGAAGTGCTGGGCCGCACGCACGACACCTATGTACTCGACGTGCGCGGCCGTGGCCTGTCGTCGGCATCGCCGACCCTCGACTACAGCCTCGACGCACAAGCCGCCGACGTGGCCGCGTTCGTCGCGGCGCTCGGTCTGCGTGAATTCAGCCTGGTCGGCCATTCGATGGGCGCGCGCATTGCGGCGCGTGCGGCGCTGCATGCGCCGCGCGGACTCGCCTCAGTGGCGCTGATCGATCCCCCGGTTTCCGGGCCCGGCCGCCGTGACTATCCGGGCAAGCTGCCCTGGTACGTCGATTCGATGGCGCTCGCGCGAAGCGGCACCGACGCGGAAGGCATGCGCGCGTTCTGCCCGACCTGGACCGAAGCCGAACGCCAGTTGCGCGCCGAATGGCTGCATACCTGCGACGAGCGCGCGGTACTCGCCTCCTATGAAGGCTTCCACACCGACGATTTCCACGCGGACGCCGCGCGTCTTACCGTGCCCTCGCTGCTGATGACCGCGCAGAACGGCGACGTGGTGCGCGACGAGGACGTCGCCGAATTGCAGCGCGCCACGCCGACGATGCTGCACGTACGCGTACCCAACGCCGGCCACATGATTCCGTGGGATAACGCTGCCGGCTTCTACGCCGCCTTCAGCGATTTCCTCGGCGCGCCGCTCGCCTACTGACCGTAAAAAGGAACCGTCGATGCCAGTCAGCGACTACCAATTGATCGAAGCGTGGAAGGAAGTCCTCACGCTGTCCCGCCTCGAACCCGGCCAGAGCGTCACGATCCTGACGAGCCCGGCCACGCATCCGCAGACCTTGTCGTGCGCGCTCATCGCGACGCAATCGATGGGCGCGATCGTCAATCGGCTTGATCTGCCGCCGGTGAACGGCGAGAAGGCCTTCAGCCGCGATTCGCTCGCCTATCTTGGCACCACGCCGCTCACCGGCAACGGCCCCGCGATCGCCGCGCTGAAAGCGAGCGATCTCGTGCTCGACCTGATGACTCTGCTGTTCTCCCCCGAGCAGCACGACATCCTGAAGTCCGGCACGAAAATCCTGCTGGCCGTCGAACCTCCCGAGGTGCTCGCGCGCATGGTGCCGACCCCTGCCGACCGCACGCGGGTGCTGGGCGCCGCGAAGCGTATCTCCGCCGCGCGCGAAATGCGCGTGACGTCCGCGGCTGGCACGTCGCTCGTGTGCCCGCTTGGCGAGTTCGGCCCCACCGCCGAATACGGTTTCGTCGACGAACCCGGCCGCTGGGATCATTGGCCAAGCGGCTTCGCGCTGACCTATCCGAACGATCGCACCGCGCACGGCACGATCGTGATCGATCGCGGCGACATCCTGCTGCCGCAGAAGCGCTATGTGAGCGAGCCGATCGTACTGACCGTGGAAGGCGGCTACGCGACAAAGATCGAAGGGGGTGTCGATGCCGCGTTGCTGCGCGACTACATGGAAACCTTCAATGACCCTGAAGGCTATGCAATCTCGCATATCGGCTGGGGGCTGCAGCCGCGTGCGCGCTGGTCGACGCTCGGGCTCTACGATCGTGAAGCGACCATCGGCATGGATGCGCGCGCGTTCGAGGGTAATTTCCTCTTCTCGCTCGGCCCGAACAACGAAGGCGGCGGCAGCCGCACGACGACCTGCCACATCGATATTCCGCTGCGCCACTGCACCGTGCTGCTCGACGATGATGTCGTCGTGCGCGACGGCCGCGTAATCGAATCGACACGCTGAGACCTGATGCGATGAATGCTCCCCAAACGCACGCCGAAGCCCATGTGTATCAGCAGCAAGGGTTCGGCACACCACTGCCCGTTCAAGGCAATATTGGCCTCTTGATCGTCGACTTCGTGGTCGGCTTTGCTGATCCGTCTACATTCGGCGGCGGCAATATCGCGCCGGCGATTGCACGTACCGTGACGGCGCTTGCCCACGCCCGCGCCGCGGGTTGGCCGGTCGCGCACAGCCGCATCGTCTACGCGGAGGACGGCAGCGACGACAACGTGTTCTCGCTCAAAGTGCCGGGCATGGCGACGCTCACCGAAGACCATCCCAATAGCGCGATCGTGCCGGAACTGACACCCGCGAAAGGCGAACTGGTGGTGCGCAAGACCGTGCCGTCCGCGTTCTTCGGCACGCAACTCGCGCCGTGGCTTACGCAGCGCGCCGTGCAAACGCTGCTCGTGGCCGGGGCGGTGACGAGTGGTTGTGTGCGCGCCAGTGTTGTCGATGCAATGTCGTATGGGTTTCGACCGCTGGTGTTGTCCGACTGCGTCGGCGATCGGGCAATCGGCCCGCACGACGCGAACCTGTTTGACATGCAGCAGAAGTACGCGGCGGTGATGCCGCTCGCGGACGCGCTGGTCGCGATCGAGCAGCGCGTGCGTTGACGCATGAGCGTGGTGCACATCCAGGGACTCCGCCCGTGAATCGCTCCGAACTTCTGGCACGCATCGGCCGTCTTGCCGTAATCCGGCGGCCGGCTGCGCCCGTCACGCCCGCCGCCGGACAGCCAGGCAGCCTCTCGACCTACGTGCCGGACGTACCCGAAGTCTTCGTCGCGATACTCGATGACGGACGGATCCTCGCGTTCAACGGTCACGTCGATCTCGGCACGGGCATACGCACATCGCTCGGCCAGATCGTCGCGGAAGAACTCGACGTGCCGGCGAAGCGCGTCACGGTGCTGCTCGGCGACACCGCCGCCACGCCGAATCAGGGTCCCACGATCGCCAGTGCGACGATCCAGATTTCGGCGGTGC
Source organism: Paraburkholderia sp. SECH2 (assembly GCF_030464795.1). NCBI lineage: Bacteria > Pseudomonadati > Pseudomonadota > Betaproteobacteria > Burkholderiales > Burkholderiaceae > Paraburkholderia > Paraburkholderia sp. SECH2. Next base: position 160,100 of record NZ_JALPRH010000012.1, read on the forward strand.
CGCTGCGTTGTGCGGCGGCGCAGGCGCGCGGCGCGCTCTTCGAACTCGCTGCGCAGCGCCTCGGTGTCGCTATAGAACAGCTTGCCACCGACGACGCCCAGATTTTCTGCGCGGCCAACCCGCATGGCGCGCGCGTGACGTTTGCCGAACTGCTCGCTGGCCGCAGCATGACGCTTGAACTCGACATCGGCACGCCCGTCAAGGATCCATCGACGTACCGGCTCGTCGGGCGTTCATCGCCGCGTGTCGATCTGCCGGCGAAGGCGACCGGCGCGTTGACCTTTGTTCATGACATGCGCGTGCCCGGCATGCTGCATGGGCGGGTGGTGCGTCCGCCTTATAGCGGCATCGATAGCGGCGCTTTCGTCGGCACATCTTTCGAGCGGGTTGAACGCGAATCCGTCGCCCATATTGCCGGTGTGCGAGACGTGGTGGTGATCGGCGATTTCGTGGGCGTCGTGGCCGAGCGCGAAGAACAGGCGATTCGTGCCGCACGCGAGTTGCGCGTGAAATGGAAGCCGCTGCCGCCGCTCGAATCTCTGGACGATCCAGGCGCTGCGATCTCCGCTGCGCCGGCAAAACGACGGCCTCTGCTGGAAGAAGGCGACGTCGAATCCGTGCGTGGCCTGCCCGGCACGACCACGTTATCGCGCACCTACGTGTGGCCTTATCAGATGCATGGCTCGATCGGTCCATCGTGTTCGGTGGCCGACTACCGGGAGCCCGGCAAGGGACGCATCACCGTCTGGTCGGGCACGCAGAATCCGGTCTCGCTACGCTGCGATCTCGCGACCCTCCTGCAACGCGACGAAGCCGACATCGACGTCGTCCGCATGGAAGCGGCGGGCTGCTACGGACGCAATTGTGCGGACGACGTCTGCGGCGATGCGCTGCTGCTCTCGCGCGCGGTCGGTGCGCCGGTGCGCGTGCAGCTCTCGCGTGCCGACGAACACACTTGGGAGCCGAAAGGCTGTGGCCAGGTGGTGGACGTCACCGGCACGGTCAGCGACGACGGCCGTCTGGTCGGCTACGACTTCGTGACGCGCTATCCGTCGAACGATGCACCGCTGCTCGCCTCGCTGCTGACAGGCGCCGTCGCTCCACAAGCGCGCGTCTTTGAAATGGGCGACCGCACCGCTGTCTCGCCGTACGAAAGCCCGCACCGCCGTTTCGCCTGCGACGATCTCGCCCCGCTCGTGCGTTCATCATGGTTTCGCGGTGTGTCGGCGCTGCCCAACTCGTTCGCGCACGATTCGTTCGCCGATGAAATGGCCGCGCTAACCGGCTGCGACCCGCTGGAATTTCGGTTACGTCATCTGAACGACACACGCGCTGCCGAACTGCTTGAAGCGGTTGCCGCGCGCGCCGGATGGAAGCATCGCAAGCGCGGCAGTGAAGCGGCTGACGGGCGCTATGCGCGCGGACATGGCATTGCTTACGCACGCTACGTGCACAGTCGCTTTCCGGGTTTTGGCGCGGCATGGTCAGCTTGGGCTGTGGAACTCGTTGTTGATCGCGTGACCGGGCAGGTGCGGGTCGAGCGCATCACGGTCGGCCAGGACACCGGCACGATGATCAACCCCGACGGCGTCCGTCATCAGATTCACGGCAACGTGATCCAGGTACTGAGCCGCTCGCTCAAGGAGCGCGTGCGATTCGTCGACGGCAAGGTGGCGAGCCGCGAATGGGGCAGTTATCCGATCCTGACTTTTCCGGAATTGCCGGCCGTCGACATCGTGCTGATGCCGCGTCAAGGCGAACCGCCGCTGGGCGCCGGCGAATCGGCTTCCGTGCCTGGACCCGCCGCGCTCGCGAATGCGATCTACGACGCGACTGGCGTGCGCCTGCTCGCGCCGCCGTTCACGCAAGAGACAGTGCGCGAAGGTTTGCGCGCCGCCGGTAAGCTGCTGGCGGCTGAACCGGCGCAGGCGGCGAATACTTAGGAGCCAGGCAAGACGATCGCGGCGTGACTCGCCTACTCGCCGTCCGCGTCCGACTCCATCATTTTGCGCAGCAGAAACAGCATGGCGACGCGCTCGCCCGCATTCAGCGCGCCGTAGGTGCGCTCCGTGACCTCCTGGGCGAACGGCACAGTGCGCTCGATCAATGCGAGGCCGGCCGCGGTGGGACGCACGACGAGCTTGCGTCCGTCGTTCGGGTCGGCGCCCACCTCGATCAGCGCGCGCGCCTTCAGACGCTCGACGACGCCGCGGATCGTCGCCTGATCGATCGCAGTTGCTTTGACGATGTCGTTTAGCGAGCACGGTTGCTGCTCTTTGACCGCACACAGTGCGACGAACTGCGCGGCGGTCAGATCGGAATCGGGAATCGCTTCCTGAAAAATCGCGACGTGCCGTTGATACGCACGACGCAACAAGTGGCCGATCTGATCGTGAAAGTCGTAGGAATCCTTGCGCGGCGCCATAGGGGTACAAGGCCGGGCGGCCTGAAGACGAAAGAGAAAGAGTGTACACCCTCTAACCGGACCCTCAATACGACCTCGATCAAGCCCTCGCATCGGGTGGCTTATTTGTAGCTAACACGCTTAACATTTTCCGTGCACTTTCGTTGTTCAACAAGCGCGAACATGCTCGTAAAAAAGCATGAATTACAGGCATTTTTACGAGGAATAGAACGACTCAACGAGGAAATTCGATGGGCTTTGACCAGTATTTTTCGACACCGTATTTTGGAGCGTATACGCTACGTTTTTAGCGTGATACACAGACATCTGCAAGCGAAGTGCGAGTGATCTCTGTCGCACGACATCCACCTTTTTTCGCACCACCTTCCGGGAGTGGCAGTCATGGCGAATGTTTATCAGGGCAGTGCCGTGCTCGACACGAGCAGCACCGACAACAGCGATCTCTATCGCAAGGTTACGATCCGTCTCATCACGTTCTTCTGCCTGTGTTATTTCGCGGCGTATCTCGACCGAATCAACATCGGTCTCGCGAAGCTGCAGATGCTCGACGCGCTCAAGTTCAGCGATACCGTCTACGGCCTCGGCGCGGGTCTGTTCTTCGCCGGCTATATCCTCTTCGAAGTACCGAGCAATCTGATTCTGCAGCGGGTGGGTGCGCGCTTGTGGATCGCCCGCATCATGATTACCTGGGGTCTGCTGTCGGGCGCGACGCTGTTCGTCACCACGCCGATGCAGTTTTATATCGTGCGCTTCCTGCTCGGCGTCGCCGAAGCCGGATTTCTGCCGGGCGTGCTGCTCTATCTGACGCAGTGGTATCCCGATGCGCGCCGTGCCCGCATCGTGGCGCTGTTCATGGTCGGCTTGCCGCTGTCGAGCATGATCGGCAGCCCGATTTCCGGCTGGATCATGGCGTTCTTCAACGGCGCGCACGGCCTGGGCGGCTGGCAATGGCTGTTCCTGCTCGAAGCGCTGCCGTCGATCGCGCTCGGCATTGCGATCCTCGCGTGGCTGCCGAATAACATCGAATCCGCCCGCTGGCTCAGCGCCGCGGAGAAGAAAACGCTGCGCGCGAATCTCGACGCGGAGCCGTCCGGCAACAAGAGTCATTCGCTGAGCGGCGCCTTCGTCGACTTCAAGGTCTGGGCACTCGGCCTCATCGATCTGTGCGTGCTGCTCGGGCTGTACGCAACGAGCTTCTGGCTGCCGTCGATCTTGCGCGATACCGGTGTAGCCGATCCGTATCACATCGGGTGGCTGATGGCGATTCCGAACGCGCTAGCCGTGCTGAGCACGCTTTACTGCGGCGCCAGTTCCGACCGGATGCGCGAACGTCGCTGGCATATCGTGGTCCCGTTCCTCGTCGCGGCGGTTGCGCTAGTTATCGCCGGTGCGGGCCACCACGGCACGGTTGCAACGGTCATTCTGTTCTCGCTGATCAACGCGGGCGCGGCCGCTGCAATGCCTGTGGTGTGGTCGCTGCCTTCGACCTTCCTGAAGGGGCCTGCCGCGGCGGCGGGTATCGCCTTCGCCTGTTCGATCGCGAACCTCGGCGGTTTCGGCAGCACGTATTTCATCGGCTGGTTGCGCGATACGTTCCATTCGCAAAGCGCAGGTCTGTTCGGCTTCGCCGCATGTATGATCGTCGGCTGCGCGCTTGCGTTGACGTATTCCGCCAAGCTCGTGAACCGCTGATCGATTCGTTGCGATGCGCGCGCCTCGCCGCGGCGCATCGTGACGCTTGCCGGCGTAGAAAAAGAATCGCGGAGAGAGGCGGTTGGAGAGCCTGGTGTCGGGCTGTTTTATGGGAGTTTGCCGAGAAGAACGCTGAATTCGTCTTTCTTTAATGCACGGAGCGTTTGCGTGCGGACATTGCCTGCGGAGCCGAGCGCCAGGCCGAACGACATGAAGCTTTGTTCATCCGGCGCTTCCACGATCGTGACAATGTCGTATTGGCCCATCGTCCAGTAGATCTCTTTCATTTCACAGCCAAAACTCCTGGCCATCTCTGCCGCTTGACCAGCCCGTTGTGCGCTGTTTTTGACGTTGCGGATACCTTGATCAGTAAATTGCGCAAGAACCACATAAGTTGCCATGACGATTCCCCTTACGATTACTACAAGTCGGGATTCGGGCGCGCAGGCTCGACTGCGAACGCTACTGCAATCGAGTTACTCGAGAGCGTCCTGCACGTAACCTGATTGTAGGCAATGGAATCGCCGTCGCCGGCTGTTTGGCGGTCTGGGCAGGTAAGGAGGCGTGAGGGTCTAGTGAATTCCGACGTCGCAGCGTTTCCGATGGGAAAAGTTGCTAGGTGGTCGCATGAGCCGGACACTACCGAGCCCCGCCCCTCCCAAATGTTATTATCGGAAACATCGAACGCCGCGCAAGGCGAGTATTTAAGCCAGCCCAATGGACACCCATCTCACCAAACCCGCCGATCCATCGACAACCGACCTCGGCCGCCGCGTCCGTGCGGCCCGCCAGGCGCAGGACTTGACGCTCGAAACCGCGAGCCGCCTCTGTGGCGTCTCCCGCTCGACCCTCTCCAAAGTCGAAAACGGTCTGATGTCCCCGACGTTCGACGTCCTGCAGAAAATCGTACTCGGTCTGAAGATTGAAATCGGTGAGCTGTTCGGTTCGACGCCCAAAGTCAGCGCGAGCGGCCGCCGCGCGTTGACCCGCAAAAACGAAGGCCAGCGTCACGCCTACCGCGGCTATCAGATGGAGTTGCTCGCCACGGATCTGGCGCACAAAGCGATGTTGCCGTTTCGCATCCGCATTTCGGCGCACACATTGGATGCCTTCGATGACTGGGGCCGTCACGAGGGTGAAGAATTCCTGTACGTGATCAGCGGCAGCGTGTGCCTCTATTCCGAGTTGTACGCGCCGACGCATCTCAACGCAGGTGACAGCCTTTACTTCGACAGCCGCACCGGCCACGCAGCAGTGTCCACCAGCGACGAAGACGCCGAGGTGTTGTGGATGGCAACCAGCGCCGACATTCCGCAGACGTCGGCTACCTCAGAGCCGGCGAAAAAATAGCGACGGCGCTACGGCCCCTTAACGGCGTGCCGCCAACGCCTGCTGCGCCAGTTGCGCGATATGTATCGCGTGTTGCCCGGTCCCCTGTTCGATCTGCTCCCGGCAACTGAAGCCGTTGGTCAGCACGATCATTTCCGCGTTTGCCGCGGCCGCAGCACGCACAGCTGGAAACAGCGTGCTTTCGCCGATCTTCTCAGACAGCGCGTGATGCTCGTCGTTGAAGCCGAACGATCCCGCCATGCCGCAGCATCCCGTATCGAGCAATTTCCACTTCACGCCAAGCTTGTTCAGCAGCGCGGTATCGCCTTGCATACCGAATAGCGCCTTCTGATGACAATGGCCGTGCACGATCACGTCCGCGGGAAGCGTCGGCCAATCGAACGGCTGACGCGCGACGAAATCGGAAAATAGAAACGTCTGCGCTGATAGCTGCGTCGCTAAAGCATGATCGGGGAATTGCTTCAGCAGTTCGTCCTTGAACACCGACAAGCAACCCGGTTCAAGCCCGACTAACGGCACACCCGCGGCGATGTCCTCGCCGAGGTCATCGAGAATGGTGGTCAGCAACTCGCGCGCACGGTCGAGTAAACCGAAGTCATACAGCGGACGCCCGCAACACAAACGATTCTTCGGCAGCACGACGTGCCAACCCATTTGCGTCAGCACATCGGCCGCGGCCTGCGCGATCTCTGGCGTGAAGTGATCGTTGAACGTATCGACCCACAGGATGACTTTCTTCACGTCACCAGGAGAGCGAGCATCAAGCTCCGTCTGAGGCGAACGCCGGGCAATCTGTCGATACGTCCGCGTCGCAAACTTCGGCAACTCACGTGCTTGCGCGACACCGGCGACCCACTTCCCAACCGCAGCCAACCCCGGCGCCGACGTCATAAAATTCGTCAGCCGCGGAAAGCGCGCCGCCCACGGCGCCCATTCGCCAATCCGCCCCATAAACAACGCCTGACGCGGCCGGCGATTCGTCTCGTAGTAATGCGAAAGAAACTCCGCTTTGTACGACGCCATATCCGTATGCGTCGGGCAATCGGATTTGCAGCCCTTGCACGCGAGGCAGGTATCAAGCGCCTCTTTCACTTCACGGCTTTGCCAGCCATCGGTGATCACGTCGCCTTGCAGCATTTCCCAGAACAGATGCGCGCGGCCACGTGTCGAGTATTTCTCTTCACGTGTTGCGCGAAAGCTCGGGCACATCGTGCCGCCTTCGAGCGAGCGGCATTTGCCCATGCCGATGCATCGTTCGATCTCACGCTGAAAACCCTCACCTTCCTGACTCGCGAAGGTGAGCTTCGTTTGCAGTGTCACGGGCTTGTAGGCCGGCCCCATACGCAGGTTTTCGTCGGCGCGATACGCATGCACGACCTTGCCGGGATTCAATCGATTGGCCGGGTCCCAGATCGCCTTGAACTGCTCCATCGCCTGCATCAGATCGGGGCCGTACATGATCGGCAGGAACTCGGCCTTGGCCTGACCGTCGCCGTGTTCGCCCGAGAGCGAGCCGCCGAATTCGACCACCAGTTCCGCCGCTTCGCGTAGAAACTTACGCCACGTCGCGACACCTTCCACGCTGCATAGATCGAAGGTAATGCGCGCGTGGACGCAACCGTCGCCGAAATGGCCGTATAGGCTCGTCTCGTAGCCATATCGATCCACCAGCGCCTGAAACGCACGCAGATAATCGCCGAGACGCATGGGATCGACTGCCGCATCTTCCCAGCCGACCACTGGATCGGGCGTGCCCGCATCCACCGACAAGGCCACCGCCGACGCGCCCGTCTCGCGGATCGACCACACCTTGGCCTGAAGTGCACGATCTTCGACAAGCATCGCCGACACGTTCGGTCCTGCTGCGCCCGACGAAAAATACGCCGCGGCGGTGTGCGCCTGATGCACGGCATCGTCTTGCGTATCCGCGCCGAATTCGAGCACGACCCAGGCATCGCCTGCCGGCAGCAAGGCGATCTCATCCTTCTTCAACCCGCGCGCCTGCAAGCCGCGGATGATCGCACGGTCGAGTCCTTCGATCGCGATCGGCCCGCAGCGCATGAAATGCGGCACGGCGTCCGCGGCGGTGTAGATATCGGTAAAGCCGACCACGACGATCACGCGTTTCGCCGGACTCTTTACGAGCCGCACTTTCGCCTGCAAGGTCACCGCACAGGTGCCCTCGGTGCCGACCAACGCCCGCGCGACGTTGAAGCCGTTTTCCGGCAGCAGTTGATCGAGATTGAAGCCCGACACGCGCCGCTTGATCTGCGGGAATTTCGCGCGAATCTGACCGGCGTAGGTGTCGCGCAGTTGCTTGAGCGCGGCGTAGACTTCACCCTGGCGGCCGCCTGCTGCGATGATGCGTTCGAGTTCGTCGTCCGAAGTAGGCCCGACCCAGAAACGCGCGCCGTCGAAGGTCGCGATTTCCAGCGCCTCGACGTTCTCCACCGTTTTGCCGGCCATTACCGAATGCGCGCCGCACGAGTTGTTGGCGATCATGCCGCCGAGCGTGCAGCGACTGTGCGTCGCGGGATCGGGTGCGAATGTGAGGCCGTGCGCTTCGGCAGCGTCGCGCAAGGTGTCGCAGATTACGCCTGGTTCGACGATCGCTACGCCCGCGACAGGGTCGACCGACACGACACGGTTCACATACTTGCTCGCGTCGGCCACCACCGCGACGTTCACGCATTGACCGTTCTGCGAGGTGCCGCCGCCGCGCGGGAGAAAGGGCACGTCATTGCGGCGGCAAGCGGCGAGCGTTTCGAGCAGATCGTCGACGTCCGATGGCACGACCACGGCGAGTGGGACTTGCCGATAGTTCGATGCATCCGCCGCATACAACGCTTTCGAGCCCTGATCGAAGCGTACTTCGCCGCGTACGTTGCGGCGCAGGTCAGCTTCGAGCGCCTGCATAACAGCAGCAGTCCCTTGAAAGGGCCTGGCAACGCGCGGCGCTTTCGACGAGCCATGAGCCGCGTCGCTCAACGAAGCCTTCACGCCTGCGCCCTGCTCTTCATCCAATGACGTTCCCACCTTGCCCCTCATGTCTCGTGTTCAACGCCCACGCTATCGCCCTGCACTTACGAATTAAGCCGCCTGGCTCGCGGTCATCTTGAAGATGCCCTGTGCGTTGCCGGCGTCGAAACGCAGGTCCGTTTCCCAGCGGCGCGCGTCCTGATCGAAGGTCCGCTTGCGCGTGATGAACTCGTAGAACGAGCCCGGCACGTCGCGCGTGACGATGCTGCCATCTGCCGCGCGAAATTCGCGCCGCACGATGTCCGCACGGTACGCGGTCTGAAACACGCGGCCCGAACGCGAACGCTCCACTTCCGGCTTCATCGGACGACCCTTTGCCTTTTCGTCGTCGGAGAGCTTGAACACGTCCGCGACGCGATCGGTAGCGTGATTGAAGGCGTTGCCTTCGGTCGCGATCCACGCCATTTCGGCCGACTCCTTCAACAATACTTCGTAATCGGCTTCGCGTGGCGTCTCATGCTGACGCGCGAAGGCGCCGACGATCACCGGCAGCAATGCGTGAGCCGCCTCGAGCGACAACACGCCTTCGCGTTCGAGCTCCCACAACTGGCCGGCGGCTTGCGGCGTCAACGGATCGCGAGAGGCGCCGATCACTTTCGTCACCGCCTGCTGAAACTCCGCCGAGAAACGCTCGGGATGCAATTCGCTGACGAAGAACTGCGCGATCTCGTCGGGGGCGTCGTCATGTGCCCAAGCGCGACCGGTCATGCCCAGGCGGTCAAGCGGATAACGGCCGTTGATGCTGAAGCCGAGCGGCCGCAAGATGCGCGCGAAGGCAGCCTCACCCGGCGGCAACGCGCCGCTCTCCGCCCAGCGCACCGTGCGCAATGCACCATGATCGAAGTAGACGCTGCCACCAGCGGCGATCGCCTCCTCGGTGTACTGACGGCCATTCGCCGAGCGCGCCAGCAGGTCTTCGAACAGCGCCATGTTCATCGCCTGCGCCAGTTCGGCGCGGGTGACGGTGCCGTCCTCCCATTCATTGAGGATCTGCGGATGGTTCAGAGTGGCGAACAGCCTCGCGGTTTTCTCTGCGCCGAGCAATTTCAGCAGCAGTTGTTCGACATTCGCATTCTTGATGTTTCGCATATCGGTTCCGGGCGGAGTGCGGTGAGCACGCGTTCGTGTGTATGAAGATGGCTTGCCGGCATGGCTTCAAGGCGCAAGCACGGCATCGTTGGATGCGAGATTATTCAAATTCGCAGCGGCGCCGTAAAGCGAGATAAAATCGCCACTTGATGCGTTTTTGGAATCAACGTGCGAAAGTTCAAGATCCCCAACATGGGCGCGCTGCTCGCTTTCGAAGCCGCCGCGCGGCACGAGAGCTTCACGCATGCGGCGCGCGAGCTGTTCCTCACCGAAAGCGCGGTGTCCCGGCAGATCAATACGCTGGAGAGCAATCTCGGCGTGCGGCTGTTCGTGCGCGTCAAACAGCGGGTGGTGCTGACCAAGGCGGGCAAGGTCTATAGCGCGCAGGTGCGGCGCTCGCTCGAACAACTGGACCGCGACACGCTGTCGATCATTGCGCATGGCAGCGGCGGTGGGTATCTGGAACTGGCGGTGCTGCCGACTTTCGCATCGCAATGGCTGATTCCGCGGCTGGCGGCATTCAACGCGCAGTATCCAGACGTACGGGTCAATATGGGCGTGCGCACCGGCACGTTCCCGTTCGCCGATACGCACTTCGAGGCCGCGATTCACTACGGCAAGCCGACATGGCCGGGCACATCGGCGGATTTTCTGTTTAGCGAGGAAGTCGTGCCGGTGTGTTCGGCGAGTTTACTGGCCCGGCCCGTGAAAACTGCGGCAGATCTGCTGGACTACCCGCTGCTGCATTCCACCACCCGGCCTGACGGCTGGGCGTCGTGGTTCGCCAACCTCGGTGTCGACGATAACCGGACGATGCAAGGGGTCCGCTACGAACTCCACACGATGCTGATCAGCGCTGCGGCGGCCGGTCTCGGCATCGCGCTGGTGCCGCGCTTTTTCGTCGACGCTCAGCTCGAACAACTCGGGCTTGTGATTGCGCTCGACGCACTCGCCGTCGCGGACTCGGCGTATTACCTCGTCTATCCGACGGAGTTGAGTCACGGCAAGCCGCTCACGAGCTTTCGCGAGTGGCTGTTGCGGGAAGCGGCGGCGTACAGCGCGGTGAATCCTGGGCTGGCGGGCAATCCCGAGACTGATTGATTCAACGGTAAGCGGCAAACGGCAAAGCGTTAAGCGCCGGCTTGCTCGCGTGCCTGCGCCAACGCGCTCAGATTGCCTTCGCCGAAGCCGTGGTGACCCTGCCGTTGCACGATCTCAAAGAAGATCTCGCCGGCACCGCGCCGCACAAAGGTCTGAAAGAACAGCAGCGGCACGCCGTCGGCCCCAATCTCGCCGTCCACCAGAACGTGCGTGCGCTTGAGCCGCTCGACATCGAGCCCATGACCCGGCAGACGGGCATCGAGTTGTTCGTAATAGCGCGGCGGGGGCTCGACGAACTCGACACCGTTTGCGAGAAGTTGCTCGACGCACGCAAAGATATCGTCGGTGGCAAGCGCGATGTGCTGCACGCCTTCGCCCGGATGATCCGGCAGATAGTCGTGCATCAGATTCGTGCGGCGCGTGCCTTCTTCATACAAAGGCACGCGGATCGCGCCGCATGGCGACACCATCACGCGCGACTCCGCCGACACATGCCAGTTCGCGTGCAGCTCGTGAATCTCGCGGAAGTTGAGCAGGTCGCGATAGAAGTCGAGCCACTCCTGCATCCGGCCCTCACCGACTGTTTGCGTCAGATGATCGACCGCGACGAGACCGGTGCCCGCGTGACTCAGATCGGCGTGCGCGGTATCGATCTCGATCGGACGGAAGTCGATGTCAAAGATGGAGATGTCGCCGAGGCCGCCGCGCTGGCCGCCACGGCCGCGCCACCGGTCGACGAAATAGATGTGCGAATCGCCAATGCCCTGGATCGCCGGAATCAGCAACTCGCCCGCACCGAGGCGTTCGCCTTCGAACGCCCATGCACCGAGTTCGATCGCGCGGTCGAAGGCGCGCTGCGCGTTGGCCACGCGAATGCCGATCGCGCAGATGCCGGCGCCGTATTCCTCGGCGTAGCGCTCGGCAAACGAATCCGGCTCGGCGTTGATCAGGAAATGCATCTCGCCCTGGCGATACAGCGTGACGTCCTTGCTGATATGGCGCGCAATTGCCTTGAAGCCGAGTTTCGTGAAAGTCTCGCCGAGCGCCTTCGGCTCGCGCGAGGCGAACTCCACGAATTCGAGGCCGGCGGTGCCGAGCGGATTGTGCTCAGGCGCCGACACGGCGCGCAGCGCGGCGTCTGGAGTGGGCAAGTCGCTGGGCATGGCAATCTCCTTGTGCAGGCTTTCTTACGCTGTTGCGCGTGTTCGTGATGTTTCTGCTGTTCGGTGCGCGCCGTCTTTCACCTGCAGTGTGACACCGCATGCGTGGTGTGCCGCGGCAATGCGGCCCGAGACGGCTTTTGCATCGTGTTTGTACACCGGGTGACGGGGCGTTCGCAAACTTTATTTTGTACTGGATGGTTCACGCGGGGAGAATCGGGCCGCGGCGGGCGTCTATTGCGTCTACTGCGCCTCCCGCATCTCCCGTGCCGCCTGGCGGCGTGCCTTAGGTCCTGGACATGCCGCCGCGGCTGCGCCTGGACGCACGTTTGACCGCAGGCTTGCCGGCGGCGGCCGTCATGCGCAGCTGGGCAACCTCGCGCACGGCATCGATAAACGCCCGTCCCACCGGTGACGGCTGCGTGTCCGAGCGCCGGATCAGCCCCACAGGTTCGCCGGTGCCCGCGAACGGCAAGGGCAAACGCACCAACATGCCGTGCCCCAGTTCATATTCGACGGCGCTCAGCGGCACGAACCACACCGCGTCATTCTCCAGCGTCAACGCACGCCCCGTCGATACCGACAGCACTTCGACAAACCCCGACAACGGCGGCACGCCCCACGCGCTCAGCAGGCTTTCAGCCGATTGCCGAATCAGCGTGCCGAACGGCGGCAGCACCACCGGAAAATCCTCCAGCAACGTGGCCGGCAAGCCGGCCCCCAGCGCCAACGGATGCCCGGCGCGGACCACGGCAATCAACGGCTCGCTGAAAAGCTGCTCGAAACTGAGCCCGACCATCCGTTCCGGGTCCGCCAGACGCCCGATCGCGAATTCGATCGTGCCGGCCTTCAAACGCTCGAGCAATTCGGGGTTGGCGCCTGTGGCAAGGCGCACGATCACGCGCGGCCAAAGCGCGGCGAAGCGCTTCAGCACCGGCGGCACCAGCGCAGCCGCGACGGTCGGCAGAATGCCGATTTCGAGCGTGGCGGCCGCCGCGCCTTCCGCGCGCGCCAGCAGGTCCACACCCTGTCGCAACGCACTGACGCAGGCGCTCGCATGCGGCATGAAGAGTTGCCCCTCGCGGGTCGGCACGGCGCCGTGGCGGCCGCGCTCGAACAGCTTCACGCCGAGAATCGCCTCCAGTTCGGCAACCGTCTTGGAGACGGCGGGCTGCGTAATGGACAGGCTTTCGGCGGCCCGCTGCACGCCGCCGAACTGGGCGACGGCCAGAAAGCACTGGAGATGACGGAATTTGACGCGGCTGTCCGCGAGGCTGCGTTGCATAACGGCAGGTTATACGAAATGGGCGAAAACGTCATTTTGCATAACCTCTCAGGTTAGATAAAGTCGCTCCATAAAGCCGTATCCCACAATTCTCGAAGGAGACACTGATGGACGATTCCTTTCTCACCGCGCGCGACTTCGCGTCCCACCCCGCCTACGTGTACCCCGGCTACGGTTCCTCGGTCAAACGCGGCCCGACGCGTCCGCTGATTCCTCTGAAGGAAAAACTGCGCGACCAACGTGTACCGGTTTACGGCACCGAGGACCTCGGCGCGCTCGATCACGATCTGACGCGCAATGCGGTGCGCAACGGCGAGCCGCTCGGCGAGCGGATCATCGTGACAGGCCGTGTGCTCGACGAGGGCGGCCGCCCGGTGCGCAATACGCTGGTTGAAATCTGGCAAGCCAACGCTGCCGGCCGCTATGTGCACAAGAACGATCAGCACGACGCGCCGCTCGACCCGAACTTCCTCGGCGCAGGCCGCTGCATCACCGACAACGAAGGCCGCTATCGCTTTCTGACGATCAAACCGGGCGCCTACCCCTGGGGCAATCATCCGAACGCGTGGCGTCCGAATCACATTCACTTCTCGCTGTTCGGCGAGCATTTCGGCTCGCGCCTCGTCACGCAGATGTATTTCCCCGGCGACCCGCTGCTGGCCTTCGACCCGATTTTCCAGGGCACGCCCGAGCACGCACGCGACCGCATGATTGCGGGCTTCTCGCTCGATACGACGCAGGAGGCCTATGCGCTCGGCTACGACTTCGACATCGTGCTGCGCGGCCGCAACGAAACCCCGATGGAGCGCTAAGCCATGACGACCCTCAAGCAAACGCCTTCGCAAACGGTTGGACCGTACTTCGCCTACGGTCTGTGCCCGCAGCAATACGACTTCGCCTTCAAGAGCCTGTTTACGCCGGTTCTGGCCGACCGCGAAGCGGCCGGCGAGCACATCACGATCGTCGGGCAGGTGTTCGACGGCGACGGCAAGGTGATCGGCGATGCAATGCTGGAAGTGTCGCAGGTAGACGCGCACGGCCACTACCCGGAATCACGCGAGGAAATCCTGAAGACCGGTTTTCGCGGCTTCGCCCGCGTCGGTACGGGCACCGATCCGCTCCAACGCTTTGTCGTTGAAACGGTCAAACCCGGCCGCGCAAACCCGGACGAAGCGCCGCATCTGAATGTGATTGTGACGATGCGCGGCATGCTGCTGCACACCTTCACGCGCATCTATTTCGAGGACGAAGCCGAGGCTAACGAACGGGATGCCGTGCTGGCAGCGGTTCCAGCGGACCGGCGTGACACGCTGATCGCGCGCCGCGAGCCGAACACGGCCAATGTGTACCGGTTCGACATCTATATGCAGGGCGACAAGGAAACCGTGTTTTTCGACCTGTGACGCAGATTTTCTATACTTTCATAAAGCTTTCACATACACTGGAGATGATCCGTCTAGCGACTGGATCGCGAAACTCCGAGTAGGTTAAGCCCGCCCCGCGCGGGCTTTTTTTTGGATGCCGAATCAATTGGCCGAACGCGATATCGTGCAGCCACGCAGGAAAACGATTGGCAGAAAAAACCGCGGCTCCGCTCAACAACGGAAATGGTCGATGTTCTGCCCAGCGTAGATTGCGCGCGCCAGCCAATCCGGCTTTTCGCCATGACCGTCCCACGTATTTCCGTAGGCATCGCGATACATCACGGCGCGGACTGCGGCTTTGTCGGCTTCGATTGCTTCAGCAAGCGCTTCAATCGTAATGCCGTATTCGTCCATACGTCGGCGGATCCACACGATCAGGCGCTCACGCGCATTCCCGTCGAGGTCGAACAGCCGTTGTTCCTCTCGCTCTTTCATAACGTACCGGTTTCGCGGCTGATAGTGCTCGCGTTTGAAAAACAAAAAGCTTCGCAAAACAACGCGAAGCCTATGCGTAAATCAGATGGGTTGAGTGCAAATCGAACTTGCGACGCCTCTCCCGATGCGTGGGAACTCGCATCAGGGGTCATGCCCAATAAATCCTGGATTTAGGGGAATTCGTCGGCAAACGGCTCGAATCGCGCCCGATCGGCCTTGGTGTTCCAAGGCTGCTTTAGCGTATGGGAGGGCATTCTAGCATCCAATTTCCGCTGCTTGCAGCAACTGATTGCCGGCATTCGATGGCGAGCTTACTTGGTCATTCGGTTGGTGTTCTTTAGCGGCTTTTTCGATTCTTATTGGGTCTTTAATGGGTCTGTTGGCTCTGGCCAAAAACAAAACCGCGCCTTCCCATGCTATGTTTCACTGACCGCATCCCGCCTGTAGGAGACACGCAAAAATGCCCGCTTCGACCGCCATCGTCACGATCCTGGCCGCACTGCTGCTTGGTGCCATGAGTCCAGGACCAAGCTTCGTTATCGTTGCACGCAATGCAATCGGACTTTCGCGCGGCGACGGCCTAGCGACCGCAGCAGGCATGGGCATCGGCGGTGTGTTCTTTAGCGGTATCGCCTTACTCGGCCTATACACCTTGCTGGCGACAGTGGAATGGCTGTACGTCGGCTTGAAAGTGGCCGGCGGCCTTTATCTGATCTACCTCGCGTCGAAGATCTGGCGCGGTGCGGCCAAACCGCTCGCGTTCGATGCTGCGCAAGCCGCCGCTACCAACGTGCGCAAATCCTTCTGGATCGGTTTGAGCACACAACTCAGCAATCCGAAAACAGCGGTCTACTACGGCAGTATCTTCGCGGCCCTGCTTCCGCAACATCCGCCGCTGTGGTGCTACTTTGCATTGCCCCCTGCGATCTTCGCCATTGAAGCCGGCTGGTACACCGTGGTCGCGTTGTGCTTTTCGAGCAAACGTCCGCGTGAAATCTATCTGCAGTGGAAGGCCTGGATTGATCGCGTCGCTGCTAGCGCAGTTGCCGCGCTTGGATTACGCCTGATCCTGACGGCGCATAAAGTGGGCATCTGAAACAGAAATTCCGCTCGACTGGCTTGTCGTGTCGCGCAACGCGGCAAGCCAGTAACGAGGGCGGCATCGCGGCGCGTCGAGCGTATGCAAGCACGACCCATAACAAAACAGTTACAAGATAAGTGTTGACGCTGGCATGCCCGACGGTTACTGTGGCACCCGAAGTTCAAGAAGTTCGATTGCTGTTCATCAATGTCTCGCTCCTCAGCGGTATTCGTTGTCCTCTCCCTCCTTGACCCTTCAAGCGCTCCTCAACCGAGCAAATTTTTCTATTTTTTACTCAAGGATTCTTCATGGATACCGGTACCGTTAAGTGGTTCAACGACAGCAAAGGCTTTGGCTTCATCACCCCGGACAAGGGCGGCGACGACCTGTTCGCGCACTTCTCCGAAATCAGCGGCGACGGCTTCAAGACGCTGGCTGAAAATCAGAAGGTGAGCTTCGAAACGAAGCAAGGCCCGAAGGGTCTGCAAGCGGCTAACATCAAGCCGATGTAAGTTTGAAGGGCTCGGTGTCCGGCAACGGACATCGGGCTGCAGCGACATCCTCGCGGAGCTTTGTCTCCCACAGTTGGCGCGATCGCTTTTAGCTGCATATATTGTTCAGCTAGCCTAAGCGCCAAACGCCTCGTTGCACCTCATTCTCCCCTCTGGCTTTAACGCCCTTTTTTAGCTTTCCGACTGCGTTTGGATTCGGCTCGCAATGGCTTGAATCGGCTCGTCCGCGTGACCCGTATAACGGCTCGCACGGCAGGCGCGCACTCGAACATTATTAAAATATAAAATGCAAAACAAACATATTCATCATTACAACGGCTATGCCGTCAAACCCTCGGCGCATCGTTTGCCCGACGGTAGCTTCTCATCCAACCTGTTGCTCGAACGCGCTGATAGCGCACGTACCGAAGGGCGCTACCAGTTCTATTCGCTCGACTACTTCCCGAACGAAGAACAGGCACTGCAGCACTCGGCACGCTGGGCACGACGCTGGGTCGACACGCGCGGTTAAGCGCTTGTCGAAGCTGATGCGCGCGGAACCCCGCGCTTGCATCGTTCAGCACCCATAGCGCGCCATTCGGCGCGCTAGACCATCGCGCGCGGTCTATTCGGTCTGTTCCGCCTTGATCCGCGCGCGCAGTTCGAACTTCTGAATTTTTCCCGTCGACGTCTTCGGCAATTCGCCGAAGCGCACCGCCTTTGGCAACTTGTATCCCGCAAGAAACAGCCGGCAGTGCGCGATGATCTCTTCTGCGCTCACCTGAGCGCCCTCCTTGAGCTCGACGAAGGCGCAGGGTACCTCGCCCCACTTCGGATCGGCCATCGCCACCACGGCGGCAACCGACACCGCAGGGTGACGGTACAGCGTGTCTTCGACCTCGATGCTCGAGATGTTCTCGCCGCCCGAAATGATGATGTCCTTGCTGCGATCGCGGATACGGATGTAGCCGTCAGGCATCCGCACGCCGAGGTCCCCGGTATGGAACCAGCCGCCGCGGAAGGTCGCTTCCGTGGCGCGCTCGTTCTTCAGATACCCCTTCATGCAGATATTGCCGCGGAACATGATCTCGCCGAGCGTTTCGCCGTCGTCAGGCACGGGCTCGAGCGTGTCCGGATCGACTACCGTTATGGCTGCCTGCAAGTGATAACGCACGCCTTGCCGCGCGTTCATTTCGGCGCGCGCGTTGTCGTCGAGCGAGTCCCATTCTTCCTGTTTTGCGCAGACAGCAGCTGGTCCGTACGTCTCGGTGAGTCCGTATACGTGCGTCAGATCGAAGCCGATCTCCTTCATCTTCGCGATCACCGCCGGCGCGGGCGCCGCGCCCGCCACCATCGTCGACACGCGATGCGTGATGCCCTCACGCCATTCGACGGGCGCATTCGCAAGCGCGCTTTGCACGATCGGCGCGCCGCAATAGTGCGTGATGCCTTCGCGCCGAATCAGTTCGAATACCGTCTTCGCGTCGAATTTGCGTAGACAGACATTGACGCCGGCACGCGCGGCAACGGTCCATGGGAAACACCAGCCGTTGCAGTGAAAGAGCGGCAAGGTCCACAGGTAAACCGCATGCTTGGGCATATCCCATTCGAGGATATTGCTGAGCGCATTCAGATACGCGCCGCGATGGTGGTAGACCACGCCTTTAGGATCACCGGTCGTGCCCGAGGTGTAGTTCAACGCGATGGCGTCCCACTCGTCGGCGGGCAGGGTCCAGGCGAACTCGGGGTCGCCGGTTTGCAGGAATGCTTCGTAGTCGGTTGCGCGGATGAACTTGCTAGCGTCGGCGGGCATCGCGTCGGCCACGCTGATCACGCGCAACTCGGGGAATTCCAGCGCGGCGCGGTGCGCCAATTCGCTGTACTCCGTATCGACAATCAACGCCTGCGCCTCGCCATGACGCAACATGAACAGCAGCGACGACACGTCGAGCCGAGTGTTCAATGTATTGAGCACGGCGCCGGCCATCGGCACGCCGAAATGCGCTTCTATCATCGGAGGAATATTCGGCAGCAAAGCGGCAACCGTGTCGCCGCGCTCGATGCCGGCCTGCCGCAACGCGCTGGCCAGACGCCGCGCGCGCTCGTAGGTTTCGCGCCAGTTGCGGCGAATCTCCCCATGAACGACCGCCAGCCGCTCACCGTAGACTTCCGCTGCGCGTACGATGAAATCGATGGGCGTCAGTGGGACATAATTGGCCTCGCGCCGCTGGAGGCCTTCTTCGAACATGTGCATCATCGCTTTGTCTCCTGAGGCGCTGGCCGCGCCGTCGATTTTTCTGATTGATGAGCTAGCCTAGCAATTGTCATGGTGAACTGTCTGTCATTCAAATGACAGAGTGGCGCGCCCTGGCTCCATTCAACCAACTTCACTCGCCTACGCACCGCTTGCTGCTTATGGATGACGCACCGTTTACCGCCGTCGCAGACTCCCGCCCGCACCGGCCTGAACGGGTCCCGCGCGCCGATCTGCCGCGGCTATTCGGCACCTGCGCGTGGTTCAGGGCGCTCGCCGCCGAGCACCAGGCCATGATCCTTGCCAGCGCGCACGCGGAGCGGCTGGAAGGGGGCGCATGGATCGCGCGCCGCCAGGAGCCGTCAGACTACTGGATCGGCGTCCATTCCGGCCTCATCAAACTCGCCATCTACAACGCCTCGGGACGCAGTTGCACGCTCTCCGGCGTGCCGCCCGGCGGCTGGTTCGGCGAAGGCAGCGTGATCAAGCGCGAATTGCGCAAATACGACGTGGCCGCCATTCAGCCTTCGCTCGTAATGTTCGTGCCATCAGAGACGTTCCATGCGCTGCTCGAATCGAGCTTGCCGTTCACCGGCTTCGTGATCCGGCAGTTGAACAACCGCATGGGCGAATTCATTGCGTCGATCCAGAACAGCCGTCTGCTGGATGTCGACGCGCGCGTCGCCCAGTCGCTCGCGCAACTGTTCAATCCCGACCTATACCCCGACACCGGGCGCACGCTGGCCATTTCGCAGGAAGAAGTCGGCCTGCTGGCAGGCGTGTCGCGGCAACGGATCAACCAGGCACTGCAAAACCTCGAAAGGCTGCAGATTTTGCGCCTCTCGTACAACCAGATCGACGTGCTAGACCTCGAACGCCTGTCGGCGTTTGGTCAGGAGCAGATCTAGGGTTAGTACGGGCGCCCAGTTACCCGCTGCAGTTTCCCGCGGTTTTCTACGGGCTTGACGCCACTTTCCCCGATTTTCCTCAACGTTCCCTGTATTTCATCGGCCGCATCAGGCCGGACGCACACGTTTCAGCCAGCAATTTCGGACGCCGGAATAAAGAATCCACAGCAACAGCCGTTATGCCGGCTATGCAACGCAGATTGCAGCCCGTCCCTATTCCGAGTTCAACGTATTGTCGAAACCGATAATGAACCGTCTGACACTAAAACAGAAATTGTGGGTGCCGATACTGCTGTGCTGGGCAGCCCTCCTGATCGTGACCGTTGTGAATGCGTTCGATGCACGAAACGCTCAAATGGACGCACGGCGCGCGGACCTGGCCGACGTCACCGACATGGCGGTGTCGATCGTCGCGGACTACGCGAAGCAGGCCGACGCGGGCAAGCTCCCGGTCGATGAGGCCAAACAGCAGGCCATCGCCCGCATCACTGCGCAGCGTTACGGCGCATCGGGCTACGTGACGATCGTGCGCAGCGATTCGGTGATGGTCGCTCATCCGATGAGTCCGAAGCTGAACGGCAAGGACATGAGCAGCTTCCGCGACGCCAAAGGCAATGCGCTGTATCACGACATCGCGCAGGCAGGCGGCTCGGCGAGCGGCGCAGGCTATCTGCGCTACTGGTGGCCGAAACCCGGCGAGACGGTACCGAGCGAAAAGATCGGCTATGTGAAGCGCTTCGGCCCATGGAACTGGGACTTTATCGCCGGCGCCTATATGGATGACATCCAGGCGCAGCTCTACGCGACCCTCGCGCGCTCGGCCGGCATGCTGGTGCTGCTGGGTGTGGTGGTGTCGTTCGTGGCTTCGCGGGTCGTGCGCAACGTATCGCGGTCGATCGGCGGAGAGCCTTCCGCGGCAGCGGCGATTGCCATGCAGATCGCGCGCGGCGATCTCGCCACTCACATCGACCTGCGTCGCGACGACACGTCGAGCCTGTTGTTCTCCCTGCGCGAGATGCGCAATCAACTGGCTGCGACAGTCGCGCGGATCAAGACGTCCGCCGAAACGATCACGATCGCCTCGAAAGAGATTGCCGCGGGCAACCTGGATCTGTCGAGCCGTACCGAAGAACAAGCCGCATCGTTGCAGCAGACCGCCGCCAGCATGGACGAGCTCACCAAGACCGTCACCCAGAACGCCGACAATGCCGCGACCGCGTCAGAACTCGCAGCGGATGCGTCGAACATTGCCGCGCGTGGCGGCGATGTCGTCAACGACGTGGTCGAAAAAATGGCCGGCATCACCGATAGCTCGCGCAAGATCGGCGAGATCATCAGCGTGATCGAAGGCATCGCCTTCCAGACCAATATCCTCGCGCTGAACGCCGCAGTAGAAGCGGCGCGCGCCGGCGAGGAAGGCCGCGGCTTCGCGGTCGTCGCGGGCGAAGTGCGCAATCTCGCGCAGCGCAGTGCGACGGCGGCCAAAGAGATCAAGGTGCTGATCCATCAGTCCGTCGCGCAGGTCGGCGAAGGCTCGACGCTGGCAGGCAAAGCCGGCAGCACGATCAGCGAGGTGGTCGACGCCGTGCGTCGCGTGACGGCGATCATGAACGAGATCTCCGCAGCCTCGAAAGAACAGAGCTCGGGCATCGGCGAAGTCAATCTCGCGATCCGTCAGATGGACGATGTGACGCAACGCAATGCCGCGCTGGTCGAACAGGCAGCGGCTGCGGCCGGTTCACTCGATGAGCAGACCGAACGTCTGCGAAATGCGGTTGCAGTGTTCAAGGTCGAAGAGCATGCGTGATTGAGCGGCGCCTTCGATCAGCACTTTCATGCAGCATGACCAAAGCATGCGATTGAAAAGGCCGTCATCCGGTAACCGGATGACGGCCTTTCTGCTTGTTATGCCGAAACGGTCCTGATCCTGCTACGCAGTGCGCGGGTAGCCCTTGCGAGTGACAGGCCGTGTCAGCATGGCATCGGTATCGAACAACGCAAAGGCGATATTGGCCAGCACCCCTGAATTCTTCCAGCGCAAATAATAACGATGCGCGGTCTGATAAGGCGCATAGCGGTCGGGCATGGCGTGCCACGGCTTGCCCGTGTGCAGCACCCACAGCACGCTGTTCACCACACAACGGATGTCGATGCTGGGACGGCCACGCCGAGGGCCGTGGTCCTTCATTTCAGGCAGGAGCGGCACGATGAGATGCCATTGCTCGTCGGTGAGATCCTGAATGGCCGGCGAACGAGCCAGCGGGTTTGAAGCGGGAGTATCCATGCAGTAAGAACGCGCACCTGCAGCACACGTGCTAGCGTCGCCGCGAAAAATGTCTATAACTCAATCGTTTCAGACTACCGCAAGCGCGCTGTCGCGAAAGTCAACTATTGTCAGAGTCCTGTGCATAATTGTTAGAAATCGCAATACGTTATTGCGCCAATGGATTAATGGCGCAGTGGAGGTGGTGGTCTATCATCGGCGCGCCCGGCGCGTAGCGAGCCTGCGCGTCGCGACCGCGAATGAAAAATCCATAACCACACACAGGAATTCCAGTGAGACAAGTAAGACTCCTCAAGACCGCCGCACTCGTGAGCGGTGCAGCCCTCGTCATGACGGCCGAGCAGGCCTCCGCGCAGAGTTCGATCACGCTGTATGGCGTCGCCGACGTGAGCGTGCGCTATCTGACGAACTCGAATGCGAAGAACGACGGGCGCCTCTATATGAGCAACGGCGCGATCACCAACAGCCGCTGGGGCCTGCGTGGTTCGGAGGATCTGGGCGGCGGTCTGAAGGCGATCTTCGATCTGGAAAGCGGTATCAACCTGCAGGACGGCTCGGCCTCGGACAGCCAGCGGCTCTTCAATCGCAACGCCTATGTCGGCCTGAGCAGCCAGTACGGCACGGTAACGTTCGGCCGTCAGAAGACGCCGTTGTTCGATCTGCTGGGCGACACCTACGATCCGCTCACGGTCGGCAACTACGCGGAGAATTCATGGCTGCCGGGCGCGCTCGGCGCCGGACTTTACGCGGACAACGCCGTTAAATACACCGGCACGTACAAAGGCCTGACCATAGCTGCGATGTACTCGTTTGGCACCAACTCGGAATCGACGGGCGTCGGCGGGTTCTCAGGACAGGTGCCGGGTCATCTCGGCGCGGGCAATATGTACGGCTTCACGCTATCGTATGTGGCCGGGCCGCTCAGCGTCGCGGCCGGCGTGCAACAGAACAGCGACAACAGCAATCACAAGCAGACCATCTTCAACGCAAACGCGGTCTATGCGTTCAACTCCGCGAAGGTGTACGTCGGCTATCTGCATTCGAAGGACGACACAGGCTTCGTGGATAGCGCTCTGGCGCAGCAAACGCTCGTACCGGGCGTCGATATCCTGAAGGGTTCGGGGCGCGTCGACAACGGCCCGTTTGCCGGCGTGACGTGGCAGGCCACACGCACTCTCATGCTGACTGGCGCTGCGTATTACGACCACATGTCCAATGCGGCGATCGGCAACGGTCAACTGGGCAGCGGCAATCGCTATACGTTCGTGGCACTGGCCGAGTATGCGTTGTCGAAGCGCACCGAGGTGTACGGTACGGTCGATTTCGACAAGGTGTCGGGAGCAGCCTCGGTCGAATTGCCGGGCAAGAACAATCAGACCGGCGTTGCACTCGGTCTGCGTACGATTTTCTGAGTACCGCACGGTACGTGCAGGGTCCAGCCAGGCGCGGCACGGCATCCGGCATTCACGGCGGGTGCCGACCACCAAAGTGGCGCGCCCATAAAAAAAGGTGCCGCGAACGGCACCTTTTCTGCAACAACAAGCTTCTTCTGCTGCTGAAGCTTAGAAGCGGTGACGCAGACCGACCGTAGCAGCCGTCTGGTTCTTCGACGACGACGGCAGTTGCGTGTTGTCGCCGCTGTAGATCGAAGCTACACCGCCGTCGCCCATTGCGTGCTGGTACACAGCTTGAGCGTAGACGTCCGTACGACGCGACAGCGAGTAGTCAGCTTGCAGGCCGATCTGGTGGTAACGGGTCTTCATGTCGTTGCCGTCAGCATTGGCGCCGTAGCCACGTGCGTCGGTGAACGTGTAAGCAACGCCCAGAGCCATTGCCGGCGTCAGGTTGTACTTGCCGTTGACTTCGTAGTTGTTCGAACGACCTTGACGTTGGCCAACTGCTGCGCCAACCAGGTTGTCGATACGCGACTGCGTGAATGCAGCACCGACGGTAGCCGGGCCGAACGAGTACGAAGCAGCTGCGCCGAACTCACGTTGGCGGAAGTTGCCCGTGATGGTGCCTGCGGTGTTAGCCAGCACGCCGTCCGAAGCGCCGGTTGCGTTTGCAGCCGGGTTGTTCTGCTGTGCGTATGCAGCACCGAGGTGCAGGCCTTGCCACTGGTATGCAGCACCCACGCTGTATTCGCGGTTGTTTGCGAATGCGCCAGCCTGGTTCGAGAAGCCGTACGTGCCGCCGAACGTGAAGCCTGCGTAGTTAGCGCTCGAGTACTTGATCGAGTTGTTGACTGCGTAGCCGCCGTTCGTGCTCAGGTTGTCGTTGTTGAACGGGTGAGCGAAGTACGTACCGCCCCAGCTGCCCGTTGCGGTCAGCGGTGCCAGGTAGTCTTGTGCTGCGTCGTATTGACGACCCAGCGTGACCGTACCGAATTGCGCGCTCGACAGACCGACAAACGCTTGACGGTTGAACATGCCGTTGTTGTTAGCGAACTTGCCGTTGTTGATGTTGAAGCCGCTTTCCAACGTGAAGATTGCCTTCAGTCCGCCGCCCAGATCTTCCGAACCACGCAGACCGAACATGCTTTGGTTGATGCCACCGCTACCTGCTGCCCACTTTGCGTTGTGGTTGACGTTGCTGGTGTACGTCAAGCCTGCGTCCAGCAGACCATACAGGGTCACGCTGCTTTGTGCGTGAGCGACGGATGCGAACGATGCGGCAACCGCAACAACGATGAGACTCTTTTTCATGCGTGGGACTCCAGTTCGATAAATTTACGCGGGGAGCGGGACCTGCCTCAGCAGCGCATGCATCATTCGCTGCCGCCCTGTTCGCCGAACCGTTCCGGATCAGCTGGGCACCCTTGAAACGAAGCGTGAGTGTAGGTGGAGACCCTAGTAGCAACGCCCGCAATTTACGCAACAGGATTTTTCAGAATCCGCAACAATCAAATCAAGATAGGCATTAAGTCTTTATCTTTCATACGCTTATCGCAAAATGTGGACGAATGTATGCCTGCTCTGGACAAAAGTTATCCGCAACATCTCAATATTAAAGTTGTGTGAATGCAACAGCATTTAATATGCGTGACGTAATCGGGTCGGAACGTTTGAAAAATGAGAGACATCTGATTGCTCGACAATCAGGCAATTGCGATAGGCCTAATTCAACGCGGTGTAAATTTATTTTGGAAAAGCGGGAACTTAATTGAATTAATGCAGTCGTCGATTTATTCCTCGAATATCCCGGGGAACGGATATCTGCATTAGCTGTGATTAACGCGGGCTGTGAATTATCGAACAGTTTGGTGAAGTGGAGTTAGGCGGAGTCAGACGAGGTGGAAGCCTTCAGCAGGGGCATTGCCCGGAGGTGAGCTGCGGCGCCGGCCGCCGCGTGACAAGAACCCGTGCTGAAAGCGGACGGCATACATCGAACAGCCTTCCGTATTCATTTAACGGCACAGCCGTGCACTTTTTTTACACGGAGTTTCCCTTACCGCCCCGGCGCCGGTTGCCTGCCCTCCATATGGTCTGCCATGGACCAGTTAGGCGTTAAGAGTCGGAGCACGCTTGCGCCAGGTTCGCCGATCTCATCTCGACGAAGTGAAGCGTGATATTGCGCGGGAACATGCGACGCTTAATAAGCGGCATATTGCCGCATCTGATATTGAATTCTCACCACAAAACAAAAAGGGTTCCGAAAACTCGGAACCCTTCTTTACATCTATGGTGGGCCGGGTCGGAGTCGAACCGACGGTGTCCTTTCGGAGGCGGATTATGAGTCCGCTGCCTGCAACCAGCACGGCGTCCGGCCCAAGAAAAAGACCCGGTCATGAAGGCCGGGCCAATTCGTTGATTGGCCGACATACTACACGAAAAAGGGGCCTTCGCAACCGCTTCGCCCAAGCGAAACAGCCCGAAGACCCCTTCAAACAGCTACATCGTTTCCCACGACCGCCTGCTTCGATCAATTCCCTTCGAGGAACGACTTCAGCTTGTCCGAACGGCTCGGGTGACGCAGTTTGCGCAGCGCCTTTGCCTCGATCTGACGGATCCGTTCACGCGTCACGTCGAACTGCTTGCCGACTTCTTCGAGCGTGTGATCGGTGCTCATCTCGATACCGAAACGCATGCGCAGCACCTTCGCTTCGCGCGGCGTCAGCGAGTCGAGCACGTCCTTCACGACATCGCGCATGCTGGCATGCAGTGCAGCGTCGGCCGGCGCGACCGTGTTCGTATCTTCGATAAAGTCGCCCAGATGCGAATCGTCGTCGTCACCGATCGGCGTTTCCATCGAGATCGGCTCCTTCGCGATCTTCATGATCTTGCGGATCTTGTCTTCCGGCATTTCCATCTTCTCGGCCAGCGTTGCCGGATCCGGCTCGAGACCGGTTTCCTGCAAGATCTGACGCGAGATGCGGTTCATCTTGTTGATCGTTTCGATCATGTGAACCGGAATCCGGATCGTACGCGCCTGGTCAGCGATCGAACGCGTAATGGCCTGACGGATCCACCACGTTGCATACGTGGAGAACTTGTAGCCGCGACGATATTCGAACTTGTCCACCGCCTTCATCAAGCCGATGTTGCCTTCCTGGATCAAGTCCAGGAACTGCAGGCCACGGTTCGTGTACTTCTTCGCGATCGAGATCACGAGACGCAAGTTCGCCTCGGTCATTTCACGCTTTGCCTGACGCGCCTTCAGTTCGCCGGCCGCCATCTGACGGTTGGTTTCCTTCAGGTCCTTCAGCGGCAACACAACACGCGCCTGCAGGTCCAGCAGACGTTGCTGCTGTTCGCGAATGGCCGGAATGTTACGCGTGAGGATCGCGCTATACGCGTGACCTTCGCCGACGATCTTGTCGGCCCATTCCAGATCCGTTTCGCTGCCCGGGAAACGCGCGATGAATTCCGCACGCGGCATGCCGCACTTGTCGACCACCGTATGCAGAATCTGACGCTCGACCTGACGCACTTCGTCCACTTGCGCACGCAACGTGTCGCACAGACGCTCGACGGTACGCGCGGTAAAGCGGATCGTCATCAGCTCGTTCTGGATCGTTTCCTGCGCCTTCAGATACGACTTGGACTTGTAGCCTTCCTTCTCGAACGCACGACGCATCTTGTCGAACCATTCGCTGATCATGGCGAACTTCTCGAGGGACGCACGCTTGAGCGCTTCCATCTGCGCAGCGTTGGCCGTGGCTTGCGCCGCGCCGTCGTCTTCTTCCTCGTCGTCCGATTCCTCTTCCTCGACTTCCTCGTCTTCGCTTTCGATCGCTTCTGCTTCCTGCGCCGAGAAGCCGTCTGCATCTTCCGCGTTGGCGTCGATCAGGCCGTCGACCAGTTCGTCGATACGGATTTCCTCGTTCGCGACGCGCTCGGCCATTGCCAGAATATCGGCGATCGTGGTCGGGCACGCGGAGATCGCCATCACCATGTGCTTGAGGCCGTCTTCGATCCGCTTCGCGATTTCGATTTCGCCTTCGCGCGTCAGCAGTTCGACCGTACCCATTTCACGCATGTACATGCGGACCGGGTCGGTGGTGCGGCCGAATTCCGAGTCGACGGTGGAGAGCGCGACTTCCGCTTCCTCTTCCACTTCGTCGTCTGACGAAGCAGCGGGTGCGTTGTCGTTCAACAGCAGCGTTTCAGCATCCGGCGCCTGCTCGTACACAGCCACGCCCATGTCGTTGAACGTGCTGATGATGCCTTCGATCGCCTCGGTCTCGGTGAAGTTGTCCGGGAGGTGGTCGTTGATTTCCGCGTACGTGAGGAAGCCGCGCTCCTTGCCGAGCTTGATCAACGCGCGCAGTTTGGCGCGGCGCTCTTCGAGTTCCTCGACGGTGCCCGGCTGCGACGACGCAAACGCGTCCTTCAGCAGCGCTTTTTCCTTTGCACGACGATCGCGAGCCTTGACCTTTTCCACCTTGCCGGGAACGGCCGCAGGGGTTTCTTCGCTTTGGGTTGCGTCGTCGTCGACGGGTGTTTCGTTAAGCTTTTTCGTCATGGAGTTCGTCGTACCGGCTGTAGTCTCGACTCGCGGCTGTTGGACAACAGCCGGTTGAACCGTGGATACTGGAGTCTCACGCTCTACCGCATCGTCCTGCGCGGCAGGCGCTTCCCTTGCGCTTCTGACACCCGGCCGTTTTGCGGCCGGTGGTGGTACAGCTTTCGCCGCCCTGACCGGCTCCGCTCGCGCAGCGGAAGTGGTCGAGGGTTTCTTCCCGGCAGCAGGTGTGACGCTTGCGGCAGACGTTTTTCTGGGGGAA
The DNA here is from genome assembly GCF_030464795.1 of Paraburkholderia sp. SECH2. Classification (NCBI taxonomy): domain Bacteria; kingdom Pseudomonadati; phylum Pseudomonadota; class Betaproteobacteria; order Burkholderiales; family Burkholderiaceae; genus Paraburkholderia; species Paraburkholderia sp. SECH2. Next base: position 188,344 of record NZ_JALPRH010000012.1, read on the forward strand.
GAAGCTAACTTGGCCTCGGTGACCTTTCTGGTCGGCTCATTCGAACCTGTGCCCGTTGCTTTTTTTCCGCCTGGTGTCTTTGCCATCGCAATCGCCTTTTCGCCTTTGCTAGGAAAACCATTGAAAAAACAAACCGCTAGAAACCTTTTATTATAGCACTCAGCTTTCTGCCATCCCGCTTACAGCCCGAGCTGCCGCTTCATCTCAGCCCGCTTCTGATTCAGGCCCGTCAGCTCCGCAAACTCCTCCGGCGTGTGCCGGGATTGCCGCGAAAGCTGCTCGAGGCGATCGCAGTAAGCGTCGTATCGCATCTTCAGAATCGCCGCTTTCAGTTCCTCTCCGACGATCCGTTCCTGCTCGCGCCGTTCCTCGATGACGGTCGCATCCTCCGGGTCCTTCAGCAGCAAATCCCGGACGTTTTCATCATAGTCTAGAATTTTGCGAAAGATTTCCTCGAAAGTTGGGGCATTTGCGCCGTTTCGCAATAGGTCGGACAGCAACTGAAACTCCGCCGAATCGCCCAGCGCACGCGCATGCGTCGTCACTTCTTCGAACAGTTCGCCGTGCCGCGTGACGCTCAGAAGCGCCTGTTCGGCCTCCTCGTCGAGCACTGCCACCGTGCGCGGATACATCACCAGATTGCGCAGCGTTTTTTCTTCGATCCCGGTCACACTGCGCCGGTCCTTGCGGGCTGGCGCCGATCGGGCGGCCGCCGCGATCCGGGCGTCGACTTCGCATAAAGCGGCGACTTCCTCGAACGGCACGTCGAGCCGGTCGGCAAACATATGCATGATCTGCGCGCGCAACGCATTGGCCGGCAGCTGCTGCAGCAGCGGCTTCGCGTCGAACAGCGCGCGGGCGCGGCCCTCCGGCTGGTCCAGCTCCTTGCCGGTCAGCACCTCATTTAGCATGAACTGCGACAGCGGCATGGCGCGCTCGACCTGCTCAGCGAACGCTTCCGTGCCGAATTCACGCACGTAGCTGTCCGGATCGTGCTCGGACGGCAAAAACAGGAACCGGATGGTCCGGTTGTCCGCCGCGTGCGGCAGGCAGGCGTCCAGCGCCCGGCGCGCGGCGCGGCGCCCCGCCGAATCGCCGTCGAAGCTGAAGATGACCGTATCGGTCTGGCGCATCAGTTTCTGCACATGAATCGGCGTGCAGGCCGTGCCGAGCGTGGCGACCGCGTTCTGGAACCCCAATTGGGCCAGCGCGACCACGTCCATGTAGCCTTCGACCACCAGCACGTAATGCTGTTCGCGAATCGCCAAACGGGCCTCAAACAGCCCGTACAGCTCGCTGCCTTTGTTAAATAGAGGCGTTTCCGGCGAATTCAAATACTTGGGTTCGCCGCCGTCCAGCACGCGTCCGCCGAAGCCGATCACCTGCCCTTTCACATTGCGTATCGGGAACATGATCCGCTCGCGAAAGCGGTCGTAGCGGCGGTTCTGGCCTTGCGCGTCCGACTTTTCGCTGACGATCACAAGACCCGATTCGACCAGCGAATCATCCCGATAGTTGGGGAATGCGGGTTCGAGGTTCTGCCAGCCGTCCGGTGCATAGCCGAGGCCGAAACGGGCGGCGATCTCGCCGGTTAGGCCGCGTTTCTTCAGGTACTGGATCGCGACCGGCGCGCCGCGCAGCTGCTTGCGGTAGAAATCGCAGGCAGTCTGCATGACATCGGACAGCGCCGTGGTCACCGCCTTGGACGCACCCGGCGAATACCCGCCGGAGCCTCCACCGCCGCCATAGCCCGGCGAAGGCTCGTTCGGCACGGTCAACCCGACCGATTGCGCGAGTTCGTTGACCGCCTCTGGAAACGTGGAGCCGACATGCTCCATCAGGAAGCCGATGGCCGTACCGTGCGCGCCGCAGCCGAAGCAGTGATAGAACTGTTTAGTCGGACTAACCGTAAACGAAGGGCTCTTCTCGTTGTGAAACGGGCACAGCCCCATGAAGTTCGCGCCGCCCTTTTTCAACTGCACATACCGGCCGACCACGTCGACGATATCGACGCGGTTGAGCAGATCCTGCAGGAATGACGGTGGAATCACAGTGAATGACGCTACCTAAAAAGCTCAAGGCTGTGCACGCCGTCGAACAACGGCGCGCTCAGACCGGAAATACAAGGATTACTTCGCGAGCGCGGCTTTGACTTGCGCCGAGACAGCGGTCATGTCGGCGCGGCCGGCCAACTTCTGCTTGAGCACGCCCATCACCTTGCCCATGTCCTGCGGGCCGGCAGCGCCGGTTTGCGCAACCGCGGCCTGAACTTCTGCAACGATCTCCGCTTCGGACATCTGCGCCGGCATATAGGCGGACAGGATGGCCAGTTCGGCCTTTTCCTTATCGGCCAGATCCGTGCGGCCAGCGGCTTCGAATTGGCTGATCGAGTCTTTGCGCTGCTTGATCATCTTGTCGATGACGGCGGTGATCGCCGCGTCGTCAAGGACGACGCGTTCGTCGACTTCGCGTTGCTTGACCGCCGCGAGCAGCAGCCGGATCGTGCCGAGACGCTCGGTCTCACGCGCCCGCATGGCCGCTTTCATGTCGTCGTTGATCTGGTCCTTGAGGCTCATCACTCACCTGAATGCGTTGAAAATTTAAAAACCGGCCGCTTACGGCACCCATGCGCCGTACCAGTACGCTGCATCCAACACAAACGCCCGCTTGGGACTGCTTCCTCAAGCGGGTTGGCGCAATTTTGCGTAGTGGATGCGACCCTGCCGGCTGGCCCGAAGGGCCGTGTTTTCCGCGATGGCACCTGCTGTGCCGTCACCGTTGGATGTCGCCGCTCCGTTCAACGGGAACCGCGGCAACGCCAGAATCAGTAGAACTTCTTTGGCAGCATCTGGCCACGCAGACGCTTGAAATGACGCTTAACCGCAGCCGCCTTCTTGCGCTTGCGCTCAGCCGTAGGCTTTTCGTAAAACTCCCGGGCACGAAGTTCCGTTAGCAGCCCGTTTTTCTCCATCGTGCGCTTGAAGCGGCGCATGGCAACTTCAAACGGCTCGTTGTCTTTTACGTGGATGGTCGTCATTTTTCAATAACGGAACTTTGTAAAGGTTCAGGAGTATAGCAGAGCTTTCTCACAAAGCCATTGCGCCGTCAAGCCCCTAAAACGTACTCCGCCGACGCCTGGCCGGCCGCCACGCCGGAGGCCCACGCCCACTGGAAATTGTAGCCGCCGAGCCAGCCAGTCACGTCGACCGCCTCGCCGATGAAGTACAAACCCGGCGTGCGGGCGCTCATCATCGTCGCCGACGACAGGTCACACGTATCGATACCGCCGCGCGTGACCTCGGCCTTGCGGTAGCCTTCGGTGCCGTTCGGGGTGAGCGTCCAGCGCGACAAGGCCTCACCGATGCGGCGCAGCGTCTTATCCGGCAGATCGGCCACGCGCGCTTCGGCGGGAATCTGGTGGGTTTCCAGCCAGACGTGGGCGAGCCGTTGCGGCACCCATTCCGAGAGCAGATTGGCGATCTGGCGCTTCGTGCCGGTTTTGGCTTCCAGCAATGCGGTGGTGGCGTCCTGCTCGGGCAGCAAATTGATGTGAATCGGCTCGCCGGGCTGCCAGTAGCTCGAAATCTGCAGAACCCCCGGGCCCGACAGGCCGCGGTGCGTGAGCAGCAGATCCTCGTTGAATTCGGCACCGGTCTTCTTGTTGCCGGTCGCCAGTTGGACCTCGAGCGACACGCCGGAGAGCGCCGAGAACGGCTCCCAGTCGGCCGGAGCAAAGGTCAGCGGAACCAGCGCAGGGCGCGTGTCGATCAGCTTGTGGCCGAATTGCTTGGCGAGACGGTAGGCGAAATCAGTCGCGCCGATCTTGGGGATCGACAGGCCGCCGGTCGCCACTACGAGCGCGCGGGCCGTGATCGGACCCGAGTGGGTGTCCAGCGTGAACCGTCCTTCGGCGTCATGCCGCACCTGTTCGACCGTGAGCGGCGTGCGCCACGCGACGCGGCCCGCGTCGCACTCGTTCTTCAGCACATTGATGACCGCGTCGCTCGACTGGTCGCAGAACAGCTGCCCCTTGTGCTTCTCGTGCCACGTCACGTGATGGCGCTTAAGCAGCGCCATGAAGTCACGCGGCGTGTAGCGCGCCAGCGCCGAGCGGCAAAAATGAGGATTGGCCGACAGATAATTGGCCGGCCCGGCATACAGATTCGTGAAGTTGCACCGGCCGCCGCCGGAAATGCGGATTTTCTCCGCGAGTCGCTGCGAGTGGTCGATCAGCACCACGCGACGGCCGAGTTGCCCGGCCACGGCCGCGCACATCATGCCGGCCGCACCCGCGCCGATCACTGCGATATCGAAGGATTCCATGGGGCCGCATTGTACCTGCGCGCCTGCGGCCGCCTGCCCGCGCTGCTATACTTTCAGGCTTGCCTTTTCACTTTTGGACGCCGGAGCGGCTTCGCTCCCGTGCCCGCTCCAACCCACCCGCGACCCACCCATCATGCTCGTTCTCGGCATCGAAAGCTCCTGCGACGAAACCGGTCTCGCGCTCTACGACACAGAGCGCGGCCTGCTCGCGCACGCGCTGCATTCGCAAATTGCGATGCACCGGGAGTACGGTGGCGTGGTGCCGGAATTGGCGTCGCGCGACCATATCCGGCGTGCACTGCCGCTGCTCGAAGAGGTGATGGAACGCGCCGGCACGGCGCGCGGCGACATCGACGCGATCGCCTATACGCAAGGCCCCGGCCTCGCGGGCGCGCTGCTGGTCGGCGCGAGCGTGGCGAATTCGCTGGCCATGGCGTGGGACAAGCCGACCATCGGCATTCACCACCTCGAAGGGCATTTGCTGTCGCCGTTGCTGGTGGACGAGCCGCCGCCTTTTCCGTTCGTCGCACTGCTGGTGTCGGGCGGTCATACGCAGTTGATGCGCGTCACGGATGTGGGCGTCTACGAGACGCTCGGCGAAACGCTGGACGACGCGGCCGGCGAAGCTTTCGACAAAACCGCCAAGCTGCTGGGCCTCGGTTATCCGGGCGGCCCGGAAGTGTCGCGAATGGCGGAATTCGGCACGCCCGGCGCAGTGGTCCTGCCGCGTCCCATGCTGCATTCCGGCGACCTCGATTTCAGCTTCAGCGGGCTGAAGACCGCTGTTCTCACGCACGCGAAGAAGCTCGGCGGCGCGAATATTTGCGAGCAGGCAAAAGCGGATCTGGCGCGCGGTTTCGTCGACGCAGCCGTGGAAGTGCTGGCGGCGAAATCGCTGGCCGCGCTCAAACGGACCAAGCTTAATCGGCTGGTGGTGGCAGGCGGTGTCGGCGCGAACCGGCAACTGCGCGAAGCCCTTTCCGCCGCGGCGAAGAAGCGCAATTTCTTTGTGCACTACCCGGATTTATCGCTGTGTACGGACAACGGCGCGATGATCGCGTTGGCCGGCGCATTGCGATTGCAACGCTGGCCCGATCAATCGGGTAAAGACTACGCGTTCACCGTGAAGCCGCGCTGGGATCTGACGTCCCTCGCACGCTGAACCTGTAACGAGCCCGCGACGCCCGCCGCAGACCGGACCACGCGATGACAATGGCAACGCCATAGAAAAAGCCGCTTCGAAAGCGGCTTTTTCTATTTGCGGCAATCAAGAAGGCGGAGTGTGATCACGCCACCCGCTTATCCCGCTCGATCACTGCATACGCGCTGTGATTGTGAATCGATTCGAAGTTTTCAGCTTCGAGCACATACGCGACGATGCGCTCGTCCGCATTCAGACGTTGCGCAACGTCACGCACCAGGTCTTCGACGAACTTTGGATTCTCGTAAGCGCGTTCGGTGACGAACTTCTCGTCCGGACGCTTGAGCATGCCCCACAGTTCGCACGAGGCTTCTTCTTCAGCGATACGAACTAGCTCTTCCACCGCCACGTCGCCCACCAGTTCGGCGTTGATCGTGACGTGCGAGCGCTGGTTGTGCGCGCCATACTGCGAAATCTTCTTCGAGCACGGGCACAGGCTCGTGACCGGCACCAGCACTTTCAGGAACAGACGCGTCGCGCCGTTGCGGGTCTCGCCCGTCAACGTCACTTCGTAGTCGAGCAGACTTTGCACGCCCGACACCGGCGCGGTCTTATTCACGAAGTACGGGAACGACACTTCGATGCGGCCCGCCTCGGCCTCGAGCTTTTCCAGCATTGCGGCGAGCATGGTGCGGAACGTGGCCGCCTCGAGCGGCGCCTTGTTCTCTTCAAGCAGCGCAACGAAGCGCGACATGTGCGTGCCCTTCTGATCGGCGGGCAGATGCACGTCGAGATTCCACGTGCCCACGGAAGGCTGCACTTCGCCGCCTTGCGTGCGCACCGTCAACGGATGGCGCACTGCCTTGACGCCGACTCGTTGAATCGGAATCTGACGCGTATCGGGCGTGCTCTGCACGTCGGGCATCACAAAGGCGGGATTCATCTGGTTCATATTCTTGTCCTTTCAGGAAACGCTGGGCCGTCCCATGTTTTCCGCTCCGCGGGAAGTCCCCCGCTCCGAAGGAAGCCCCTTCAAGGATTGGAGGATCGCCCCATTGGCGGGTGTCGCAAAGCGACACGTTTGAGGGCACTCAACGGCCGTGCGCATCAAGTCGCGCAATGGCAAACGCCGGCCCCTGCCGGCGTTGGATGATGGACCCGAAGGTCCATCGACTCAAGTTGGAGATTGCTATGGCCGCTATAGCCGCGGCGTAGCGCACGGCAGTGCAGCTGAACGACTCAGCCATTCCACGCAGCTAAGTGCCGCAATCAAGCGACGCGCTTCACCGAGGATTGGCCAGCGACCGCGCCGCTGGAAAGAAAGCGTTCGCGAATCGACTTGGCGATGCCCGCTGCGTCCAGACCGCAGGCGGCGAGCAACTTGGCCGGATCCCCATGATCGATGAAGCGATCCGGAAGGCCCAATTGTAGTACGGGCCGGATAACCCCACTCTCGAGCAGGGCTTCGACACACGCCGATCCCGCGCCGCCCATCACGCAGCCTTCTTCCACCGTGACGATGGCATCGTGCGTTTCGGCCAGCTGACGGACCAGTTCGGCGTCCAGCGGCTTCACGAAGCGCATGTTCGCCACCGTGGCGTCCAGTTGCTCAGCGGCCGCCAGCGAAGGCGCAACCATCGTGCCGAATGCCAGAATCGCAATCCGCTTGCCGGCCGGTTGCGACGTTTCGCGACGGATCTCGCCCTTGCCGAGCGGCAGCGCCGTCATTTGCTTGACCGTTGCCACGCCCGTGCCGGCGCCGCGCGGATAGCGCACCGCCGTCGGGTTCGGCTGCTGCAATGCCGTGTAGAGCATCTGACGGCATTCGTTTTCGTCCGACGCAGCCATCACCGTCATGTTCGGGATGCAGCGCATGAACGCCAGATCGTAGGCGCCAGCGTGCGTGGCGCCGTCCGCGCCGACCAGACCCGCACGGTCGATGGCGAACACCACCGGCAGGTTCTGCAGCGCGACGTCGTGGATCAGCTGGTCATAAGCACGTTGCAGGAAGGTCGAGTAAATCGCGACCACCGGCTTCATGCCGTCGGCAGCCAGGCCGCCGGCGAACGTCACTGCGTGCTGCTCGGCGATGCCGACGTCGAAGTAACGATCCGGGAAGCGCTTCTCGAACTCGACCATGCCCGAGCCTTCACGCATGGCCGGCGTAATGCCGACCACGCGCGCGTCCAGCTCGGCAGCGTCGCACAGCCATTCGCCGAACACCTGCGTGTACGTCTTTTTCGACGGCGTGGTAGCGGGCTTGATGCCCTCAGCGGGATTGAACTTGCCCGGGCCGTGATACAGCACCGGATCGGCCTCAGCCAGCTTGTAGCCCTGGCCCTTCTTCGTGACCACGTGCAGGAATTGCGGACCGCGCAGTTCCTTGATGTTCTGCAGCGTCGGGATCAGCGAATCGAGGTCGTGACCGTCGATCGGGCCGATGTAGTTGAAACCGAACTCTTCGAACAGCGTGGCCGGCACGATCATGCCCTTCGCGTGCTCTTCGAGCTTGCGGGCCAGGTCGAGCATAGGCGGCGCGACGCGCAGCACACGTTCGACGCCCGCACGCGCGGCCGCGTAGAAACGGCCCGACATCAGGCGCGCAAGATGGCGATTCAGCGCGCCGACCGGCGGCGAAATCGACATATCGTTATCGTTCAGGATGACCAGCAGCGGCACGTCGTCTTCGACGCCGGCGTTGTTCATCGCTTCGAAGGCCATGCCGGCCGTCATCGCGCCGTCGCCGATCACGGCGATGCCCATGCGGTTCTCGCCCTGCAGCTTGCTGGCAACGGCCATACCGAGCGCGGCCGAGATCGACGTGCTGGAGTGCGCGGTGCCGAACGTGTCGTATTCCGACTCGTCGCGCTTCGGGAAGCCCGAGATGCCGCCGAGCTGACGCAGCGTGTGCATCTTGTCGCGGCGGCCCGTCAGGATCTTGTGCGGGTAGGTTTGATGGCCGACATCCCACACGATCCGATCGCGCGGCGTGTCGAACACGTAATGCAGAGCAATGGTCAACTCGACCGTGCCGAGGTTGGACGAAAGATGGCCGCCCGTCTGCGATACGCTGTCGAGCACGAAGGCACGCAACTCGTCGGCAAGCGGTTGCAATTGGCGGCGATCGAGGCGGCGCAAGGCTGCCGGGTCGTCGATAGTTTTCAGCAAGTCGTACATCGTCGTTCCATTGTAGGAAAACTTACGCGCCCGCACTTCATACATGCACCCCGTAGCAAAGGTGCGCGGCGGCGGGCTTTCGCGTTCAGCTAACCCGGTTCACCACCAGGTCGGCCAATTCGGCAAGACGCTGCGCGCGCGCACCAAACGGCGCAATCGCAGCGTGGGCGTCGCTGCGCAGTTGCGCTGCGAGCGCACGCGACGCATCTAGCCCAATAATCGACACGTAGGTCGGCTTGCCGTCCTTCGCGTCTTTACCTGCTGTCTTGCCAAGCGTTGCGGAATCGGTCGTGACGTCGAGAATATCGTCGACGACCTGAAACGCGAGGCCTACGGCGGCCGCATATGCGTCAAGCGAACGCATGGCGTCCGCATTCGGCGTTTCGCCCGCCAGCGCGCCCATGCGCACCGCGGCACGCAACAAGGCGCCGGTTTTCATCCGGTGCATGGTTTCGAGTTGCGGGCGCGTCAGCGTATGGCCGACGCTCGCGAGATCGATAGCCTGGCCGCCGCACATGCCGACCGAGCCGCTCGCCAGGGCCAGTTCACGCACCAGCGCGGCCTGCTGCGCCGGCGCCAGCACGTCCGACGTCAACGCGACGAATGCCTGCGCTTGCAGCGCGTCGCCGACCAGCAGCGCCGTGGCTTCGTCATACTTGACGTGTACCGTGGGCTTGCCGCGACGCAGCGCGTCGTCGTCCATGCAGGGCATGTCGTCGTGCACGAGCGAGTACACGTGGATCATTTCCAGCGCCGCCGCGGCCGCGTCCAGGCACTCGGCGCGCGCGCCGGTCAGTTCGCCGGCCGCGTGGCACAGCAGCGGGCGCACCCGCTTGCCACCGCCCAGCACGGCGTAGCGCATGGCTTCATGCAGTTTGGCCGGCTCAGTCGCTTCCGTGGGCAGGTAGTGTTCTAGTGCCGATTCGACACGTTCGAGTACCGAGCGAGTCCATTGTTCGAATGTCATAGGTCGTCCCCGCTTTCAGTAGCGGCTGTGCCTGCGCTATTCATAGGCAGCGGCTTCAGCGTCTCGCCATCGAGCACGCGCACCTGTTGCTCGACCTTCTCGAGCTGCTGCTGGCAAAACGCGACGAGCGCCGCACCGCGCCGGTAGGCGGTGAGCGATTCCTCGAGGCTGAGATTGCCGCCTTCCATGCGCGCCACCAACCCTTCCAGCTCAGCCTGGGCGGCCTCGTAGTTCTCGGGCAACGGCGTGGTATCGACGCCTTCAGCAGGCGCGGCAGCAGTATCTTTCGACGCGGTCTTCGCCATGAATAGTCGCAAAATTAAAACAAGTCGGACATTCTACGGCAAAAGCGACATTTCCGATCCCATCGCCAGCCCGCGCCCCGCCTTTGCCCTTCGCGCCCGCCTCTCAGTCTCGCAGAAAAAAAACGATTGGTCTGCGGCGAAAACCTTGAACTTCCTTGACATTTTTGACCCAAATCAGGCACTTAAGCGCCCCGAGGAGGGGGAATCGGGTATAATCGCGGGCTCCCTAAATCGAATCTATCGATGGTTGGGTTGTTCACTGCTTTCACGTCTTCACGGGAGTGGGAATGTCCAATCTGAGCAATGCATTGCAGTTGCGGTCTGTCCACAGCCAGCTGCCAGTCACGGCTTACTTTGACGAAGCGCTTCTAACGCGCGAAATCGACACCCTTTTCAAGAAAGGTCCTCGCTACATCGGCCACGATCTCATGGTGCCCGAAGCGGGAAATTATTTTGCTCTGCCCAGCGAGAGCGAAGGGCGTGTGCTCGTCCGTAACCAGCAGTCGCAAGTCGAACTGCTGTCGAACGTCTGCCGCCACCGGCAAGCCATCATGCTCAACGGCCGCGGCCAGACGGAGAACATCGTCTGTCCCCTGCATCGCTGGACGTACGACCTGAATGGCCAGCTCCTCGGTGCACCTCATTTTGCGGATAACCCCTGCCTGAATCTCGGCGCCACGCCGCTGCAGAACTGGCAAGGCCTGCTGTTCGAAGCACAGGGGCGCGACGTCGCGCGGGATCTGGCGCGCCTCGGCACCAAACAACACTTCGATTTTTCGGGCTTCATGTTCGATCACGTCGAAGTGCACGAGTGCAATTACAACTGGAAGACCTTCATCGAGGTCTATCTGGAGGACTACCACGTCGCGCCGTTCCATCCGGGCCTTGGCAGCTTCGTCAATTGCGACGATCTGACGTGGGAGTTCGGCGAGTGGTACAGCGTGCAGACGGTCGGCGTCCACAAGGATCTGGAGCAGCCGGGCAGCCCGACGTACCGCAAATGGCACGACGAGGTGCTGCGCTTCCGCGGCGGCAATCCGCCTGATTTCGGCGCGATCTGGATGGTGTATTACCCGGGCATCATGATCGAGTGGTATCCGCACGTGCTGGTCGTGTCGTGGCTGATTCCGCGCGGTCCACAGAAAACCACCAATGTGGTGGAGTTCTATTACCCTGAAGAAATCGCGCTGTTCGAACGCGAGTTCGTCGAAGCCGAGCGCGCCGCCTATATGGAAACGGCCCGCGAAGACGACGAGATCGCCGAACGCATGGACGCCGGCCGCCGCGCGCTGATGGAACGCGGCGAATCGCAGGTCGGCCCGTATCAGAGCCCGATGGAAGATGGCATGCAGCACTTCCACGAGTTCCTGCGGCGAGAACTCGGCGCGATCTGATTCGCGCGGTCCGCATCAAAACATGGAAGACGGGCTTCGGCCCGTCTTTTTTTGTTTAGACTATCAGTATCGTTCGGCCATTCGCTAACGGCCTCAGGCCGCCGCGTAAGCGCCGCAACCATCTTGCATGGGACTGGAGACGTCATGCCCCACACTCACTACACCACACTCATCTCCGCGACGAACCTCGCGGAACGGCTGGCCGCCGCGCCGGGCAGCGTGTTCGTCATCGATTGCCGTTTCGATCTGGCGGACACCGAGGCAGGCGAAAAAGCCTATCTGGCCGGGCATTTGCCGGGCGCGCATTATTTGAACCTCGATCGCGATCTGTCGGGGCCGAAGAACGGCCACAACGGCCGCCATCCGTTGCCGGATCGTGCACGGCTGGTGGAGACGCTGGAGTCGCGCGGGCTCAAGCAGGGGCAGCAAGTGGTCGCATATGACGCGCAGGGCGGCATGTACGCCGCGCGCGCGTGGTGGCTGCTGCGCTGGCTCGGCCACGATGCGGTGGCGCTGCTCGACGGCGGGCTGCAAGCCTGGGAGGCGGCAGGTAAGCCGCTGACGCAGGACGCCCCGGCACAAAACACGGGCGACTTCAAAGCGGGTGCGCCGCTTTCGGTTACCGTCGACGCCCAGACCGTCGAGCGCAACCTCGGTACGAAAGAACGCGTCGTGGTCGATGCGCGCGCGAACGATCGCTATCGCGGTGAAAACGAAACGCTGGATCGCGTCGGCGGCCATATTCCTGGCGCACTCAACCGGTTCTTCAAGGACAACCTCACCGCCGACGGCCGCTACAAGCCGGCGCACACGCTGCGTGAGGAATTCCATGCGTTGCTGGGCGACACGTCGCCGGAACACGTCGTGCTGCAATGCGGCTCGGGCGTAACGGCGTGCGTGAATGCGCTCGCGATGGAGATCGCCGGCATGCATGGCGCGGCGTTATACGCGGGATCGTGGAGCGAATGGAGTTCTGATCCGAAGCGGCCGGTTGCAACGGGCCCGAATCCTTAAGCAGCCCGTCAAGCAGGACGATTAGTATTAGGCCGTGGCCGCTTTCCAGCGGCCACGGCCTTTTTGCATCCTTCTAGCCGAGCGCATCGGCACGCCGTTATGGCGCGTCAACCGACGGTATCGAACTGGCGCTCTCAGGCGACCCCGTGCTGCTTGAACCACACCAGCGCCCGGCGCCAGCCATCCTCGGCATCGGCTTTCTTGTAACTCGGCCGGTAATCCGCGAAAAAGGCGTGGCCCGCGTCGTCGTACACGACGAATTGCGAGCCGCGCCCCGCCTGCGGGCCCTGCGCGACGGCCTGTTTCATCTGTTCGAGCGTGTCTTGCGGAATGCTCTGATCTTGCAGGCCGTATAGACCCAGAACCGGCGCGTGCAACTGCGCCACTTCATCGAGCGGATTGGCCGGGGTCATCGCGGTTTTCTGGCCTGTTACGCGTCCGTACCAAGCCACGCCCGCCTTCAGCCGCGGATTGTGTTCGGCATATAGCCACGCGATCCGCCCGCCCCAGCAGAAGCCGTTCACACCCAGCCGGTTCAGATCGCCGCCGTGTTCGCCCGCCCAGGCGACAGTTGCGTCGAGGTCGCCCAGGACCTGGTCGTCCGGCACCTTGCTGACCAGTTGCTCGTTGAGTTGCTGCATGCTCGTGTAAACAGTCGGATCGCCCTGCCGCTCGTACAGGTTCGGCGCGATCGCCAGATAACCCTGTTTGGCGAAACGCCGGCACACGTCGGCGATATGCTCGTGCACGCCGAAAATCTCATGCACGACGATGATCACCGGCAAGTGCGTCTTGCCCTTGGGCTGCGCGCGATACGCCGGCACCAGCGTGTCGCCGGAACGCACCGCGATCTCGCCGGCTTCAAGGCCGTCGCTATCGGTATGGATGGTTTGCGCCGACACTGGCATCACGGCCGCGGCGAAACCAGTGCCGAGCGCGGCTTTAATGAAGGTGCGTCGATTGAAGGGAACGTGCGGGACCAGGCTGTCGATATCGGGTTTCAGCATGCGGCGCTCCTCGTGTGAAGGTTGGAGGCAACAGGATACGCTTCACCCGCATCCTGTTGCAGATGCAACCTTCTCGAGCGCAGTCAGCTTTCAGTGCAGCTTGACCCGCGGCAGCGTGGTGCGCCGCAACCAGTGCGCGAAGGTGTCGAGCACCATCCGCGCGTAGCCGTGCAGCGCCGCGATATGCAGCCGGTACAGTGACATGTACATGAAGCGCGCGAACAGCCCTTCAATCAGCATATTGCCGCCGATCACGCCGCCCATCAGATTGCCAACCGCACTGAAGTGCCCGAGCGACACCAGCGAACCGAAGTCGCGATAGGTAAACTCAGGCAGCGGCTTATTCTCGAGCCGTGCCGCAAGCGCCTTCAACAGGAAGCTCGCCTGCTGGTGAGCCGCTTGCGCACGCGGCGGCACGTTGCGTTCGTTGCCCGGCCATGGGCAAGCCGCACAATCGCCGAGCGCGAAGATGTTGTCGTCGACTTCGGTTTGCAGCGTGCGGCGCACGATGAGTTGCCCCAGACGGTTGACCGGCAGGCCGTCGAGTTCACTCAGGATGGCGGGCGCCTTGATGCCCGCCGCCCATACCGTCAGATCGGCGCGCACAGTTTTGCCGCTGGCCGTGCGGATCATGCCCGGAGCGACCTCGGCCACGGTCTCGCCGATCATCAGCTTCACGCCGAGCTTGGTGAGCAATTCGGCGGTGGCCGTCGACACGCGCTCCTGCAAGGCCGGCAAAATGCGCGGCCCCGCCTCGATCAGCACGATGCCGACGTCGTGCCGCGGATCGAGCTTATGCAAACCGTACGCGGACAACACCTGGGCCGTATTGCGCAACTCAGCCGAGAGTTCGACGCCCGTCGCGCCGCCGCCGACGATCGCCACCTGGATGCGCGGCTCGGTGGAGGACGACGACGTGCCTGGGCCCGATTCGACCGGCTCATGCACCTGATGCTCCGCACGCATACAGGCCGCGATCAGGCGTTTGCGGAAGCGCTCCGCCTGGCTGACTGTGTCGAGCGCGAGAGAGAACTCCGACGCGCCTTTCACGCCGAAGAACGCCGTGGTGCTGCCAATCGCGATGATCAGCGTGTCGTATTCGAGTTCGCGCGCGGGCAGCAATTCGGCGCCGTCGTCGTCGAGCACGGTACCGAGCGTGAGGCGCTTGTTCGCGCGGTCCAAACCGGTCAGATCGCCCTGCTGAAACTCAAAGCCGTGCCAGCGCGCCTGCGCTGCATATTCGAGTTCCTGGGTGAACGGGTCCATGCTGCCGGCTGCCACTTCATGCAGCAGCGGCTTCCAGATATGGGTTGGATTACGGTCGACGAGCGTCACTTGCGCGTGCACGCCGCCCTTGTTCTTGTGGGGTGCATAGCGGTCGCCCAGGCGCGTCGCCAGTTCCAGTCCCCCCGCACCCCCGCCAACGACGATAAAACGATGCATTGAACTCTCCGTATTTGCCGATGGGTTATGCGTCGCGACGGCGCGCTTGCAGCATGAAACGCGCGCAGTCTATCCTGGCGATTGTCCGCGAGCGGCACGGGTTGTCACAAGCCATCAATACGCATATGTGACATGCGCGCGACGATATCGCCTATCGCGCGCGCCGTCACATGCACGTCAATGCGCTTCTTCCCAGTTCAGGCCGGCGCCCACTTCGGCGACCAGCGGCACTTTCAGCGCGGCGACACCGCACATCAGTTCCGGCAAGCGCTTACGTACATCGGACAATTCCGCGTCCGGCACTTCGAGGATCAGTTCGTCGTGCACCTGCATGATCATGCGCGTTCCGACCTTCGATTCTTCGATCCACTTCTGCACCGCGATCATCGACAGTTTGATCAGGTCGGCGGCCGTGCCTTGCATCGGTGCGTTAATGGCCGCGCGCTCTGCAGCCTGACGGCGCGGACCGTTGCCGCCGTTGATCTCCGGCAACCACAGGCGGCGGCCGAACGCCGTCTCCACATAGCCCTTGGACTTCGCGCTCAGACGCGTTTCATCCATATAACGCGCGACGCCCGGATAACGCGCGAAGTAGCGGTCGATATACAGCTTGGCCGCGTCACGCGTAATGCCGAGGTTCGCGGCGAGACCGAACGCGCTCATGCCGTAGATCAGGCCGAAGTTGATGACCTTCGCTACGCGCCGTTGGTCGTTCGACACTTCGAGCGGCGTCACGCTGAAAATCTCCGCGGCAGTGGCGCGGTGAATGTCTTCGCCCTGCGAGAATGCACGCAGCAGGGATTCGTCGCCGGAAATGTGCGCCATGATGCGCAATTCGATCTGCGAGTAGTCGGCGGAGACGAGTTTGTGGCCCGGCGGCGCGATAAACGCCTCGCGGATACGACGCCCTTCGCCGGTGCGCACGGGGATGTTCTGCAGGTTCGGATCGTTCGACGCCAGCCGGCCCGTGACCGCCACCGCCTGCGCATAGTTCGTATGCACACGACCGGTCTCGGCGTTGACCATGCGCGGCAGCTTGTCCGTGTAGGTCGATTTCAGCTTCGACAAACCACGGTGTTCAAGCAGGATCTTCGGCAGCGGATAGTCTTCAGCGAGCTTTTGCAGCACTTCTTCGTCGGTGGACGGCGCGCCGCTCGGGGTCTTCTTGACCACCGGCAATTCGAGCTTCTCGAAGAAGATCTGACCAATCTGCTTCGGCGAGCCAAGATTGAATTCGCCACCGGCCAGCACATACGCTTCGCTTTCCAGCTGAATCAGACGCGTGGCGATTTCACTGCTTTGCGCGCGCAGCTTTTCGGCGTCGATCAGCACGCCGGTGCGCTCCATCTTGCGCAAAACGCGCGAGGTCGGCACTTCGATGTCGCGATACACGTAGTCGAGGGTCTTCTCCGCGGCCACTTGCGGATACAAGGCCTGATGCAGACGCAAGGTGATGTCGGCGTCTTCCGCCGCGTATTCGGCGGCCGTTTCCAGCGCGACTTCGTCGAAGCCGATCTGCGACGCGCCCTTGCCCGCCACCTCTTCATACTTGATCGTCTTGATGCCGAGATGGCGCAGCGCGAGGCTGTCCATGTCATGCGTACGGTGCGATTCGAGCACGTACGATTCCAGCAGCGTGTCGTGTTCGACGCCGCGCATTTCGATGCCGTAGTTCGCCAGCACCTGTTCGTCGTACTTCATGTGCTGGCCGACCTTCTTGTGGTCGGCGCTTTCCAGCCACGGCTTGAGCTTCGCGAGGACTTCATCGCGCGGCAGTTGCACGGGTGCGTCCGGACCGCGATGCGCGACCGGCACATAAGCGGCATAACCAGGCTCGACCGAGAACGACAAGCCCACGATTTGCGCGGTCATCGGGTCAAGCGAGGTGGTTTCGGTATCGAATGCGGTCAACTCAGCGGCGTTGATCTTCTCAAGCCACGCGTCGAGCTGCTCCCAGGTCTGCACGGTGTCGTAGTGACGTTCGTGATCGACGGTGAGCGCCGGCGGCACATCGGTCTCGGGACCTTCCACGACTTCGGCGACTTCCACCTCACGCAGCCAGGTCTTGAAGCCGTTGCGCGTGAACACGTCGCGCAGTTCTTCGCGCGATTCCGGCCGGCTTTCCAGGCTTTCTTCGATCGACACGATATGGCCGGTCAGATCGCATTGGCGCTCAACGGTGACGAGTTTCTTCGCCATCGGCAGAAAATCGAGCGCACGCCGCAGATTGTCTCCTACCGCACCTTTGATCTCGTCCGCATGTGCGACGATGCCGTCGAGGGTTTCGTACTGCGTCAGCCATTTGATCGCCGTTTTCGGCCCGCATTTTTCGACGCCGGGCACGTTGTCGACGGTATCGCCGATCAACGACAGGTAGTCGATGATGCGTTCCGGCGGCACGCCGAATTTGGCGATCACGCCTTCGCGGTCGAGCTTCTCATTAGTCATCGTATTGATGAGGGTGACATGATCCGACACGAGCTGCGCCAGATCCTTGTCCCCAGTCGACACGATCACATTCATGCCGCGCTTTTCCGCCTCGGTGCTGAGCGTGCCGATCACGTCGTCAGCTTCGACGCCTTCAATCATCAGAAGCGGCCAGCCGAGCGCGCGCACGGCGACGTGAATCGGCTCGATCTGACGCGCGAGATCCTCGGGCATCGACGGACGATTCGCCTTATAGTCGGCATACCAGTCGTCGCGAAACGTTTTGCCCTTGGCGTCGAACACGCACGCGCTATACTCTGCAGTAACTTCCTTGCGCATGCGCCGCAGCATGTTGATCATCCCATAGAGCGCACCCGTCGGGCCACCCTCGGGTCCGCGCAGATCAGGCATCGCATGGTAGGCCCGGTACAGATAACTCGAACCGTCGACCAATAGCAGGGTCTTACCTTCAAGGCTTCGTTCTTCAGGCATTATGACTAAGAGAAAAGTGATTCCGAGTCTGCGATCACTCGCAGATCAAGAGCGCGCTACGGCTAAGAAGGCCCGCGCATCGTGGCAGATGTTCACGATTATGGCAGAGTTTATCGAGGCGACCGAGTACCTCTCGGAGATTCGTCCGGCTGTCAGCATCTATGGTTCAGCGCGCCTGAAACCGAACTCGCCGTATTACAAACTCGCCACGCAAATCGCGCGCAAGCTGTCGGACGCCGGCTTCGCGGTCATCTCGGGCGGCGGCCCCGGCATCATGGAGGCGGCCAACAAGGGCGCCCATGCAGGCAAAGCCCCTTCGGTCGGCCTGAACATCGAACTGCCGCACGAGCAATCGGGCAATCAATGGCAGGACATCTCGCTGCGCTTCCGCCATTTCTTCACGCGCAAGGTCACGTTCGTGAAGAACTCGGATGCGGTGATCGTCATGCCGGGCGGTTTCGGCACGCTGGATGAGCTCGCCGAAGTCCTCACGCTGATTCAAACCAAGAAGTCGCGCCACGTGCCGATCATTCTGGTGGGCGGCGAGTTCTGGGAAGGCCTGCTTGCGTGGTTCAAGAACTCGCTCACGCCGATGGGCCTGATCAATCCGACGGATATGGACTTGATGCAGGTGATCGACGATCCGGACCAGGTGCTCGAAGCCGTGTTGAAGTTCTATGAAGA
Organism: Paraburkholderia sp. SECH2; assembly: GCF_030464795.1. Lineage (NCBI taxonomy): Bacteria > Pseudomonadati > Pseudomonadota > Betaproteobacteria > Burkholderiales > Burkholderiaceae > Paraburkholderia > Paraburkholderia sp. SECH2. Next base: position 206,718 of record NZ_JALPRH010000012.1, read on the forward strand.
CCGCGAAGAAGCCGAACCGCATCCGGCCAAGTCGGATGAAGACCGGATGTTCTATCTGTGATGCTGGAGCTTCGCGCCTCGTGCGCGAAGTCGGCTTGCTGATGTTCAATGCGTCATTGAACAGAGCAACGCACGCGGGTTCTAGAGAGCGGCCTCCAGGTCGCTCGCTTCCACTACATCGGTCTGATCGCCCTGCGCTTGCAGCCATTCGCAGAACTGCGCCACTAGCGGCGCCTGCGCGACCTCCCGCCTCGCCACCCACCAATAGCCGCGTGCATCGATACGCGGACCGGCCAACGGCACGACGAGCCGCCCCGATGTCAGCTCATCCGCCAGCAACGGCAACGGGCCGAGCGCCACGCCGAGCCCATCCACCGCGGCCTGCAAGGCCAGATAGAAGTGATCGAACGACTGCTTCTTCCGGCATGTCGCCGTGACCCCTGCCGCCGATAACCAGTTGCTCCACGCATCGGGCCGCGTGTCCGAATGCAGCAGCACGTGCTTCGCGAGATCGTCAGCCACCTTGATCGGCGAGCGTTGCAGGAGCGCGGGACTGCACACCGGGAGCTCGCTCTCGCCAAGAAAATGGCCGCTCACACAGTTCGGCCAATGCGCCGGCCCGCGCCGCACGGCGACGTCGAAACCGTCCAGCGTTTCGACCGGTGCGTTTGAAGTCGATAGGCGCAATTCCACATTCGGCACCTTGCGCTGGAATTGATGAAGCCGCGGCAACAGCCACTTCATTGCGAAGGTCGGCAGCGCATTCACCCTTAAAACGTGAACGACGCCCGTATCGCGCAGTTGATCCGTAGCAAGCGCGATGCTGTCGAACGCGGCCTGGACGGTGCCCAGATAGCGGCGGCCGTCGTCGGTCAGACGCACGCGCTTGCCGCGGCGATGAAACACCTGCACGCCGAGCCATGTTTCAAAAGCCGCGACTTGCCGGCTAATTGCACCGTGCGTCACATGCAATTCGTTCGCAGCGGCAGTGAAACTTTCATGCCGCGCGGCCGCTTCGAAGGCACGCAGCGCCGGAAAGGGAGGAAGATTACGAGCCATGCTTGTGATTCTAAATCACAAAGGCGCGCTCAAAAATCGTTTTGCCCAGCGCCGGTTCGGCGCTAACCTCCAGAGCTTGAACTGGAAGCCTAGCCATATGGATCACGATCTCACCTCAACCACGGCCGACCGGCCGCCCACGCCCACATTGCGGGAAATTTTTAGCGGCTTTCTCGGCCTCGGGCTGATCTCATTCGGCGGCGCATTGCCGCTGGCGCGGCGCGCCGTGGTCGAGCAACGGCGCTGGCTGACCGGCGCGGAATTCACCGACTTGCTGGGCCTGTGCCAATTCCTGCCGGGCGGCAATGTGATCAATCTTTCGGTGGCGATCGGGATGCGCTTTCGCGGCGTGCCGGGCGCGCTGGCAGGTTTGCTCGGCTTGATCGCGGGGCCTTCGCTGGTGGTGATCGGCCTTGGCGTGCTGTACGAACACACGCAAAACGACCCGCACGTTCGCCATCTGTTTGCCGGCCTCGCCGCGGCGGCGTCCGGCCTGCTGATCTCGATGGCCGTGAAAATCCTTCTGCCATTGCGCGATAAACCGATGGCCGCGCTTATCGCGGCGCTCGGCTTCATCGCGATCGCCATCATGCGGCTGCCGCTTCTGCCCACGATGCTGGTGCTCACGCCGCTCAGCATCTACATCGCGTCGAGGGCCGCACGATGACCGACACGCTCATTTCTCTGGCCATCATTTTCAGTCAGCTTTCGTTGCTCGCGTTTGGTGGCGGCAACACGATCCTTCCGGAGATGCAGCGACAGGTGGTGGATGTGCATCACTGGATGCCGGCCAGCGAATTCAGCGCGCTGTTCGCGCTTGCGCAAGCGGCGCCGGGGCCCAATCTGATGATCGTGACGTTGGTCGGTTGGCACGTGGCGGGTTGGGCGGGGATGCTCGTGACTTCAGTGGCGAAGTTCGGACCTTCGTCGCTCGTGACAATTCTTGCGCTGCATGCGTGGGACCGGTTCAAGGACCGTCCGTGGCGGCGTTACGCGCAAATGGGACTGGTGCCGGTGACAGCAGGCATCGTCGCGGCGAGCGCCTCCCTGATCGCCGAAGCGTCGAACCCAACGGCGATTGCATGGGCGATCTGCGCATTTACCGCTGGGCTGGCGTTGAAGACGCGGATTCATCCGCTGTGGTTGCTAGCGGCGGGGAGTTTGATTGGGCTGACGGGGTTTGGGCAGTTTTAAGGCGGTAAGGCGAGGAGAGGAGCAGACGCCCGCCCTCGCCTTACCGCGCCTTATCGAAAGGCGCTTACTGAAACGCCACTTCCGCGAAGCTGCGCAACTTGCGGCTATGCAAACGATGCAGGCCATTCATCCGCAATAACTCCATCGCCTTCACGCCGATCTGCAAATGCTGATCGACCTGCGCGCGATAGAACTGATCCGCCATGCCGGGCAGTTTCAATTCGCCATGCAAAGGCTTGTCCGACACGCATAGCAAGGTGCCGTAAGGCACGCGGAAACGGAACCCGTTGGCCGCAATCGTCGCGCTCTCCATATCGAGCGCGACCGCGCGGCTTTGCGACAGCCGCTGCACCGGCTCACGGTGATCGCGCAACTCCCAGTTGCGGTTATCCACACTCGCCACGGTGCCCGTGCGCATCACGCGCTTTAACTCGACGCCGTCCAGTTGCGTAACTTGCGCGACCGCGCGTTCCAGCGCCACCTGCACTTCGGCGAGCGCTGGAATCGGCACCCACAGCGGCAAATCGTCGTCGAGCACGTGATCTTCGCGCACATAGCCGTGCGCCAGCACGTAGTCGCCCAAACGCTGCGTATTGCGCAGACCCGCGCAGTGGCCGAGCATGATCCACGCATGCGGCCGCAGCACGGCGATATGATCCGTGATCGTCTTCGCGTTCGACGGCCCGACACCGATGTTGACCATCGTGATGCCACTGCCGTCGGCACGCTTCAGGTGATACGCGGGCATCTGCGGCAAACGCGGCGGCGCCGTGCCTTCCTGCGCCTGCTCGCCGAGATTCTCGTTGTACGTGATCACGTCGCCCGGTTCCACGAACGACGTGTATTCGCTGCGATAGGCGCGCAGTTCTTCATCGTCGGTATGGGCCATCATCGTGCGGCCGAGTTTGACGAACTCGTCGATATAGAACTGGTAGTTCGTGTACAGCACGTAGTTCTGGCAATGCGTGGGTGAGGTGGCCGTGTAATGCTTCAGCCGATGCAGCGAGAAATCCACCCGCGCCGCCGTGAACAGCGCGAGCGGATGCGGCTCGCCCGGCAGCGGCTCATACGTGCCGTTGACGATCCGATCGTCGAGCAGCGCGAGGTCAGGTGTATCGAACACGTCGCGCATCAGGAACAGGCGCTCGCGATCCAGATCGCCCTCGAGATGGATGCCTTCGGCGAAAGCAAAGTGAATCGGAATCGGCTGATCGGACACACCGACTTCGATCTTCACGTGATGGTTCTTCGCCAGCAGGCGCAATTGCTCGCGATAGTAGTTGCCGAACAGATCTGGCCGCGTGACCGTGGTCTCGAACACACCGGGGCCCGCGACGAAACCGTATGAGCGGCGTGAGTCGATATGCGTGTTGACTTCGGTGCGCACTCGGACGAACGGGTAGCAGGCGCGCACCCGGCGCTCGAACAGTTCGTTGCGGCGATAGCGCGCGAAAGCGTCGCGCAGAAACGAGGTGTTCGCTTCATAGATCGCCGACAGACGCGTGACCGCCTCGGCCGCGTCGTCAAAGGATTCGGTTGGGAAGCTGTTGGCGGGAGTCTGCACCGCGCGTTGATTGGTATCGTTGTTCATCTTCATTCGCCCCTATTGATGAGATGACATTACCACGGAACCCGCGATCGCCAAATGACCTCGCCGCGCCTACCACAACTGCCGCAACAGCGGCCGCAAGATTGCGCGCACGTCGCGCGAAAGCGGCGCAAAATAAGGCGATCGCGCCCGTAGGCAAGGCTGGATTTGCTAGAATCGGGGCACCATATTGGAGAATCACCATGAAGCCGTTCCTTCCCGTCGCCGTTGCACTGGCCCTCGCCTTTGGCAACGCGGCGATGGCTGCCCAGCCTGTCGATGACACTCCGGCCCCCGGCGCGCCCCAGTCCGCCAATGAACGGGCCGGTCTGCCTGATCTGGAGAAGATCAATCGTCCGGCCGCCGAGGTCAGCTCGAAGGTCGAAATCAACGTCCCGCGCACGCCGAGCTTCTACGAACGCAGCGCTAACGGCACCGAAATCACCGAATACCGCGACAAAGGCAAGCCCGTTGAAATCAACGTGCATTCGAATCTCGGCACACGCTATCAGATGAGCGCGCCGCTCGACACGTCGCCCACCGTGCGGGACAACGGCCGCCCGAACGCGCGTTTGCCCTCGGTGAATCTGACTTATTGATGCATGCCGGGGCGGCGGCGTGATGTAGGCCGCGCCCGGATCTGCGCGGCCCGCGGGCGTCGCCCCGGGCTTTTAGCCTGCTTGCCGATTTTCAGCACCGCCTGCAGCATGGCGATACCGCGTTGAATTGTCACAGCGCTTAGCGACCCTGACGGGTGGCCAGGATTGGCAGGCAAGGTTCGCTGCCTGATTGAACTTGACCGCGTGACCCTGACCGCGCTTTCTGCAACGCATTTGCCACATCTCGCACTGGTCGCCTCGCGCCAGCCCGACTAACCTGATCCGACGTTTCCCGCATGGCTGTCTTCACCGCTGTCACCGAACCCCAACTAGCAGAATGGATGCGTCACTACGATCTCGGCGAAGTCGTCGAGTTTCGCGGCATTCCGTCCGGTATTGAGAACAGCAACTTCTTTCTGACGACGACGCGCGGTGAATACGTCCTCACGATTTTCGAAAAGCTGACGGCCGAGCAACTGCCGTTCTATCTCGATCTGATGCAGCACCTGGCCGCGCACCGCGTGCCGGTGCCGGATCCCATGCCGCGCGAAGACAGTGCGCTGTTCGGCACGCTGCACGGCAAGCCCGCCGCCATTGTGACCAAGCTCGAAGGCGCGCCGGAGTTGGCGCCGCAAATCGAGCACTGCGTCGAGGTCGGGCACATGCTCGCGCGCATGCATCTGGCGGGGCGCGATTACGCGCGCTATCAGCCGAATCTGCGCAGTCTGCCGTGGTGGCAGGAAACCGTACCGACCATCCTGCCGTTTCTCGAGGGGGCGCAACGCGACCTGCTGTCGTCTGAATTGGCGCATCAAGAGGCGTTCTTCGCGTCGGCGGATTACGCCAGGCTGCCCGAAGGTCCGTGCCACGCCGACCTGTTCCGCGATAACGCGCTGTTCGCGCATGCAGCACCGGAATCCGGCCACGAGGTGCGCCTGGGCGGCTTCTTCGACTTCTATTTCGCCGGCTGCGACAAGTGGCTGTTCGACGTCGCGGTAACGGTCAACGACTGGTGCGTCGACCTCGCCACCGGCAAGCTCGACGAGGCACGCACCGAAGCCATGCTGCGCGCCTACCAGACCGTGCGCCCGTTCACTGTCGAAGAAAACCGCCATTGGGGCGATATGCTGCGTGCCGGCGCTTACCGCTTCTGGGTCTCGCGCCTGTATGATTTTCATTTGCCGCGCGCGGCCGAGCTACTCAAACCGCACGACCCCGGTCATTTCGAGCGCATTCTGCGCGAACGCCTGTCCGGCGTTGCTCTTCCAGGCATTCATACCTCATGCAACTGATCGAAGTCCCCGCGAAAACCGGCTATGTCTGGTTCCGGCAGGGTATCTGGCTGTTCCGCAAGAACCCGCTCGCGTTTCTGACGCTGTTCTTCACCTATCTGCTGGTCATGACGCTGGCGGCGCAGATTCCGGTCGTCGGCGGCGTGCTGCCGCTGGTCTTCATTCCGGGTGTCGCCGTCGGCTTCATGGCGGCGTGCCGCAACACCATCGCGGGCAAACCGGTGTTCCCGACCATTCTGGTGGACGGCTTTCACTCCTACGGCCCCGCGGTCGCCAAACGTCTGCTGGCGCTGGGCGTTCTGTACGTCGTCGCGATGGCGCTGGTGCTGGCCGGCTCGGCACTCGCCGACGGCGGCATGCTGCTCAAGGTCATGCTCGGCATGGCTACGATGGATCAGGACGCGATCGCCAACAGCAATATCCCGCTGGCGGTGATCGCCGCGTTTGCGTTCTACATTCCCGTCGCGATGATTTTCTGGTTCTCGCCGGTTCTTATCGCGTGGCACGACGTGCCGCCCGTCAAGGCGATGTTCTTCAGTATCGTGAGTTGCTGGCGCAATCGCGGCGCGTTCATCGTGTTCGGCGCACTGTGGTTCGCGGTGGCGACCACGGTCTCGTTCGGCTTGTCCGCGCTGATGCAGGCGCTGGGCGCGGGTGACTTCGCATTCGCGATCCTGATGCCCGCCACGATGATCGTCACGACCATGCTGTATTGCTCGTTCTACGCGACCTATCGCGGCTGCTTCGGCGTGCAAACGCCGGAAGCACCGGACCTGCCGACCACGCCGGCGGCTTGAGCGCCGGCTAGACCGTTGCTCACGCGCGGGCGCTTTTTCGGCGCCCGTGGGGTTTCAATCCGGCGCACTGCGCGCTTTCGCGCTGGCGCCGTCCGCCCCCATCGCCTCGCCAAATTACCATCCGCGCTCGGCATCTCGCCTCGACTTACGGCACAATGGTTTGCGCGCAATCGATTTGCACGCTCTTTTTTACGCGAGATGCAACATGACCCAGCGCCCCGCTTTGCCCTTCACGCTCGACGAGCAACTCTGCTTCGCCCTCTATTCGACCTCGCTTGCGATGACGAAGGCGTACAAACCGCTGCTCGACAAGCTCGGCCTGACGTACCCGCAATACCTGACGATGCTCGTGCTATGGGAGGCCGACGACGTCACGGTGAAAGACATGGCCGCACGCCTGAATCTCGACTCGGCGACGGTCACGCCCCTGCTCAAGCGCCTCGAAGCGCAGGGCTACCTGGAACGGGTACGCGGCGTCGAAGATGAGCGGCTCGTCTATATCCGGCTCACCAAAGCGGGCACCGCGCTGAAGCGTCAGGCACGCGAAGTGCCGGCGGAAATCTTCTGCGCGACCCAGCAGACGCCGGAATTCCTGCTCCGTCTGCGTGACGATCTGACGCGCCTGCGCTCCACGCTCAACGATTACATGGACCACTAGTCGGCCTGTTTCAAAAGGCACGCTATCGGAGCGATACAAAAATTAGTTTGCACACAAATGATTTGTGTACTATCTTTATCACATGCCGCTTCGATAGCACTCCGCCAGAAAGGCAGCCAAACAGCGGCAAGCATGCAAACCACCCTGACAACCCGGATTTAGGAGCAGCACAATGAACATCCTCTACAAAGCAAGCGCAACCAGCACCGGTGGCCGTGACGGCCGCGCAGTATCGTCGGACAATGCATTGGACGTGAAGCTGGCAGCACCGCGCGAACTGGGCGGCACGGGCGCAGCGGGCACCAACCCTGAACAACTCTTTGCAGCGGGCTACTCGGCGTGTTTCCTGAGCGCGATGAAGTTCATCGCCGGCCAGCGCAAGCAGGCTTTGCCGGCTGACACGCAAGTCACGGCAGAAGTGGGGATCGGCCCGAACGACAATGGCGGCTTCGCGCTCGACATCGATCTGCGCGTCTCGCTGCCGGGTCTCCCTGCAGATGCAGCCAAGGAACTGGTCGACGCAGCGCATCAGGTCTGCCCGTACTCGAACGCCACGCGCAACAACGTCGCGGTGCGCCTGCAAGTCGCGTAAGCTCCGGCGGCTTGAACGAATTGCCAATGAATCGAATCTTGACGCGCGCGGCACAACCGGGCCGTCATGAACAACGCTCGTACCCTGCAAATCAGGTACGGGCGTTGTGCCGTTTGGCGGTGCAATAGGCATTCGCGGACGCGGCACGCAATGTGCGGCATCGATCCGACCGATCATCTGCCGTCGCGCGATTTCGCCGATAGCTCTGTTAGTCAACGCGCAGTTCAGTAATATCGTCACCTGGCAGTCGATCATTGCGCCGGTCGATGCCAGACTGCGCAGCCCCTTACCCGACCCACGTTGCCAATGACACGCCTGCGGCGCCTGAACGACACCTTCGATACCGGTCTGGTCTGGTTTCGCCGCGACCTGCGCAGCACGGACAACGCCGCGCTCTACTACGCGCTCAAGCATTGCGTGCGCGTCTGGTGCGCGTTCGTATTCGACACGACGATCCTGCAACCGCTGAGCGACGCCTGGCAAACTCGCCATCCCGATACGCAGCCACAGGACCGCCGCGTCGAGTTCATTCTTGCTGCGTTGGGCGAATTGGACGAGGCGTTGCGTGCCAAAGGTGGCGGGCTCATCGTGCTGTACGGTGAGCCGGTCGATCTCGTGCCCAGGCTCGCCGACGAACTCAGCGTGGATGCGGTATTCGCCAATCACGATTACGAGCCGGTCGCGATCGGGCGTGACGAGACGGTGCACGAGCGGCTTGTCGAAGCCGGACGCCAATGGCTGACGTTTAAAGACCAGGTGATTTTCGAGCGAGATGAGGTGCTGACAGGCCAGAACAAGCCGTTCACGGTGTTCACGCCATATAAGAACGCTTGGCTCAAGCAGTTGACGGCCTTCGATCTGAAACCGTATCCGGTCGAGGCCTACGCGAAGCATCTGGCAGCACTGCCGCCGAGGCTGGACCGCCAACTGCCGACGCTCGATCAACTCGGCTTCGCACCGAGCAATCTTGCGGAGCTCAACTTGCCCACCGGCATGAGCGGCGCGCAACGCCTGCTCGACGACTTCATGACCCGCATCGACAGCTATCAGGACCGGCGCGACTTTCCCGCCGCCAAAGGCCCGAGCTACCTGTCGATGCATCTGCGCTTCGGCACTGTCTCGATCCGCACGCTCGCGCGACTCGCGCACGAGATGTCACTGCAACCGGACGGGCAAGGCTCGGCCACGTGGTTGTCTGAGCTGATCTGGCGGGATTTTTACTTCATGATCCTCTCGCATCATCCAAAGCTGGCGGACGGTGCGTCGTTCAAGGAAGAGTGTGACCAACTGCGCTGGGAGCAAGGCCCGGAAGCGGACGAGGCGTTCGCCGCATGGTGCGACGGCCGCACAGGCTATCCGTTGGTGGACGCCGCGATGCTGCAGTTGAACCGCACCGGCTACATGCACAACCGCCTGCGGATGGTGACAGCGAGTTTTCTGGTGAAGGATCTGGGTGTCGACTGGCGACGCGGCGAGCGCTACTTCGCCGAACAATTGAACGACTTCGATTTCTCGGCGAATAACGGCGGCTGGCAATGGGCGGCATCGACGGGATGCGACGCGCAGCCGTATTTCCGGATTTTCAATCCGATCACGCAATCAGAAAAGTTCGACGCCGAAGGGCGCTTTATCAAACGCTACCTGCCGCAGCTCGCGAAACTGCCGGCCAAATGGATTCACGCGCCATGGTTGGCAGGTGCGGATCGGCTCTCGGAATTTGGTGTGGTGTTGGGCAAGGATTATCCCGCCCCGATCGTCGACCATGCCGACGCGCGGCAGCGTACGCTTGCCCGTTTTGGCAAGTAAGCGCTCGCTCACATTGATTTGATCAGGAACGTCCGGCGAAGACTTAAGGACGCGCCGTTTGCGGTCGCTGCTGGTGTTCTGGTGTCGCTCGTCGCACTGACGCTTGCATACAGGCAACGGGACCGCTGGGCTGGCCGAACTGCTCGAGCCCCAGGTAGCCTACGTGGCATTTACCGCGGTGTTGAATCAAACGCGCTGTGGCAATTGAATCCAGCTGTTTAAGCGTGCTGAGCCCTTCCAATAGCTCATAACAGCTTGGGCGCCTCACCCCAAACATCGGCGTTCTTCAATACGCGCCGATGCTTCAAACTCGCGCAGCTTAGTGCTGGGCCATCCACGCCGGATGACGGGTAGCCGCCTCACGGTCGAGCTTGCGCATACGGAATTCCAGATCGTAAAGATCGGTTGCCTCTGCGAGGAAGGCGTCAGCGCGTTCTTTCGCGAGTTGATCGGGCGATTTGGTCAGGAACAGAAACAGGCGGCTAAGCAAGTACATGGTCAACCTCGACAATGAGTTTAGGCGTTAACGCCTAAGGGATAACCCGTATTATAGGGAAAACCCTAGGAACACGCCAATACTCATTTCGAAGTGTTGCTCCAATGTCACCGCGCGCCCGCCGAAGCTTCTGTGGCGGTGCTTTCAGCGATGCGGCCAGTGCCCGTGCGACGTTGGTGCCTGAAAAAATCCCACACCATGGCGCTCGCGTCCGGACCTTTGGCGGAATGGAAAGGTACGGCGTCATCGCCACCACTCCAGGCGTGCGCGAGCCCCTGGACACGGCACAACCGCACCACGCGCCGGCCGCCGCGCAGGTAGTCGCGCATCACAACGCCACCTTTGCGCTCTTCCTTCACTTCGCCGGATTTGCGCGCGCCTTTCTCGTCGACGATCCGGTTCAGACGAAGAAACTGCACCGCAAGCTGGTCCGCATTGACGGGCGCGACTACATGATCGGTGTCGCCGTGGAGGATGATGGCCGGCATCCCGGGGTATTCAGCCACGTTAACGAGTTCGTCAACCAGCTCGGCAGGCTCGCGACGCGCGCCGCGCCGCATCACGTCCATCGCCGTAATGCCGGAGCGGGCCTCGCCGAAAGCAGGGCCCGAATGCAGCGCGACCGCCGCGAACCGCTCCGGGTAATTGGCGGCCAGAAGCGCCGTCAGGCCGGCCCCGGCAGAGATTCCGGCGACATAGATGCGCTCGCTGTCGAAGCCGTGCTGGGCAACCAGTGAATCCACCAGCGAGACGACCGCACGCGCCTCGGCACCGCCGGCGCTGTCGCTGGCGTCATACCAATGCCAGCAGCGATGCGAATGCACATGCTTCGACTGTTCCGGATAAACCACGGCAAAGCCGAACCGGTCGGCGAGCACGTTCATCCGCGTGCCTTCGGCGAATTCGTCAATTGACTGGGTACAGCCGTGCAGCATCACGACCAGCGGCATCGCCTCGTGCGCATGGCCGGTCGGGATGTACAGCCCATACTGAAGGTGGTTGACGAGCCGCCCAGGCGCGGTAGGCGCCGAATGGAACGAGCGCGTCCATGAACCGCTCGCCCATGCCGAGGCGCGCGGACGAACCCGTGATTCACGCGGAGCGGCGCGCGGCGCCTCGCGTTTCGCGGATGCGCGCAACGCGGCCGCCGGCTTGACCGGGCGGGCCTTGGCCGAAGGTTTGGTGGTGGCGGCGCGTGCCGGCCGTGTGAGGGCGCGCTTGGTCGTTGCGTGAGTGTGCTCGGTTTGAATCGCGAGCAGCCGCTTAAGACCGCGCAGCCAGATTTTCGACAGACTTTTTGCCATCGGCGGGTAACCTCGCAAAAAGGGACAGGTGCCGTTCGATCGAACGACGCTTTGTTGTGCAATGCACAATAACACCAATCCTCATGCGATGCTGACGGCCTTGGCCTCTGCCGGATACCGAATTTTCCGCCCGGCGAACCTTGCAGCAGCACCAACGTCAAACCGTGGCAAAGCTTGTTCGCTAGCCAACACCCGCCACAAAAAGCCTGATGCGTGGCGAATCCCGCCCGCAGCACCCGTCTATACTGGCGGGTAAATAATGTCTGCCGACGCCTTTACCGCGTCGGCGATTCGCGCCGTTCGCGCGTTAAACCATTACCAACCCGATTCTACGCGGCCTTGGTCGCGCTTTTGCCATGCCCGATTTACCAGCCCATCTGTGGTATTCGATCACCAGCCTCGGCGGCGCTGGCATGACGCTGCCGCTCGCGTTCGCCATCGCGCTGTGGCTGGCGGTCGGCTACACGTGGCGCATGGCGGCTGGCTGGTTGCTGCTGCTTGGCGCGGCCATCGGCGTTGTGACCTTGACTAAGCTGGCCTTCCTCGGTTGGGGCGTCGGCGTGCGCGAACTGGATTTCACTGGCGTCAGCGGTCACGCCATGCTCTCTACCGCCGTCTATCCGGTCGCATTGTTCCTGATGTTGCTGCCGGCGCGTCCGGCGATTCGCCTGCTTGGCGTCTTATTGGGCTTAGCCGCGGGCATGGCGGTCGGCTTGTCGCGCGTCGTGCTGAGCGCTCACTCACCATCTGAAGCCGTGACCGGCTGCCTGGTCGGTGCGCTGGCGGCGCTGTTCTTTGTGCGCATGGCGTGGCATGCCGAGCCGGGCCGGCTGTCGGCGGCGCCCGTCGCCGCGAGTCTCATGATCCTCGCGCTGCTGATGCACGGTGTGCACGTGCCGACACAACGCTGGGTCACGCATATCGCGCTGAAGGTGTCCGGCCACGACCGGCCGTTCATCCGCGCCAAGTGGAGGGCCGTGCGCGACGTGCGTCCCGCCACAGCGCCGCTGTCGCAGACGCTCAACACGCTGACGCCGCCGGACTCGCCAGACGTCTGAAGCACGTTCAATCGATTTCCTGTTCAGCAACTGAAGCCAACGCCTGCCGGGCCGCGTTATGCGCGCGACTGAATAATCGTCATGGATACCGCTATAACCTTTCATATATTACGATAGCGTTTTAACCCGCCGCTCCGGCCCACGCCGGACATCCAGCCTTCATGACACTGTCCCGCCGCCTTGTGAAACACGCGCTGTTCATCGCCAGCGCCATCGCCGTTGCCGTCAGCGCCAACGCACGTGCCGACGAACTGGTGGTTTCGGCCGCCGCCAGCCTGACCAACGCGTTCAAAGCAGTGAGCGAGGTCTTCGAACAGCAACATCCGGGCACCAAGGTGCTGTTGAACTTCGGCGCGTCCGACGTGCTGATGCAGCAGATCGTCAAGGGTGCGCCCGCCGACGTGTTCGCCTCGGCGGACCAGAAAGCGATGGACAAGGCCGCGGCGGAAAAAGTGATCGTTCCGGCTACGCGCAAGGACTTTGCCGCCAATTCGCTGGTGCTGATCGTGCCGACCGACAGCCATTTCGCGCCGGCCTCGCTGAACGATCTGACGTCGGCGAATGTGAAGCGTGTGGCTTATGGCGATCCGGCTTCGGTGCCGGTTGGCCGCTATACGCAAGGCGCGCTGCAAGCCGCTGGCGTGTGGGACGCGGTCAGCGCAAAGGCTGTGCTGGCATCGAACGTACGTCAGAGCCTGGACTATGTGTCGCGCGGTGAAGTGGACGCCGGCTTCGTGTTCAGCACCGATGCCGCAGTCATGCCGGACAAGGTCAAGGTCGCGATGAACGTGCCGACGCAAACGCCGATCACCTATCCGATCGCGCAAGTCGAAGGCAGCCGCCACGCGGCCGACGCGCAAGCCTTTATGAACTTTGTGCTCTCGCCGGCCGGCCAGGCCGTGCTCGCGAAGTACGGCTTCAAGCCCGCGCATTAACCTGGGTACCGGACGCACATGCAACAGGCCTGGATTCCGCTCCTGCTGTCACTGAAAGTGGCGGGCTGGGCCACCGTGCTCAATCTGGTGTTCGGTGTCGCGGCCGGTTTCGGTTTGTCGCGCTGGCGCTCGGGCGCGCGCGACGTAATCGATTCGCTGCTCATGCTGCCGCTCGTTTTGCCGCCCACCGTGCTCGGCTACTACTTGCTGGTCGTGCTCGGACGGCGCGGCGTAATCGGCGGATGGCTCGACAAGCTCGATATCCAGTTGGTGTTCACCTGGCAGGGCGCGGTGATCGCGTCGACGGTGGTGGCGTTTCCGCTCGTGCTGAAGTCCGCGCGCGCCGCCTTCGAATCCGTCGATCCGCAACTCGAGCGGGCCGCGCGCACGCTCGGCGTGAGCGAAACGGCGGTCTTCTTTCGCGTGACACTGCCGCTCGCCGCCCGCGGCATTCTCGCAGGCGGTCTGCTAGCGTTTGCGCGGGCGCTCGGCGAATTCGGCGCGACGCTGATGATCGCGGGCAACTTGCCGGGACGCACTCAGACGCTTTCGGTTGCGGTCTATTCAGCCGTGCAGGCCGGCGACGACAGCACCGCCAATTTTCTCGTGCTCGTGACTTCCGTGACGTGCGTCGTGATCCTGTTGCTCGCGGGCCGTCTGGTGCCGCAGCACACGCTTCTGTCGTCCCGCTGATATGTTGCTCGCCGTCGACATCCGCAAGACCTTCCAGAGCGCCGAGCGCCATTTCACGCTCGACGTCTCGTTCAAGGCGACCACGCAGCGCGTCGTGCTGTTCGGGCCGTCCGGCGCGGGGAAGAGTTTGACGCTGCAGGCGATCGCCGGCTTGCTGCGCCCCGACGAAGGGGCGATCACGCTGCACGGCAACGCGTTGTTCGACAGCGCGCGCGGCATCGATCAGAAACCGCAGGCACGCAAGATTGCGTATCTGTTTCAGGACTACGCGCTGTTTCCGCATCTGAACGTGCGGCAGAACATCGGCTTTGGGTTGCAGAAGGGTTGGCTCAATCCGCGCGCGCGAATCTCGCACCCGCAAGTCGATTACTGGCTCGACGCGCTCGAGTTGAAGAGCGTGGCGGGTAATCATCCGGCGCAGCTTTCGGGTGGACAGAAGCAGCGCGTGGCACTGGCGCGGGCGCTTGTCGCCGAACCTCGCTTGTTGCTGTTGGACGAACCGTTTTCCGCACTCGATAGCGCGCTGCGTCAGCGTATGCGGAGCGAGCTGTCGGACCTGCAAACGCGGCTCGATATTCCGATGGTGTTGATCACGCACGATCCCGACGATGTCGCCGCGTTCGGCGATCAGGTCGTGCAGGTCAGCGATGGTTGCGTACGTGAGAACCACCCGTTTGCCGGGTACGAGCGTAGCGTGCCGTAACCGCAGCGCGCCTGCTCACTCAATCCTTCACACCAAGAATCACGCTCGACGCCTTGAATACCGCGACCGCGGTCCCGTCTTCCACAAGCCCAAGCGTATCGACGCTTTGATTCGTGACGACCGCGGTAATCACCGCGCCGCCGTCCAATAGCAGCGACACCTCCGCATTGACCGCCCCGCGCTTCACACTTTGCACCGTGCCGCGCAACTGATTACGCGCGGACAACTTCAGCGGCGTGCCACGTTCATCCTCCACGAGCAGCACCACCCAAGATGCCTTGATCAACGCAAACGCCGCCGCCCCCACCGCGAGGCCCAGCGTCTCGGTACTTTCATGCGTGACTACGGCGACGATCGTATGGCCACCTGGCAGCGCCAGCGACACTTCATCGTTGACCGTCCCGCGGGTGATGGCCGACACCGTGCCGTATAGCTGATTGCGTGCGCTCGTTTTCACGCCGATGCGGCCGATCAGATCCCAATCCGTGGCAAAGCCTTCGATCGCCGCGCCCGCGCGTTCGAGAAAACGCCGATGCTCGCGTTCGACGGCCCGAAACGTATCGATCAGCTTCACGGCGCGCGGCGTGAGTATCGTGCCGCCACCGCCTTTGCCACCGGTCGAGCGCACGACGAGCGGCTCGCCAGCAAGATTGTTCATCGTGTCGACAGCGTCCCACGCGCCTTTGTAGCTCATGCCGATGGCTTTCGCCGCGCTCGTGATCGAACCGGTTTCGCCGATCGCCGCGAGCAGCGCGATCCGTGACGCGCCGCCGAGCGTTTGCGCGCCTGCCTTAAACCAGACTGAGCCGCCAAGTTCGAGGGCTTCGTGGGACGGATCGATGCGGTCGGATGTCATGGCGGCAGGGGGAGGTGGGCTAGAAAAGGACAGCGAATCATTATAGCGACGCAGGTGTCCGTCGGCGGATGGGCACGCTTTCGACCCCGAAGGCGGATAGGTGGGATACTCACCTCGAAGGTTTGAGCACTCCGTCGCTTACATTTTTCGGCAGGGCCAGCCGCACGCCTGGGCAGTCCACCGCAACGTCAACAAGGAGCAAGCCAGTGAACATCGATCTATCCGGCAAGACCGCCATCGTCAGCGCGTCCACGGCGGGCATCGGCCTCGCCATCGCGACCGGCATCGCCGCAGCGGGTGCGGAAACCATCGTCAACGGCCGCAAACAGGAAGCGGTAGACCGCGCCATCGAAACGATTCTCAAGACTGCGCCGAAAGCAAAGCTGCGCGGCTTCGCCGGCGACCTCGGCACGCCCGAAGGTTGCGCGGCGCTCTCGAAAGCCGTGCCGCACGCAGACATTCTGGTGAACAACCTCGGCGTGTTCGGCCCCGGCGATCTCTTCACCACCACAGACGACGACTGGGAGCGCTACTTCCAGGTCAACGTGATGTCAGGCGTGCGGCTTACGCGCCATTATCTGAAGGGGATGATCGAGCGCAAATGGGGCCGCGTGGTGTTCATTTCATCGGAATCGGGGTTGAACATTCCGCCGGACATGCTCGCCTACGGCTTCTCGAAGACCGCGCAGTTGAGCATCGCGCGCGGGATTGCCAAGCAGGTGGCAGGCAGCGGCGTGACGGTGAATTCCGTGCTGCCTGGACCGACCTTGTCGGACGGCTTCCGCGCGATGGTGGAAGACACCGCCAGACAGCAAGGCAAGACCGTCGAGCAGGTCGCCACCGAATTCGTGCGCGAGCATCGCAGTAGTTCGATCATCCAGCGCGCGGCCTCCACTGAAGAAATCGCGAACATGGTCGTCTACGTCTGCTCGCCGCAGGCTTCGGCGACCACCGGCGCGGCGCTGCGCGTGGATGGTGGTGTGATCGATACGATTGCGTGACAGGCACCGCGCTTGCCGGCGACGTGGGGGGGGGGGGCGGAAAAAGAAAACAACAAACGCCAAGTAACGATGAAGCAACGGGGGAAAAAAAGACAAAAAGAGAGAGGGAAAAAAACAACACACCAAAAGCA